>DASSGK010000319.1:0-3933 GCA_035693505.1 Vicinamibacterales bacterium
GGCGCGGCGAACTCCGGCGGATCGTCCTTGTCGGAACGTCCGTCGATGTAGTTCTTCATGAAGTCCATCCAGATGGGGAGCGCCGCGAAGGCTCCCTGCTCCGCGCTGCCGAGCGATTTGCGCTTGTCGTCGAAACCAAGCCACACGCCGACCGTGATGTCCGGGTCGAAGCCGATGAACCACGCGTCGGTGTTGTCGTCGACCGTTCCCGTCTTGCCCGCGAGCGGCCACGACGCGGCGAGGGCCGTCGCGCGCGCGCCCGTTCCGCGCGGGCTCAGCACGCCTCGCAGCATGTTCGTCATCACGAACGCGGTGTCTGCGCGGATCACGTCGTTCGGCTCGGCGCGATTCTCCTCGAGCAGGTTGCCGTCGCGGTCCTTCACGTTGAGCACCGAGAACGGCTTCATCCGCACGCCCTGGTTCGGGAAGGTCGTATACGCGCTCGTGATGTCGAGCAGCGTGGCGTCGCCGGCGCCGAGCGCGATCGGGAGGTAGGGCGGGAAATCCTCTTCGAACCCGAAGCGCTTGGCGAATTCGATCACGTTCTTCGGACCCAGCGTGTCCATGATCTTGATCGCCGGGATGTTGCGCGATTCCTCCAGCGCATAGCGCAGCGTGACGGGCCCCAGGAACTCGTGATCGTAGTTCTTCGGGCTGTAGATCTGGCCGTTGCCGCTCGAATAGCTCACCGGCGCATCGACGATGATCGAGGACGGCGTGAAGCCGCGATCGATGGCCGCCGTGTACACGATCGGCTTGAAGGTCGACCCGAGCTGCCGGTAGGCCTGCACCGATCGATTGAACTTGCTGCGGGTGAAACTCCACCCGCCCACCATCGCCTTGATCTGGCCCGTGTGGTTGTCGATCGCGAGGATCGCGCCCTCCGCCAGCGGCGATTGCTCCAGCGTGACGGTCGGCGTCCCGGTCGCGGCGTCCACCTTCACGATCGCCACGTCGACCAGGTCACCCGGCTTGAAGAGATCCGCGGCCGACACCTTGCGCGTCCAGGCGTAGCCGGCCTTGTCGAGATCGGCGTGGACGCTGCCGATGCGCAGCCGCGCGGCGCCCGTCTTCGGCGCCGTCACGACCACGGCCGGCACGATGTCGCCGGGCGCAAGCGCCCGCGTCCAGCGCTCGGACTTGAATCCGTCGACGGTATGGCGCTCCTCGATCACGTTGCGAAGCGGACGGCGCCATCCGTGGCGCTTGTCGTACGCCCGGAGGCCGCGCTCGAGGGCCTTGTTCGCCAGATCCTGCAACCTGGCGTCGAGCGTCGTCGTGACGTTCAGCCCGTTCTCGTATAGGACTTTTGCGCCGTACTGCTTCTCGAGGTGTTTGCGCACCTCTTCGACGAAGTAGGGAGCAATCCCCGGGGGCTGATTCGGCTGCCCGCGCGTGACGATCGGCCGCTGCTTGGCCGCGTCAGCTTCGGCCTGCGTGATGTAGCGTTCCTCCGCCATGCGCTGCAGCACGACGTTGCGGCGGCTGGTCGCCCGTTTCATGTCGACGAAGGGGCTCTGGCGCTCGGGCGTCTGGAAGATGCCGGCAATCAGCGCCGCCTCTTCGAGATTGAGCTGCTTGTTCGACTTCTGGAAGTACAACCGCGACGCGGCCTCGACGCCGTACGCGCCGTGACCCAGGTACATCTGGTTGCAGTAGATCGTGAAGATCTCTTTCTTCGTGTAGCGCTTCTCGATCTGAATCGCGAGAATCGCCTCGCGGATCTTCCGCTCGAACGATTTTTCGTTGTTGAGGCCGAACTGCTCCTTCAGGTTCCGCGCGAGCTGCTGCGTCAGCGTGCTCGCGCCCTGCGCGCGCCGCCGCTCGATGATGTCGGTGGCCGCCGCGACGAAGATGCGCCAGACGTTGACGCCGAAGTGGCGGTCGAATTCGGCATCCTCGGTCGCGATGATCGCCTGCCGGAGCAGCGGGTTGATCTCGTCGTAGCCCACCACCACGCGCCGTTGCGTCGCAAATTCGCCGATGGTCTGGCCGCCGCTGGCGTAGATGCGCGTGATGGTGCTGGGGGAATAGTTGTCGAGCGCGGATACCTGTGGCAGGTCGCCGGCGTAGGCGAACATGACGCCGCTCAGGATGCCGAGCATCGCGGCGACGATGAACAACGCCACCAGCCCGGCGTTGCGTGCAACTTTGACGACTACGTGGGCCAAGGAAATAGACCGCAACTACACTATAGCATGCGACTTAGCGCGAAATCGCTCCGCCGAGATTTACAGCGAGTCACTCAACTTTTATACTAAGAGGATTATCAGCACAGCGTAGAGGTATCGCATGAGCAAAATCATCGGCATCGATCTCGGCACCACCAACTCCGTCGTCGCGGTCATGGAAGGCGGCGAACCCGTGGTGATCACGAACCCGGAAGGCGGGCGTTTGACGCCGTCGGTTGTGGCCTTCACCAAAGCGGGCGAGCGGCTCGTGGGGCAGGTCGCGAAGCGTCAGGCTGTCACCAACCCCGAGAACACGGTGTTTTCCATCAAGCGCTTCATGGGCCGGAAGTTCGACGAGGTCAATGAGGAAATGAAGATGGTCCCGTACCAGGTGGTACGCGCCAGCAACGGCGATGCGCGTGTGAACGCGCAGGGCAAGGAATATTCGCCGCCCGAGATCTCCGCGATGATTCTGCAGAAGCTGAAGCAGGCCGCCGAGGAGTATCTCGGTCAGTCGGTCAGCAAGGCGGTCATCACGGTCCCGGCCTACTTCAACGACGCGCAGCGCCAGGCGACCAAGGATGCCGGACAGATCGCCGGCCTCGAGGTGATGCGCATCGTCAACGAACCGACGGCGGCGGCATTGGCCTACGGGCTCGACAAGAAGAAGGACGAAACGATCGCCGTGTACGACTTCGGCGGCGGCACGTTCGACATCTCGATCCTGGAAGTGGGCGAAGGCGTTGTCGAAGTGAAGGCGACCAACGGCGACACTCACCTCGGCGGCGACAACCTCGATCAGCGCATCATCGACTGGATCATCGCGGAGTTCAAGAAATCGGAAGGCATCGATCTCGGCAAGGACCGGATGGCGCTGCAGCGTCTGAAGGAGTCTGCTGAGAAGGCGAAGATGGAGCTCTCCACCGTGATGGAGACGGACATCAACCTGCCGTTCATCACCGCCGACGCCAGCGGCCCGAAGCACCTGCAGATGAAGCTGACGAGGGCGAAGTTCGAGCAGCTCGTCGAGGACTTGCTGCAGCGCACGGTCGGACCGACGAAACAGGCGCTCGCCGACGCGGGGCTCGATCCTTCCAAGATCGACGAGGTCGTGCTCGTCGGCGGATCGACGCGTATTCCGAAAGTGCAGACGATCGTCAAGGAGCTGTTCAACCGCGAACCGCACAAAGGAGTGAACCCCGACGAAGTGGTGGCCATCGGCGCGGCGGTCCAGGCCGGTGTGCTGGCGGGCGAGGTCAAGGACCTGCTGCTGCTCGACGTGACGCCGCTTTCGCTCGGCATCGAAACGATGGGCGGCGTGATGACGACGCTGATCCCGCGCAATACGACGATTCCGACGCGCAAGAGCGAAATCTTCTCGACCGCCTCGGACAACCAGACGAGCGTCGAAGTGCACGTGCTCCAGGGCGAGCGCTCCCTGGCGCGCGACAACCGGACGCTGGGCAAGTTCCATCTCGTCGGATTGCCGCCGGCGCCGCGCGGCGTCCCGCAGATTGAAGTCACGTTCGACATCGACGCCAACGGCATCGCCAACGTCTCGGCCAAGGATCTCGGGACGGGGAAGGAACAGAAGATCACGATCACCGCGTCGAGCGGCCTGGCGAAGGACGAAGTCGACCGCATGATGAAGGAAGCCGAGGCCCATGCGGACGAGGACAAGAAGCGGAAGGAAGAGATCGAGGTCCGCAACCGCGCCGACCAGGCGGTCTACGGCGCCGAGCGGCTGCTCAAGGATACCGGC
>DASSGK010000320.1:0-2763 GCA_035693505.1 Vicinamibacterales bacterium
GACGACGTTCGATGTGATGTGGTTAGTGCTCAGGCGCGCCTTGACCCTGATGGGACTCGGGCTGGCGATTGGTCTGGCTGGTGCGGTCGCCCTGACCGAGACCATCGCCGGACTGCTTTTCGAAATCAAGCCGACCGACATCACCAGCTTCGGCGGCGCGATCGTTTCGCTCGCGCTGGTTGCACTCGTCGCCAGTCTCTTGCCCGCATGGCGTGCGACACGCGTCGATCCCATCGTCGCGCTGCGGATGGAATAGACCGATGCGCGCCCGCCGGTTTTTCGTTCGGCTTTTCAGCGTTTTCGGGCGGCGTTCACGCGACGCCGAGCTGTCCGCCGAACTGCACGCACATCTGCTCGCGCACATCGACGACAACGTGCGCGCCGGCATGACGCCAGACGAAGCGCGGCGCGCCGCGATAGCGGCGCTTGGCGGCGTTGCGCAGACGGCCGAATCGTACCGCGAGCTTCAAAGCCTTCCTTTTGTGGAGAAGACGATGCAGGACTTTCGCTATGCGCTGCGGATGCTGGTGAAGACGCCGGGATTCAGTGTGGTCGCCATCGCGACGCTCGCGCTCGGCATCGGCGCGAACACGGCGATCTTCAGCGTCATCAACGCCGTGCTCATCGAGCGGCTGCCGTTCAAAGAACCGCAACGGCTGGTCGCCGTATGGGAACAGAACGCACGGCGGCCGACGTTTGCGAACCCCGTCAGCCCCGTCAACTACCTGCGGTGGCGCGAACGCGCGGACAAGTTCGAGAGGTTCGGTGCGTTTCTCGGCCTGCGCACCAACCTGACCGGCGTCGCACAACCGATCGAGCTGTCGGTCCAGGCTGCGACCGACGGCTTCTTCGAAACACTCGGTGTGGCGCCGCTGATGGGCCGCACGTTCTCGACCGACGAATCGAATCGTCCCGGCTCGTCTGTCACGGTCGTCAGCCACGCGCTGTGGAGCACGCGCCTCGGTGAAGATCCGACGATTGTCGGAAAGTCGATTCAGCTCGACGGCCGGCCTGTCACGGTCATCGGCGTCATGCCGCCGGACATGCGGCTCACGTATCGCAACGGCAACGGCATCAAGCCGCCGGACCTGTGGACGCCGCTCGCACTGACGGGAGACATTCAGCGTGGGCGATTCCTCTCGGTTGTCGGACGGCTCAAGTCTGGTGTGTCGATCCAGGAAGCTCGCGCGCAGATGGCGACGATCGCCGAGGGCTACAAGTCGGATTACCCTAACTTCAACTCGGGATGGACGACGAAAGTCGTTCCGCTGCGGGACGAACTGGCTGGCGAGGTCAAGCCCGCGCTGCTCGTGCTCGCGGGCGCCGTGACATTCGTGCTGCTGATCGCGTGCGTCAACGTCGCGAACCTGCTCCTCGCCCGAGGCGCGAGGCGGCAGCAGGAAATCGCGGTGCGAAGCGCAATCGGCGCGGGACGGGGCCGAGTGATGCGACAGCTGCTCACAGAGACGCTGCTGCTGTGCGCGCTCGGCGGCGTGGCAGGCGTCGCGGTCGCCCACTGGACGCTGCAGGCACTGCTCGCGCTCAGCCCGATCGACATCAGCGGTCTCGGACGTGTCGGCCTGAGTTATCCCGTGCTGGCCTACACCGCCATCGTCTCCGTTGTCACGGCGGTGTTCGCCGGGTTCGCGCCGGCGTTCGAGAGTTCGCGCGCCGACTTCGGCGCGCTCAAGAGCGGCATCCGTCAAATCGGGACCGATGTTCGTCGACGCCGTCTCCGTCACGCGCTCGTCGTCTCGGAGCTGGCGCTTGCCGTCGTGCTCCTGCTCGGCGCCGGGCTCATGCTGCGAAGCTTCGAGAACCTGCAGCGCATCGACACCGGATTCGACGCCCACAACGTGCTCACGATGCGCATGACAGTCCCGTTTCAGCGAACCCTCACGGCGCCGGGCAGCACGACGCGATTCTTCGATGCGGTGACCCGCGGCGTGCGGGCACTTCCGGGTGTGGAATCGGCGGGCGTCGTCAGCTTCCTCCCGTTCGCCGATCTCGGCGCCGCAACGGACATGACCATCGAAGGGCGACCGCTGCCTCCGCCGGGTCAGGGGTTCGGCACGGCCGTGCGCGTCGTCGACCAGGGTTACTTCGATGCCATGCACATCGCACTGCGGCGCGGACGCTGGTTCACCGAACGTGAGCAGCGCGAGCGATCGAATGTCGTCATCATCAACGAAGCGCTTGCGCGGCAGCACTTCGCGGGCCAGGAACCCATCGGCCAGCGCATCCGCATCGCGATGAACGATCCCGTCGTTCCAACCGAGATCGTCGGCGTCGTCGCCGACGTGCGGTATGGCGATCTCACCGGACCAGGCGCCGGACCGACCTCGTACTGGCCGCACCCGCAACTGCCTTACAACGCGATGACGTTGACGGTCCGGACCGCCTCGAATCCACTCGCGCTGGCCGGCGCGATCGAACGCGTCGTCCAGACGATTGACAAAGATCAGCCGGTGTCGGACGTCCGCACGATGGAGCAGTGGATGGATCGCGCGGTCTCGCGCGAGCGATTCAGCTCGACGCTGTTGACCGCGTTCGCCGCGCTGGCGTTGCTCCTCGCGGCCATCGGCATCTACGGCGTGATGTCCTACGCCGTCAGCCAGCGCCAGTCGGAAATCGGCATCAGGCTCGCGTTGGGCGCGAATGCGCGGCGCGTTCAGTGGATGGTGTTCGGTTCCGGTCTGAAACTGATCGTCGCCGGACTCGGGATCGGCCTGGCCGCGGGCATCGCCGCGACGCGGTCGCTCA
>DASSGK010000321.1:0-20428 GCA_035693505.1 Vicinamibacterales bacterium
TACGATCGCAATCACGATCAAGCACTCGCATCCAGTGTCACGGCGAGCCCGCTCGTGCCGGCCTTGCTGCCCGCCGTCAACTTCGCGGGAACCGATCCCGGCGTCGTGTTCAACAACTTCTCGCCGAGGCTGGGCGTCACCTACGACCTGACGGGTGACGGGAAGATGAAGATCAACGCGAACTACGCAATGTACTGGGGACAGGTGGGAAACGGCGGCGTCGCGAGCCAGGTCAACCCGCTCACTACCGTCACCGTGCGCTACCCCTGGGTCGATGCCAATCACGATGGCTTCGTCCAGTCGAACGAAATCGCCATTCCGAACGGCAACCCGGCGAACTTCCTGGCCGAGACCGGAAACTGGGATCCCGCCAATCCCGGCTCGCCGACGACGGCGAACACGGTCGACCCGCACTTGAAGAACGATCGGACCGACGAGGTGATCGCCGGATTCGATCGCGAAATCGGCGCGGGATTCGCCGTCGGCGCCAACTACATCTGGCGCCGCTACACCGGCTTTCAGTTCTTCGACACGCTCGGCCTCAGTCCGTCAGACTGGTCGCCCGTCCAGTTCGATGCCACCGGGTGCCCGGCTGGCGCATCGTGCCCGACGGTGACGTACTACCAGCCGGCCGTGCAGATTCGCACCGTCTCGAACCTGACCAACTACACGAGCGATCAGTACAACCGCGCGTACAACGGCGTGGAGATCACGGGACGTAAACGTCTCTCGCATCGCTGGCTGATGAACACCAGCTTTGCGTACAACAGCGCGGTCGTGAACATGAACGGATGGCCCGGCGACTCGGCCAACGGCCTCACCGTCACGAACCTGCTTGGCGAAGACCCGACCAATCGTGCGCAGCGCAACGGGGCTCAGTACGATCCGGTGACGGCCGGGAGCGGCATCGGCAACGTGTTCCTCAACGCCAAATGGCTCTACAAGGTGAGCGGTATGGTGCAGATGCCGTTCGAGCTGAATGTGTCGGGCTTCTACAACGCGCGTCAGGGCTATCCCTACGAACGGTTCATTCAGTCGCCGTCCCGCGCCAACGGTGCAGGCATCATCTCGGTGCTGCTCGACAACGTCGGCGAGAGTCGCTTGCCGAACTATCAGAATCTCGATCTGAAGCTGGAACGGCCGATTCGGGTCGGGACCATGCGCTGGATCCCGTCGGCGGTGCTGTTCAACGTGTTCAACGCCAACACGGTACAGGCGCAGCGCGGCACGCAGAACTCCGCCATCGCGAACAACATTCAGGCGGTGCTCGCGCCGCGCGTTCTTCAGCTCGGCCTGCGGGTCACGTGGTAGTCATGATGACAATCTGGATGAGGGCCGATCGCGTGCGTTGGTTCGTCGCCGTCGCGACGCTCGTCGCGCTGTCATGGGGTCATTCGCAAGTGACGGCCGCGCCTGAACCGGGCGCGGCCGTGCCGATTCTCGTGGAGCTGTTCACGGCCGAAGGCTGTTCGAGCTGTCCGCCGGCGGACGTGCTGCTCGACAAGATGCTGGCGGCGCAGCCCGCGAGCGGCGCGCTGCTGATCGGCCTCGGCGAGCACGTCGACTACTGGGATCAGTCCGGCTGGAAGGATCGCTTTGCGTCGGCGTCATTCACCAAGCGGCAGCAGCAGTACGCGGACCGCGCGAAAGGGGAAGAAATTTACACGCCGGAAATGGTGATCGACGGCGGCGCCGGATTCGTGGGCAGCGACATCAACGAGGCGCGGCGCGCCATCGAGAAAGCCATTGCGCTTCCCCACGGCGTGATTCGTTTGCAGATCGATCCGCAATCTCGCGGCGGCGACAAAGTCGGTCTGCAAATCGAGATCGCGCAGCTGCCTTCGTCCACCGGCGACACTGCCGACCTCGTGGTCGCTGCGACGGAGGATGGGCTGCGGACGGAGGTCAAGCGCGGCGAGAATCAGGGACATACGCTGACGCACGCCGCGGTCGTTCACACCATGCAGATCCTCGGTCCGGTGACGGCGCCCGAGTACTCCGCTCACGCGACGATTGAGATCGCCAAACAATGGCGGCGAGGTCATGTGAAAGTCGTGGCGTTCGCCCAGGAACGCCGAAGCCGGCGCGTGCTGGCGTCGGCGATGGTCTCTCTTGAAGGCGATCGGTGATGGAGCGCTTCAGCGGCCTGAGGCCGGCGACGGGCTCTGTGGCGCGGCGAGGTCGCCAGCTGAAATCGTCTCCGTGACCCGCTCGATGCGGATGGTTGCCGAGTCGAGCCGCACGGCAACCACGATGGCGTCGCCGGTGATCTCGGGCTTGCCCGTGTGCTGGCGCCGAAAGAGCGTGCAGCGCTGCCCGACGCGGATTCCCTGCGAGCTGCCGCGATCGATCACCATCAGTTTCTGCGGCGTGCCCAATGTCTGCGCGTCATCGGCGAACAGGATGCGGGCCGCACCGTCGTAGTCAGGCACACCGCGCGGCTCGGGCGGGCGGACCGATTCAGGCCTGAACGCCGCGAGAAAGTCGCCGCTCCGCAACGAGTCGCACGCATAGATCACGGTCGCGACCGAGGTTCGCTCGGTGACCGAAACCACCTGCACCAGTCCAGCCGTGTGCTCGCCGGTCGTGTCCGAGCCGGCGAGGCGCCGTACGCGGAAGTATCGGCGGACGACAAGGTTCTGGCCCACCTCGAGTCCGGTGAGCGTTCCGCCGTCGATCGTCAGCTGCCTGCCGATCGTGTAGAGGCCGCCCTCGGCGACATCGCGCGTCGATTTGATCGTGCCGAGCGGCTCCGTTGCGGGGCTCGGCTTTGCCGGACCGCAGACGGAGTCACGATCGTGGTCCGGGACCGGTTTCAACAGAGGACCGGCAGGAGTCGTCGGAGCTGGTGGCGGTGGCGGCGGCTTGGGCGGTTCGGGCGGTAGCGGCGCCTGAACGATCACCGTCTCGGCCAGGGGTGCCACTTCGAGCTGCTGCGCGACGTGCGCTTCGACGCCGGCCTCAACGGTCACGCCTGCGAGCGCACCGGAGAATCCGTCGAGACGGAATCGGACGAACACCGGCCCCACCGGAACGCCGCGGAGGACGTAGGTGCCGGTTTTGTCGGTGACGCCCCTGGCCGGAATTTGACCGCTTGCGGTCGTGGCCGTCACCGCGACGCCGGGCATCTTCGCGCCCGAACTGTCGGTCACCTCGACGCGAATCGTCCCCGTGGCGGATTGCGCGGTCAGGACGGTCGCGAACCCGGCGCAGAGCGCGCCGGCGGCGACGGCGATGAGCATGGCTCGGAGGTGCATGACGCTGCCCCTCATCCTAGCAAGGAAGGTCGGTGGTTAGTGTCGCCGGCTCAACAAGACGTTGAAGTACAAGGACACGGCAAGGCTGCTCGCCACGAGTCCCCAGAATGCGACGGCGAGCCCGTGCCGTAGCGTCGTTCTCGTCACTGACTCTCGCACTTGCCAGCAGATCATGCCGAGCGAGAGCAATAGCGGTCCGATCGCAAGCGGGACGGCGCCACCTTCGTATTGGACGTACACGAAGTACACGGACGCAAAAAACAATGCTGCCCAGATCCCAAGTTTCAGTGTTGACACGCTCAATGTCCGAGCCACGCTTTACGCGGCAGATTGTCGTCTGAGTATCGAAGCCACCGACGATCGCAATGGTAACGCACAGCGTCGCATCCCAATCGCGCAGCTGAGCTTGCCGCCGACAAACACCGCTGCTAGGCTCGCGGCCCTGCCCGGGGCTCTTTACGCAAAGGAGGGCTGCATGAGACGCGTCACGCTGTTCGTTCGAGCCTGCACGGTCGCCTTAGCACTCGTCGTCGTCGGCGTCGTCGGCGCTCCGGTTATCGCCAACCCGGGCGGCGCGGGATCGGCACGGTTCGAGCTGGTGGAGACGAACATCGCCACAATCCAGAAGGCGGTGCAGACCGGTCTCGTCAGCACCGAGCAGCTGGTGCAGATGTACATGAAGCGTGTGGCGGCATACGACCAGGGCGGCCCGCACCTGAATTCCTATCTGCACGTGAACACGCAGGCCGTGAGCGCGGCGCGCGCGGCGGACAGCGCGCGGCATCACGGCATCGCGCGCATTCCGCTCGACGGTGTTCCGATCCTCCTCAAGGACAACATCGACACGTTCGACATGCCGACGACGGCTGGATCGAACGCGCTGCACGGATCGGTGCCGCCCGATGATGCGTTCATCGCGCAGAAGCTGCGGGTCGCCGGCGCCATCATCATGGGCAAGGCGTCGCTCACCGAGTATGCGAACTTTCTGACCAACGGGATGCCCGCGGGCTACGACTCCGAGCTGCGGTTCGTCCTCGGAGGTGGTCCGCTGGTCGGCTACGGGTTCAACCCGTTCGATCCGCGCACCGATCCGCGTTCGGCTCTCGATGCGTTGGGAAGGCCGTTGAATGACGGTCGGCCGGTCATGTCGCCTGGCGGTTCGAGTTCCGGTCCGGGCATTGCCGTCAGCGCGAACCTGGCGACAGTCGCGATTGGGACGGAGACATCGGGGTCGATTCTCAGCCCCGGCACGCAGAATCTGCTGGTCGGCATCAAGCCGACGGTGGGGCTCGTGAGCCGCGACGGCATCATCCCGATCACAGCCGATCAGGATACGGCGGGGCCGCTGGCACGAACGGTCGAGGATGCGGCCAGAGTTCTTGGCGTCATCGCGGGATACGATCCAGCTGATCCCGCAACGAATGCCTGCCTCACGCCGGGAAACTGCTTCAGCGACTACACGCAGTTCCTCGACAAGCACGCGCTCAGGGGCGCACGCATTGCCGTGCCGCACTTTTCCTACTGGACGAATGCTGCCGGCACCGTCAACTTGACGCCGTCCCAGATCGCGGTGATGAACAACGCGATCGCCGTCCTGCGCTCGGAAGGAGCAGTCGTCGAAGACCCGTTCGACATCCCGGACCAGGCGGCGTTGAACGCCTTTCCCGGATGCGGTCCGCCGCCGGGTCCGCCTTTCACGGGCGCCCCGTGTTCAACCGTGCTCCTGTACGGGTTCAAGCGGGACCTGAACGCGTATCTGGCCAGCCTCGGCGCCGCGGCACCGGTGCACAACATCGCCGAAGTGGTTGCCTACAACGCGGCGCATCCGATCACGCTCAAGTACGCTCAGGATCTGGCGATCTCGTCGAACCTGATGGACACGTCGCCTGGCAGCGGCGATACGATTCGCTACCAGGCCGATCGTGCGAAGGACCTGCTGCTGTCGAGGACGAACGGCCTCGATGTCGTCTACCGCGACTTCGATGCGATCCTGTTCCCGGCGAACCGCGGCGCGAACATCGCCGCGCGAGCGGGCTATCCAAGCATCGTCGTCCCGGGTGGATTCGTGACCAACGACCCGTCGCTGACGGTGCCACCGGGACCGGCCTATCCGGCGGGATTCGTCCCGCAACTCCAGCCGTACGGTGTGACGTTCTCGGGACCGGCGTTCAGCGAGCCAAAGCTGATCGGCTATGCCTACGCGTTTGAGCAGGCGACGCATCATCGCGTGCCGCCCGCGAGCACGCCGCCGCTGCCGACCGATTCGGTCCACCGCTAGGAATATCGCACCAGACGCGATTGCAGGATTGCAGACGAGGTGCCCATCCTCTCTGCATTCCTGCTCCGCGCTGCTCCGGGTCAGGCCGCCCGCTTGTCGGGCAAGGCCTGGAGCCGCACGCTCTCGTGGCCAGCCTGATCGGCGCCGAACCCGAACTCGTAGATCGCGTGCACGTCGCGAATCAGCTCGTCGCGGCGCTGCAGGAGCGCCGTGCCGTCCACTTTGCCATCCTGCACTTCCGCCAGCAGCGATCGATAGCGCTCCGACACGATCCAGAGACGGTGGACGAATGCACGGTGCGCGTACAGACGTGCTTCGAGTCCGAGCACGGCGTAGATCGCGAACGCGATCAGCGCCACGGTACAGGTCACGAGGGTCGCGATCTGATAACCGCGGCCGGTGAGGAGCAGGCTCAGAAGGGCGACCGAGGCCGCTATTGCGAGCAGCGCGATGATTCCGATTCGACAGGCAAACACCGCGCGCACCATCCGCTCCGCGGACTGGGCGTGGACCATGTAATTCTTGTCAACCTGCTCCGAATCCAGACGCACGTGGTCGACGATTGTCAGTGAAAACATCTGCGTGTCTCCTGTAAATCGACGCGACCGCGACAGTCGAGCTGCAAGTGACGGACCATGCTCCACTTGCCACTGCCGAGCTTGAGCTGGCGAACCTCAGAGGTCCGGTCTCAGAGGTCCCGTCTCAGAGATTCCGTCTCAGAGGTTTCGTCTCAGAGATTCCGTCTCAGAGATTCCGTCTCAGAGGTCCGCAGCCCCATACCCCGACAGGACGCCCTGAAAGCCTTTGACCGCGCCATCCCATATGGGTGAGCCCAACGGCAATCCACCCGAATCTCATTCAATTCTGACCGCTGTCTCACAACTCATCGTTTCGGGTTGCCTACGATGGATGGATACAACGCAACTGGAGGCATAGTGGCGAAGATCGAAAAAGTCGGCGGAACGGCGTTCGTCGTGGCGGAATTCAGGGCCGAGGAGAACGTCGAGAAGACCCCTCTCTATAAGGACGCAATTGTCGAGTTGTTCCTGAACGACGAGACCAGGAGCGCGGCCGGCCGGGTGGCCGCCAGCTTTCCACCCGTGAGAGACCTGGTCAGGATTCGGACGAAATACATCGACGACGTGCTCGAGCATCAGCTGCTGTCGCAATTCCGGCAGGTCGTGATCCTCGGCGCCGGTCTCGACACACGCGGCGTGCGGAAACATATGGAAGGCGTCACCTACTTCGAGATCGACGAGGCGGCGACGCTCGCGGTGAAGCGCGCCTGCTACGCGGAGCAGGGCTTCAACGTCAACGTGAAGTTCATTCCGGGCAATTACGTCACCGACGGCCTGATCGATTTGCTCGCGCAGAACGGGTTCGATTTCACGCTGCCGACCTATTTCATCTGGGAAGGCAACACCATGTACCTCCCGCTCGAGACGACGAAGCAGGTCCTGACCCAGATTCGCAATTCCGTCCGGCGGTTCCGGTTGTCCTTCGATTACATGGCCGAGTCCGTCATTTCCAAGACGACCGGAGATCCGGGCATCACGAGTCTCGTGGAGAGCTTCGCCAGCATGGGCGCTCCCTGGCTGTCGGGCATCCGCGACGTGAAGAACCTGACACGCGAGCTCGGTCTTCACCTTATCGAAAACTTTCGGACATCAGAGTTGTACCGGGCCTACTGGTCCGACCGCCCGATGACGTCGCCGATCTTCAACTACTACTCGGTGTGCACGGTCGAGAGATAGTCCGACAGGCCTGAAGGCCTGCACTACTTGTGGCGCGGCAGGACTGCTTGATCCGCGTCCGCGGGTTCAAGCGGATGAAACGGTGAACCTCCTTCGACACCAGTAAAAGGGCTCGCGACGTGCGATCCCCTGGAGGGTTGATGTCGAATCGTGTGTGCGGACATGACTGGCTCGCGTCGTGGATGCCGCGCGCGGGCTGCCTCGCCGCCGTTCTTCTTGCATCGGCATGCGGCGGTTCGACGGCCGCGCCGTCGCCCGCCGCGCTTCACGCCGAAATCGGTGAACCCGCCGGAGACGCGCTGCCGGACCCCAGCGACCGCACGTCGCCGGACCTCGTGCACGGCACGATCGACGTGTCCAACAATACGCTCACGGTTGCGGTGAAATTTGCGCCCGGCGCCTTCGACCCGGCGACAACGAGGCTGACGGTTCAGCTCGATACCGATCAGAACGCGTCCACCGGTGTTCGCGCCGGCAACCTCGGCGTGGAGTACATCATCGACCTGTTCGCATCCACCGGTCAGGCCTCCGTGCTGAAAGCCGTCCCGGCAGGGGCCTGCACCTCGACAGATCCTTGCTACGTTCAGTCGAGCACGGCGCCTCTCTCGGTCGCGGCCGATGGCATGACAGTGACATTGCCGCTCTCTGCCATCGGGTCTTCCGACGGGCGATTGCTGTTCCGGGTCCTGTCGTACCTCTCGATGCCCGGGCTCTCATCCGCCGTCGATGACGCCATGCCGGACATGACGTTGGCGCCCGCCCACGTTCCGTGATCGCCGGACACGCATTCCGGTCCGGTTCTATCGCTGCGGAATCAGCAGCTGCTGACCGACCTTTATCTGATCGGGATTCGTCAGCGTCCCCTGGTTCGCGTTGAAAATCTCCATATAGCGATTGGCGTCTCCCAGGTACGCCTTGGAGATCTTCGACAGCGTCTCGCCGCCGGCCACCGTGTGCACGCCGAAGACGTCTTTCCGCTCGGCCTGAATGTCGGCAACGATTTCGTTCTCCCAGTTCTGGTGCGTCTTGATGTTGTCCCACAGCTTGTTCGCATCGAGCTGGTATTGGGTCTTCCCTTTGATCTTGAGCTTGCCGGCCTCTTCGGTGACGTCCGGATTCTGGAGGCCGATCTGGTTGGCGAGCTGGAAGAGATCGCTGTACTTGTCGAGTAGCGCCATGTGTGACTCCTTCGAGTTATGCACATCCGCCACGAAATCCCGAAAGCACGCAATAGATTGAGGGTCGTGGTTTCGTGTTTTCGCGGCGCGTGCCGGTCATCGGTTCCTATGACGTGGAGGTTCCTACGCCTGGTGGTGTTCGGCGATCTTGCGCATGGCGATCATCATCGCCGCCGTGCCGAGCGTCTTCACCAGCGTGGGATGCTGTGCATAGAACGAGCTCATCGTGTCGATGATGCCGGGATTGCGCTCTTCGACGGATCGCGCCATCGACGCCACGTCCTGCGGCGACAGGCCGGCGACATGCTGCTCGTTGAGCGAGAGGTCCGGCGGAGCGCCGGTGAGCATCCCGGCCAGCTGCGCCCGCTGATCCGGCGATGCCGCCGAGAGCAGCGCTCCGAGCATGCCCGCCTTCTGCGAGCCGCTTCCGCTGGCAAACAGCTGCGACACGATGTCGGCGAATGCCGGCGTCTGATCGGACCGCATCGCCGCGGAGATTCCAGACGCGAGCATGCCGGGATCGGCCGACCGCGCGAGCTGATCGAAATGCAGCCCGGCATTCTCGTCGGGAGCCGAGCCTCCCGAGTATTGCGCGAGGAGTGTCTTGACGCTGTCCATCAAACTCATGATGTCCTCCAGCCTGTCAGAGGCCCTGCGGATGCGCGCGATCGGCGATGTCGGGGCGTCGATGGGGGAGTCAGACGATGAATCGATAGAGCAGCAGCAGCGCCATCGCTCCGACGATGGACATGCCGAAGCCGGCCGGTTGACCCTGCTGGTACCAGCCGAGCGCTCGTCCGATCCAACCGCCGAACCAGCCGCCGGCCATGCCGATGATGGCCGTGACGATAAAACCGCCGGGATCGGCGCCGGGGAGAAGCAGCTTCGCGATGATGCCGATCACCAGGCCAATCAACGCATGGCCGATCATGTGAATCATGCCGCCCTCCGATCCGCGTCGAACGGAAGAGGACCGCGCGACGCCGCGCGGTCGCTCCGTCCGGGCGAGTGTGCAGGCTGCGGAGTCTACGGCGGGCGGGACCGAAGGACTGTGCAGTTTCGGAAAGATCGGGGTCGAGCCTACGCCATCGAGCGGCCGGTTACTCCTGAGCGGCTGCCGAGAAGGCTTCGTGTCTCGGCGCGTCCGAACGCTTCCACTCTGACACCGGCTTCAGTCAGGCGCGCGAGGGTAAACGCAGCCACCGCCATCGCGACGTCTCTGACCGCGACGTCAAAATACTGTCCCGTTGTAACGAGATTCACCGCGATGCCGATGAGCCAGATCGCGGCGACATACCCGCCGATCTGGCAGTACCCTGCCAGGATGACGGCCCCGACCACCATCTCGACGACGCCAATGACGTGCATGAAGGTCGCGGCGCTCATCGGCAGGACGTGCGCCGCCAGCGGGCTCAGGTATGTGGGCCAGTCGGCGAGCAGGTTGAAGTATTTATCAAGGCCGGCCAGAAAGGCCGTTGCGCCCAGCGCGACGCGGAGCGCCCACCACGGGGTCGTCAGACGTTCGGATTTCATATGTGCCTCCAGTTCATGAGAGTCACAAAGACCGAACGAGGTGACAGGCCGGAGCCCTGCAACGAAATCCGCAGTCGGACACTCCAATAGGAATGGCTACCCTCAAGTTGGCTCGCACGGATATCGCGTCGGCCTCCACGCTGACCGACGCCGAAGTGGTCGAGCGCGTGCGCGCGGGGGACCGCGCCTTGTTCGAGATCCTGATGCGCCGCCACAATGTGCGGCTGTACCGTGCGGCGCGCGCAGTGCTGAAAAACGAACATGACGTCGAGGACGTCATGCAGCAGGCGTACATCAATGCGTTCACGCACCTGCACCAGTTCGAGGAACGCTCGCAGTTCTCGACCTGGTTGATCCGGATCGGGCTCAATGAAGCGTTCGCGCGACGCCGCAAGGTGCAGGCCGCCGAATCGAGAGAAGAGAGAGGTTCGCACGTGAGCGACGATCGTCAAGAGGTCATCGACGCGGTGGCCTCGATGCAACCGGATCCCGAGCGCCAGGCGTACGCCCGCGAACTCCACCGCGTGCTCGAGGACGCCGTCGATGCGCTGCCGGACACCTATCGCACGGTGTTCATGCTTCGAGACGTGGAAGGGCTGAGCACCAGCGAAACCGGCGAGGGCCTGGGCCTCGGAGAAGAAGCCGTCAAGACTCGTCTGCACCGCGCGCGTGCCATGATTCGTCGAGCGGTGACCGCCCGAATCGGATCCGTGGCGTCCGGAGCGTTTCAGTTCCACGCGCCTCGATGCGATCGCGTCGTGGCGGCCGTGCTGGCGAGAATCGATCGCTCTTGAAAGACCGACTCGGCTATTCCTGAACCCGCGCCTGATTCCGAATGTGCATAGCCGCGCGACGCGCTGCTTTGTACGCTCGGGAACAACGAGGGTGCCATGACATTTCGATCTCCCGCGACCGCAGGCAGACTGCTCCTCGCGTTGTCACTCCTGCTCACGACCAGCGCCACGGCGCGGGCTGATGGATTGTTTACGCCCTTCTGGGGTTGGGATTTCGGAGGCGATGCCGGCGATTGCCGCTCGCTCACGCCTTGCGATCCGAAGCAGACGACATTCGGCGCCTCGCTCGCCTTCATGGTCGGCGGCATCGTCGGCATCGAAGGCGATTTCGGGTATGCCCCGCATTTCTTCGGAGAGGGCAACGCGCTGTCGGACAATCACGTGATCACGGCGATGGGCAACCTTCTGATCGGCGCGCCGATTGGACCTGTCCGTCCCTATGTCGTCGGCGGCATCGGCGTCGTCCACACCGACATCAACGCATCGTCGGTGGGGCTCTACAACGCTTTCACGAATAACGCCTTCGCGTTCGACGCCGGCGGCGGGATCATGGTGTTCTTCGCCGACCATGTCGGCGCGCGCGGCGATCTACGCTATGTGCGCACCTTCGAAAAGATCCAGTTCGCGCCGCTGCAGTTGAACAACGTGGCGCTGCAATTCTGGCGCGGCACCATCGGGCTCACGCTCAGATTCTGATTACTGGAGCCGTCCTGCCTTAGGAGAGTACGGAGGAAACGGTTTTTACAAGGAGGAACGGAGCAACAGAGACGAACGGAGGGCGTTGCGGATGCGCGCGACCGGCGGCCGGCGAAGCCGGCCTTGCACCGGGACAGAGCGAACGACGCAAAACAAAACGCTACGTCAATTGCCCGTTTTGCTTTGCGTCGTTCGTTCTGTTCCGGTGGCCCGCATTGCGGGCCCGGTCGCGCATCGCTCTCTGCTCGTCTCTGCTGCTCCGTTTCTCTGTTTGATCCCGTTACCTCCGTCCTCTCCGTTCCCTCTACCAGCCTCGACCGTTCCGCGGGCACTCGTTCCCGAAATTTCACGTCGCGACGATTCGCGTTTCGCGTCGTCACGATTGAGTGCGTCGCATGGGCGACGCCGTTCCCTCCGTCGTCGAGACGCGAATTCGACTCCTCATGTGCTGATCCGGCACATGCGGGGCCAGACCGCTCATTCGCCACAAACGCGTAAGACGCGATTCGACTGCAAGTTATCCCCAGATCACCATGCTGGTCCTGTCATTGCTTTGAAGGTGATGAATTCGTCTCGATATTCGTCCGAAAGATTCTGCAAATGGAGAAGTTTGCTCAGTCCTGGCGTCCCGTTCTCCTGGCAGCACTGCTGCTGGGCGGCGGCGTCATGCTTGGACTGGCTGGCTGGCCGCAGGCGGATCGGACGGTTGAATTCGGCGGACTGATCCTCGCGGCGATCCTGACGGCGGCCTTTGCGAAGCGGTCGCGTGCCGCGGAAGACGGCGGCGTCATGCCAGCGTCGTTCGTTGTCGAACTGAGCGCGTTGCTGTTCCTCGGCGCCTATTCGGCGCTGTTCGTGGCGGCGGTCGGCATCGTGATGCGGTGGGCCGGCTCCGATGACCTGCGCCCGAACCGACGGACGCTGTTGAACGCGGCGACGATCGTCATCGCCGTGTCGATGGCCTCGCTGGCGTACAGCGCACTCGACGGCGGCACCGGGCTGTTCGTCTGGCCATGGCAAGGCGTGCCGCTTGCGGCAGCCGTCGTCGCATACATCGCCGTCCAGTCCATCTCGAGCGAAGCGATCGTTCCGTACCTGACGACCGGCACCACGAATTCAGAGTGGCCAGCCGTGGTCGCGCGGAACAGCCCCGCCTATTTCATCGGCGCCAGCCTGGCGATGGGCGTCATCGACATCGTGAGTCGCAGCATGTGGGCAGCGCTGCCGATCGCAGCCGTCCCGCTGTATTGCGCCTATCGTCTGCACAGTTCCGGCCTGGACCGGTACGAAGAGGAATATCGCCGCGACGAGGTGATCGGCGCCCTGAACCAGGGCATGTGCGTGATCGACGCCGCCGGCCGCGTGGCGCTCTGGAACCACGAATTGGAACGCATCACCGGCTGCCCGCGCGAGCGGGCCGTCGGCCGTCAACTCGCGAGCGCGATCACGCCTGCGGGCCAGACGCCGCTTCCCCGGACGGTGCAGGAGGTGTTCACCTCACGGCAGGCACGGACGTTCCCGGATTTGACGCTGATGCTCCCGTCGGGGCCGCGCACGTTCGAAATCAAAGTGCTTCCCGTGAAGGACGGCGTGACGCTGCTGTGGAACGACGTCACCGAGCGCACACACGCGGAACAGGCGCTCAAACGAAACGACGATCGATTGATGCTCGCGGCGGCCGGAGCCAACGACGGCTTGTGGGAGTGGGACCTTCGATCGCAGGCGTTCTACGTCTCCGGCCGGTGGAAACAGCTGATGGGCATCCCCGAGTCCGCGGCGATCGGGCGACCGGACGACTGGCTGAACCGCGTGCATGCCGAGGACGTCGCGGGACTGCGGGAGGCGCTGAACGCGCATCTCACCGGAGCCACGGATCATTTTCAGTACGAGCACCGGATTCGCCACGAGGATGGCAGCTTCCGCCGGTTCCTGTGCCGCGGCGTCGCGGCACGAGGCGCCCGCCAGCGGGCGGCGCGAGTCGGCGGATCGATCACGGACATCTCGCTGCGGAAGACCGCGCGCGAGGAGGAATCAAGCGCCGCTGGTTTCCGCGATCCGCTTACCGGACTTTGCAATCGCGCGGTCTTCGTCCAACGGCTCGGGCGACGCCTGGCCGAGTTCAAGGCCCAGACGGGCGGCGAGTGGTTCGCGGCCCTCTACCTCGATCTCGACCGCTTCAAGGTGGTCAACGACAGCCTCGGTCACCTGGTGGGTGACGAGCTGTTGTCGGCGGTCTCGCGGCGGCTGGAATCGTGCCTGCGCCAGGAAGACTCGCTCGCCAGGCTTGGCGGCGACGAGTTTGCCATCCTCTTGAACTCCATCGGCGATCCGCAGCAGGCCAACGCCATCGCGTTCAGGATCCAGAAAGTGCTCGGCGATCCCTTCTCGATCGGCGGACGCGAAGTCTTCACGTCGGCGAGCATCGGCATTGCGTTCGGCAACGGCCAGTACTCCAACCCCGACGAGATCATGCGCGACGCGGACGCGGCGATGTATCACGCCAAGTCGCGCGGCAAGGCCCGGCACGAGCTGTTCGACGCGGACATGCACGCCCGCGCCCGCGATCGCCTGGGCCTGGAGAACGACCTCCGTCACGCGATCACGAACAACGATTTCGAGGTGCACTACCAGCCGATCGTGTTGCTGACGTCGAGGCGCTGCGTCGGCTTCGAGTCGCTGATCCGGTGGACCCGGGACGGCGTGGCGATCTCGCCGGCCACGTTCATCCCGATCGCCGAAGAGCTCGGGCTCATCGAGCCGCTGGGCACGTGGGTCTTGCAGCAAGCGTGTCGCGCCTTTGCGTCCTGGAAGAAACACTACCCGGCCGCAGGTATCGACTACATCACGGTCAACGTGTCGAGCCGTCAACTGATGCAGCAGAATTTCCTGCTCGTGGTGGAGCAGGCGGTGCATGCTGCCCGGCTGAAGCCCGGTGATCTTCGTCTCGAGATCACGGAGACGGCCTTGATGGACAGCCCGCACATCGCGGCCGAACTGCTGCGAGAGCTGCGGGACTTCGGGGTGAAGATCTATCTGGACGATTTCGGGACGGGGTACTCCTCGCTCAGCCACCTGCACAAGCTTCCGGTCGATGCGTTGAAGATCGACCGCTCGTTCGTGACGAGCCTCGTGATGTCCGACCGGCCGGCCATCGTCGAGAGCATTCTGGCGCTGGCGCGCACGCTCAACACGCACGTGGTCGCGGAAGGCATCGAGAGCGACGAGCAGGCGTGCGAGCTCGAGCGCCTCGGCTGCACGCACGCCCAGGGCTACCTGTTCTCGCGGCCGATGTCGGGTCCCGCCGTCGAGCAACTGCTCATGGCGAACCAGCCGCTCGGCCCGAAGCGGATTCCGAAGCCCGAGACGGAACCGGCGGACGGGGACGCGGTCGAGCCCTATTCACCATTCGGCGGCGGCAAGCGCATCGCGGTGTAAGGCGCCGACAGCCTCGCCACGTCTCAGAGGTCCCGCCTCAGAGGTTTCGTCTCAGAGGTCCGGTCTCAGAGGTCCCGTCTCAGAGGTTTGGTCGCAGAGCGCCGTGCCGAGGCCTGGTTGCGTGCCGCGATCAGCCCGGGACCGGAACGAGCAGGGCTTTGCCCGCGACGGTCGTCAGTCCGTCGAGCGTGCTCATGAAGCCCGCCGACAGCTGTGGAACGTTCCTCAATGTCCAGAGGACTTCGGAATTGACCCAGGCCTGCTCGCGGGCCGCGCTGACCTTCCATCCCGCGATCGTGTCTTCCAGGTGTGAGACGGCCGGAAGAGGATCGCCGAGCAGGCGGACGTGCAGGGTCTTCTTCGCGGTCTCGATCAGGCTGTCGAACGTGGAATTCAGCGCCGTGTAGTCGTTGTACTGCGCGGTCCCGTGGCGCGGCGCGACGTTCCGGGCGGCATCGGTCTCGACGAGCGCCTGTGCGAGATCGTGGTTGATGTGCGCGTTGATGCCCGCCATCGCGAACTGAATGCGCGCGATACCCGTCCTGTTGCGGCAGTCGAACAGCACCTGCCAGCAGGTGGAGCACGGGCCTCCCGAGAGAGACGCGCCGAGCGCCGTGAAGTAGAGCCGTGCGAACTGGACATCCAGCGCCGACAGCCATGCCGGATCCGAGAAGCCGCCCCCGGCAATCCGGGCCTCGACCGCCGCCGTCACCTGGAGATAGAGCCAGTTGAACCATTTCAGGCCATCGCCTTCGACGCAGGTGGCGTCGATCGTCCGCATGCAGCCGAGGACATCGGCAACCGTGAGGATCGGACGGCGAACCGCGGCAATCAGGACCGGATCGTAAGGAAACATGTCGCGACGCTCTATCGATGGGCGTCGTGATCGTTCCACGTCCAGATGGCGTACGCCTTCGGCATGTGGTCGAGCAGGAACTCCGGTGCGGTGTGCAGCGTGCCGCCCGACAGGCCCTGGATACCCTCGAGCAGCGCTCGCGGCTGGCCGATCAAGTCGGTGAAGAAATGCGGGACGGCCGGCTGGCCCGACGAGACGCCTCCGTCCGGCGCGATGAATCGCCTGACCTCGACGTGCTTGTATCCCAGCGGCAGCGGCACGTGCGTGACCACGTCGTGGTCGTTGACGTATCGGAGACTGCGCTGTGAGAACTTCGTGTCGAAGGCGCGTGCAAACGTGGGATCGCCGACGCGGGGCGACCCGAACGTGCAGACACCGCTGGTGTTCGCGTAGTGATCCGCCGCCAGTGTCGCGAGGGCGGCGCCGAGGCTGTGCCCGCAGATCCAGAGCGTCCGGCCCTGCGCCAGCGTCTGAACGATCGGATCGAGCTGCGGCCGAATGACGTCGAACGCATTCTTGAAACCGAGATGGACCCTGCCGGTTTTCCACGACGCCAGCACGATGTTCGCGTCGGCGAGTACGTCCTGCCACTGGCCGGGCTGCGTGCCGCGGAAGGCCACCACGAGGAAATCCTTCTGTGAGGCGACGTAGCAGTCGGTGCCGCCAGCCGACAGAAACGTGCAGTCGAAGCCGGCGCTGCGGTAAAGGGGAATCGCGTCGGCCGGGCCCCAATACGTCAGGAGCGCCGATTCGGCCAGCCACCAGGCGTTGACTCTCGACACCTCAGCGGCGTTGGGCTGAAACGGATTGGCGGCCGCGTTTTCGAAATGCTGATACGCGGCATCGTGCTCCGGATGAAACACGAGGTCCAACGAATAGACCGGCGCTGGCTTTTGCATGAGCGTGTCCTCGATCGGAGTCGGGTGACCTTGCTGAGTATAGACGGCCGACCGGCGGATTTTCTGCCATGCTCCCGGTGCAGTCGCTCGAACCTCCCACTTTGGTGTAAAAACCAGCATCCGGTGGTGTCACAGGCGGGCCAGTGACAGCGGCGGCAAGGAGACGAACGTGAAGACATCGTGGCGACTCATGATCACCGCCGCCTCGACCGGCGTGGCGCTCGCGGCCGCTCTGGTAGTGACGGCCGGCACCTTTCAGGCGCAGACGCGGCAGCAGCCGGGTTCGCCGTCGGCCCTGCGCTTCGACGTGTCGTTCGTGCCGCAGGTCCACGACGCGCCGGTCACCGGGCGGGCCTTCGTCATGGTCACGCGGACGATCGAGAAGCAGCCCGAGCCGCGGCTGCAAATCGGCCGGACGGGCGTGCCCTTTTTCGGGCGCGACGTCGAACAGCTTCAGCCGGAGAAGGTCGTCAGCATCGACGCGAGCGATCTCGGGACACCGCTCGACAGCATCAACGACATTCCGCCCGGCGACTACTACGTCCAGGCCGTGGTGGTCGTGTACTCGGAGTTCCGCCGTGCGGATGGACACGTGCTCTGGATGCACGATGACCAGTGGGAAGGACAGCACTGGAACCGCGCGCCTGGCACGCTCTACAGCGCGGTCGAGAAAGTGCACATCGACCCGAAGGCCGGAGGTGTCATCAAGCTGGTCGCCACCAGAAGTGTGCCGCCGGTCGAAGTGCCGGCCGACACGAAATACGTGAAGCGGTTCAAGTTCCAGAGCCCGATGCTCACAAAGTTCTGGGGCCGGCCGATCTATCTGGGCGCCACCGTGCTGCTCCCGCGCGACTACGACCGCGAGACGATGAGTTACCCCGTGAACTACGAACAGGGGCATTTCTCCCTGGCCCCGCCCTATGGCTTCGACGGCACCAACGATTTCTCGAAGGCCTGGCTGAGCGACGGCTTTCCACGCATGATCGCGGTCACCTTCCAGCACCCCACGCCGTACTTCGACGACTCGTACGCCGTGAACTCGGTGAACAACGGGCCGTACGGCGACGCGATCATGCAGGAGCTGATCCCGGAGGTCGAGAAGCGGTTTCGTGTCATGCGCGAGCCATACGCCCGCATCCTGTCAGGCGGTTCGACCGGTGGATGGGAGACCGCGGCGCTGCAGATCTTCCACCCGGACTTCTTCGGAGGTGCATGGGCCTACTGCCCCGACTCCGTGACGTTCATGGATGTGGAAGGGATCAACATCTACGAGGACGACAACGCGTTCTACAAGGTGTACGACTGGCGGAAGGTGCCGACGGCGAACAGCCGGATGATCAACGGGCAGCTCGTCATGACGTCGCAGCAGCGCAACTACTTCGAGCTGGCCAACGGCACGCATGGCCGGTCGGGAGAGCAGATCGACATCTGGTCCGCGGTGTTCGGCCCGATCGGGAAGGACGGCTACTTCGAGCCGCTGTTCGACAAGCGAACGGGCGTCATCAACAAGCAGGTGGCCGCCTACTGGAAGGAGCACTACGACCTGCTCTACTACCTCCAGAAGAATTGGGCAACGGTTGGACCGAAGCTGGTCGACAAACTGTTCTTCTACACCGGCGACGTGGACACCTATTACCTGAACAACTCGACCCGCGAGCTCGAGAAATGGATGAAGACCACGACCAGCCCGCACTACGAGGGCTTCTTCATGTACGGCAACAACAAGCCGCATTGCTGGACGGGCCCGGTGTCGCCTGCGGAGCGCTTGAAGGAAATCGCGCAGTTCATCCAGCGGAAGCGTCCCGAAGGCGCGACGACTTCATGGTGGACGTATTGAAACACTTATTGAAACCCATGCGCCGTCAATCGCGCCTCGTTCTCTCGACCGCGTGCCTCGTCGTCGTGATCGGCATGCTGTTCGCGCGCGGAGCTGCACAGACAGTCACGCCGTTCGGCAAGCTCGTCGACGACTACCTCGATCGCTTCGCTGCATACCATCCGTCGATCGCTGCCGGCAATGGTCTCCACGCGCACGACGGGCAGCTCGAGGATTTCTCGGCGGCGTCGATCGCGGCGGAGGTGAAGTGGCTGCAGGCGACGAAGCAATCGCTGAGTCGTCTGGACGTATCGCGACTCACTCCCGACGAACGCGTCGATCACCGCATCCTCCTCGGCATCATCGATGGCTGGCTGCTGGATCTGGATACCGTCCGCACGTGGACGCGCAATCCGATGATCTACGCGACGGCAGTCTCCGACGGCGTTCACAACCTCATGACGATGGAGTCGTCGCCGGCGCAGGAGCGGATGCGGCAGATCGTCACGAAGCTCAACGGCGTGCCGTCGCTGCTGGCCGCGGCGCGTGCGAACATCCGGCAGCCGCCCCGGGTGTTCGTTGAGCGCGCGGCCGTAATGTTCAGGGGCGTCGCGGATCTTCTCGACAAGGATCTGTCCCTCGCCTTCGCCGATGTCAAAGATCCCGCGCTGCAGAACAGCCTTCGCATGGCGGCGGACGCCGCGCGACGCGCGATCGAGCAATACGCAACCGAGCTCGAGACAACGGCGCTCGCAAAGGCGACCGGCAGCTACGTGATCGGGACCGCCAACGTCGAGGCGCGGTACCGTGCCGAGGAGCTGATCGATACGCCTGCCTCGGCGCTTCTCACTCTTGGCGAGCGCGAGCTGAAGAAAACCCAGGCCGAATTCACGGCGGCCGCAGCGCGCGTCGATTCGAAACGGCCGGCCCTCGACGTCTGGCGCGACGTGCTGAACGATCACCCGAAACGTGGTGAAGTGGCGCCCGCTGCGCAGAAGATCGTCGACGAACTCTTCGCGTTCATCCGGGAGCGCCGCCTCGTGGATGTACCGGAAGGTGAGCGCGTCGTCGTCGCGCCGGCTCCGGCCTACGATCTCGGCCTGGCGTCGATGCATTCCTCGCCGCCGCTCGAGCCGCATCCGGTCAAGAGCTTCTACTACATCACCGATGCGCAGGCCGGCTGGTCGCCGGATCGTCAGAATGCGTGGCTGCAGAAGTTCAACTACGCCACGCTGACCGACATCACGGCGCACGAGGTGGCGCCTGGACACTATGTCCACAGCCTGTTCATGAGACGGACGCCCGGAAAGATCCGTCGGATCTGGATCGGTTTGAATCCGTTTCCGCAACCGTCTTCAGGCCAGGACGGTTGGGCGCACTACGCCGAGCAGCTCGTGTCGGACGAAGGGTTCAAGAAAGACGATCCGCGTTACCGGCTCGCGCAGACCAGCGAGGCGCTCACACGGATTTGCCGCCTCATTTCAGGACTGAGACTGCACAGCGGCGAGTGGTCGATCGATCGCGCGGCGCAGCTGTTCGAAACCGAAGCGCACCTGCCGGCGCCCGCGGCTCGCCAGGAAGCGACTCGAGGCACGTACGATCCGACGTACGGCGGTTACTTCCTCGGCAAAATGGCGGCCTTCAAGCTTCGCCGCGACGTCCAGGCCGCCCGCGGCGACGCCTTCGACCTGCGCGAATTCCACGAGCGGGTGATGTCCAACGGCATCGCGCCCTGGTGGGCCCATCGTCAGCTCCTGTTGCCGGGTGACCGCGGCGCAGTCGTCGAATAAGAAGTAGTGCAGGCCTGCGCTACACCTGAGATCGCGCGAGACGATCGCCGGCGAAACTGACGGACACCGTCGTCATCAGGATGAACAGGCCCGGCGCGAGCGCAAGCCAAGGCTCGGTGCCGAGCGACGCCTGCGCCTGATA
>DASSGK010000322.1:0-2444 GCA_035693505.1 Vicinamibacterales bacterium
CGAATCACAAGTGACCGCGGCCAACAGCAGCCGTGACGCGGCGTGCGCCGAAGCCGACCGGAAGGCGGCTGCGGCTCAACAGGCTGAGGCCGATGCCGCGAAGGCGAAGTCAGACGCGAACGACGCCGACCGCGACGCCGATGCCGCCAAGACGAAGGCCGAACACGACGCGCAGAAAGCGCAGGCGGATTTGGCCGCGGCCCAACAGGCGGTTCTCGAGGTCACGGCTGCGCGCAGTGCGGCCACGCAGCTGCAAAACGAGTATCAGGCCCAGCTCGCCATGGCGGCACAACCTCCCGTCGCCGGGCCGGTTCAACCGCCGCCGCCGGCGCAGCCGAATCACGCCAATTCCGCCGCCCACACGGGACAGCCCCAGCCGCCAACGCACGGTCCGGGCACCACGGGCTCGTCGCTCTTTGACTTGAACATCACGGCGGCGACCCACAGCTGGAAACTGAGCGGCGACAAGTGGGAGAAGGCGACCGTGTTCATGGAAGTCACCGAAGGCTACAAGCACCGCTACACCGGCGGCGCTTCACACACCTTCGTGCTCGGAGCGCGCGCTGAGGAAGTGGGTGGCGTTGACGCCAAGGTCACCTTGATGGGTGACTGGCGTCAGATCAACACGAAGAACTACGGACGCAACGCCGGCATCAAAGTCGAGTCGGTGCTGGGTTCGGTGGACGAAACGACCTACGCAAGCGAAGTGCGGCAGACGCCGGCGCTTCGTCAGGATACGAATCCCACGAGCTACGCGGGCAAAGGCCCTGAGTTCCAGACGATTGCCACTCAGGCTGTTCAAGAAGTGAAAGAGAAGTACTACAACAAGTACCGGGACGTGGTGATGAAGGCGAACCAGGCGACGGTGCACTGCGAGCGGGCGTTCATGCGTGCGGACACCTGGAACCGCAAAGTGAAGACGTGCAATCAGGAGATTGACGAGCAGACGGCGAAGTTCAGCGAACTGCAGCAGCAGTGCAAGAACTTCGCGATCAAGTCTTCGAGCTTCGTCAAGCTGATCGCCAGCGGCGGCATCAAGCTCAAGTCGGGAAAGCTCAAAGGCACGATCAAAAGCAAGGTCAAGGCGATGGCCGACTCGATGGCCGAGTTCAAGGGCGACGTGAAGCTGGGCGGGTGAGCGGTGAAGATCCTCAACGACCACGGACTGAAATTCGCCGTTCTCGCTGGTCGTGTGCCTCCACAGCCGTTGACCGCGACCTTCGTCGTAAAGGCCGGGTTCTCGCTTCATCATGGCGGCGTTGCGCGGCTGCTGCCGGAGGACCAGCAGCCGGAGTTCAGCGGCGATCGGTTTGACGGTGACGACCCGGCGAACGGCCTTCGTTATCCAGGTGATTTCTCGACATACAAACCCGGTGCGGATGTTCTGCTCGCCGGTCAGTGTCACGCGCCCGCCGGACGAACGTTCCGTCAGGCCGAGGTCATGTTCGAGGTTGGAGACGTCGCGAAGCGTCTGATGATCTTCGGCGATCGGATGTGGATGCGCGGGCCGGTGACGGCGTCGATTTCCGATCCAGTGCCGTTTCGGTCGATGCCGTTGACATGGGATCGATCGTTCGGCGGTCCGGGAGATCCACGGAACCCGGCGGGGAGAGGGATCGGCGAGACCAGGCTGGCCGACGGCACGATGGCGCGGCTGCTGCCGAATGTCGAGTCGAGGCGGTCGCTCGTCACGTCTCCGCTCGACCGCCCGTCACCCGCCGGGTTTGGTCCGATCAGCCCTTCGTCGCCGGAGCGTGCGTCCCGGATCGGGACCTACGACGACCGATGGCTGGAGCAGCACTGGCCCTGGCTGCCCGAAGACTTCGACTGGACATTCTTCAACGCCGCGCCGTCCGATCAACAGCTGCCGCGCCGCTTTCTGAAAGGCGACGAGTCGCTGCGCTTCGATCACATGCATCCCGATCATCCATCGTACCAGTGTCGGCTGGCCGGCGAGCGGGTGCGCCTGTTCGTGCAGCGCCGCCGTGGAGTCGCGCTGGTGTTCGAAGAAGTCGAGATGCGCCTCGATACGTTGTTTGCGGATGTCGACGTGGAGACGGTCACTCTCGTGTGGCGCGGTGTCGCTCCAGCGGATTCCATGAAGTTGAAGGAATTCGAGGAGGCCTTCGTGGTCATGGAACCGTTGACAGGGCCCTTGGCCGGCAACCTCGAGGGCTACGAGCGCCTGTATGCGACGCGGAAAGCGGAGATCCTGGCGGCGGAAGCGACAGAGTTGTCGCCAATCGATCCGATCGCGGTGACTCCTCCGCGCTTGCCGGATACGGCCTGGGCCCAGCGATTGAAGGCTCAGGTCGCGGAACTGCCCGCGCTCCTGGCGGCGGATTCCGACGATCCGCTCGATGTGGAGTGGCGCGAGCTGATGGGGGCGGCCCGGCCCGCCGGGCGGATTCCCCCGGCGCCCGTCGTCAACAACCTGGCAGACG
>DASSGK010000323.1:0-8387 GCA_035693505.1 Vicinamibacterales bacterium
GTTTGTAGAGCGGATATGCCTCCGTGCGCAGGTGCGCCAGCATGTGATGTCCCGACCTCGTCTGCCGCTCGTGACGAAGCGCCGACACGTCGACTGGCGCAACGACGATGCGCTCGCCGGGCCCGGGCGAGGCGTCAGCCAGGAGCCGGCCGTCGAAATCGACGATCTGCGATCCGCCCGGCCATGAATACGGCGGATAGTGCCGCAGGCTCGCGCCCTGATTCGCCGCCACGACGTAGGCGACGTTTTCGATCGCGCGCGCCCGATTGATCACGGTCCACCAGTTCATCGGCTCGGTGGCGCCCCACGGATCCATGTACGCCGACACACGCACCAGCAGCTCGGCGCCGTTCGCCGCCAGTTGGCGGATGGCCTCCGGGAACAGCCAGTCGTAGCAGATCGCGCAGCCGATCCGTCCAATCGGCGTTTCGACGACGGGGAAGAGCGGTTCGTCGTAGCCGGGCAGATCGTGCGGGCTGCTGTGCACCTCGTAGGGGATCCACGGGTTCACCTTGCGGTACCGGGACAGAATGCCCTCCGGTCCGATCAGGCAGGTCGTGTTGAAGATCGCGTCCGGCCACCGCGGATCCTCTTCGAGCATCGATCCGCTCTGGATATACAGATTGTGTTCGCGCGCTTTCTGCGCGAGCAGCTCGGTGTGCTCGTTGGGGATCGGCACCGTCAGCTTCTGCCGCAGCTCCTGCACCGTGGGAAACACGGGAGCGGAGTGCGCAAACTCCGGGAACACCACGAGGCGTACCGGCAGAAACGGCGCGCTGCCGGCCACCGCGGCATCGATCATCGCCAGCATGCGATCGGTGTTCGATCGCATCTGCCGCCGCTCGATCGGATTCGACAGGTCGGTCTGGCAGGCGGCGACGGCATACCGTATGGGTTCCATCAATGTCTCCAGGCGAGGCGCGGGTGAAACGCGGCGCCGCAGCGCGGACTTCGGCTACGATTGCCACGACTCTTTCCGCCGAGGAGGCTCGATGCGACGCGCTCCACTGGTCGGACTCGCTCCCGCCGCTGCAAAGGCCGTCATCTTCGCACAGCGTCCGACGGCGCGTCGCAGGACTGGCGCCACGTTCGGCCATGCGACCTCGTAACGTTTCAGCGACCTGGCTTGCGCTCGTGTCGGTGTGCCCGCTGATTCTCGGCGGCTGCGGGACGTCTGCGCCAGCCGTCCCGCCCGAGCCGCAGGAAGTTCGCGTGCCGGACCCGGATGTCGGCGCGGAGACGCTGGAGGCGCGCAAGCGCGCGCAGGCGGATACCGTCAAGCAGTTCGAGGTGTTCTATCAGTTCCAGTTCGCCGATCGGCTTCCCGACAGCGGCATCACCTTCGTCCACCACATCGTCGAGGACGCCGGCAGGCACTACAAGGCCGTCCACTACGATCATGGCAACGGCATCGCCGTCGCGGACGTCGATGGCGACGGCCTTTACGACATCTATTTCGTGAATCAGGTTGGCGGCAATCAGCTCTGGAAAAACCTTGGCGGCGGGCGGTTCAGGGACATCACGAGAGATGCGGGCGTCGGCCTGCCCGACCGGATCAGCGTCGCCGCGTCGTTCGCCGACACCGACAACGACGGCGACGAGGATCTGTTCGTGACGACCGTCCGGGGCGGGAACGTGCTGTTCGAAAACGACGGGCACGGGCACTTCACGGACGTCAGCAAGGATGCGGGCGTCGATCTGGTGACGCATTCATCCGGCGCGGTGTTCTTCGATTTCGATCGCGACGGTCTCGTCGATCTGCTCGTGTGCAACGTCGGTCAGTACACGACCGACAAGAAAGGACCTGACGGCGCCTACGTCGGCCTTGGCGACGCATTCCTCGGCCACACCCATCCCGATCGTTTCGAGTATCCGGTGCTGTACAAGAACACCGGGCACAATCGATTCAAGGACGTCACATCGGAACTGGGGTTGCGGCCGGCCGGTTGGGCCGGCGACGCCGGCGTCGCCGATCTCAATCAGGATGGATGGCCCGACCTGTTCGTGCTGAACATGCAGGGACACGGACACTATTTCGAGAACCAGGGCGGCCGTGCGTTTGTCGACAAGACCGCCGAGTGGTTCCCCAGAACACCCTGGGGTGCGATGGGCCTCAAGTTCTTCGACTACGACAACGACGGCCGGCCCGACCTCTTCATCACCGACATGCACTCGGACATGTTCGAGACGATGACCCCGGAGCGAGAGAAGCAGAAGGCGGCGGTCCATCCGCCGGACGCGCTGCTCGGCGGCCCGGCTGGGACGTTCATCTTCGGCAACGCGCTCTACCACAACGTCCCGAAGCGCGGAGGAACGGCGTTCGAGGACGTATCGGATCGCGCCGGCGTCGAGAACTACTGGCCGTGGGGCCCGAGCGTCGGGGACGTGAACGCCGATGGCTGGGACGACATCTTCATCGCGTCGAGCATGGACTATCCGCACCGGTACGGCATCAACTCGATGCTGTTGAACAACCACGGCGAACGGTTCCTCGACGCCGAATTCCTGCTCGGGATCGAACCGCGCCGGGGCGGCCGCACGCACACGCCCTGGTTCGACCTCGACTGCCTGCAGGAGGGGATGGGCACCGATCTCTGTAAAGGCCGATCCGGAACGATCAGGGTGATGGCGCCGCTCGGCAGCCGTTCCGCCGCGATCTTCGATCTCGACAACGACGGCGACCTCGACATCGTGACCAACGACTTCAATTCCGCGCCGCAGGTGCTCGTGAGCGATCTCTCGAGCCGGCGGCCGATTCACTGGCTGAAGGTCGTGCTTACCGGGACGGCGTCGAATCGCGACGGGCTCGGCGCGGTCGTCCGCGTCAAGACGGGCAACCGCGTCTATACCAAGTACAACGACGGCAAGTCAGGCTACCTCTCACAGAGCGCGCTGCCGTTGTACTTTGGCCTCGGCGACGCCGCGACGATCGATCGCATCGAGATCGATTGGCCGTCGGGGCGCAAGCAGGTAGAAACGCAGCGATTGGAGATCAACCGGACGCTGACGCTCACCGAGCCTCGCTGAGCCTGCTTTGGAGTCGCCACGAAACGCACGAAACGCACGAAGCGGATTTGTCGCCTCTCCCTTCTTCCTTCTACCTTCTACCTTCTACCTTCTACCTACCGCGGCCTCGGTCCATAGATCGGCACGGGCTTGTCCGCTTCGAGGGCGCCCAGGTCCGGGGCCTGGCCGGTGAAGCCATCCGTGATGTTCGGCAGCGTCACACCGCGATCGATGGCCGCGGCTCCTGGCTTCAGCCGGAAGTCGAAATCCTCCGCCTTGTAGAGCCGCTGCACGGTCGCGAGGTCCTTGGCGTCGAGCTTCTTCACGTTCACGAAGATGTCGTAGTCGACGATCACGCTGTGCTGATCCTGTTTGGTCGCCTGCGCATAGGCCTCCAGCGTGGCGAACTTGCGCGTCTCGATCTTCGGGCCGCTGCCGTCGGCAGGAATGATGGCGACGCCAGACGGCGGCGAGTTCCACTGGAACGCGTCGGCACCGGGGTTTGGACGGAAGCCGTTGTAGTCCGACGAGCTGTAGCTGGTGTTGGTGTTGACGGTGAAGATCGCCGCTGACGCGTTCTCGCCGAGCATCAGGTTGTTGCGCCAGTGCACGTTGGACGAGGCTGCTCCGCCGGTCTCCGTCAGGATCGTGTTGTTGTAGAACAGCACGCCGGGCGAGCCTGCCGTCAACCGCGTCGATCCGCCGGGCGCGTGATAGACGATGTTCCGGATGAAGTAGATTGGCCCGCCGACCGACGGCTGCGTGCTCATCGGGTGCGAGGCCGAGTTGATCAGCATGTTCCGCATCACGCGGATGTTGTGCATGCTGCCGTCCATCTCGATCGAGTTGTCGTGCGCGTTGGTGATGTAGTTGTTGTAGATGTCGATCGCCGTCGGCCGGCGCTCCCAGAACTCGCGCGGCGGATAGTTGGGCCCGTCAATCGGGTGCGATCCGTCCGGCATGCCGTACATCTCGGTGTCGATCCCGTCGTGAAAGTTCGCCACGTAGTTGTGCGCGACGACGTGGCCAGGGCCGTAGAGCCGGATGCCGGTGTAGGACTTCATCACCGGCGGATACTCCTGGCCCTCGACGTGTTCGAACTGCTGCCAGAACTGACCGGTCCATCCGATCAGGTGCTTCGGATCGTTGCGGCCGATGAGCACGTTGTCGGCGATGTAGAAGTCACTGGATCCCGAGTAGTTCGTGAAGACGCCCATGCCGACGTCTTCGAACCGGCAGCGTTTGACGGTCAGTCCCTTTGCGCCGGCGATGAACTGCGTGCCCGCCCAGATCGCGATCTTGGTGTTCCTGAACGTGATCCCCTCGAAGTAGTTGTAGTCGGCCGCCTTGACGTTGAAGAGATTGAAGTTGTCGCGGCCGTCGAGGATCACTTCTCCGTCACCGGCCGCCTTGATCACGATCGGCTTGTCCGGCGTTCCCTTGCCTGACAGATAGTAGGTGCCTTCGAACGTGGTGGTGGCGTTGACGGTCGTCTGGTTCCCGTAGAACTCGTAGTGGTACGCGTAGGTTCCGGCGTGCACCAGGATCGTGTCGCCCGCCTTCACGCGCGGGCGTCCGCCGGGCGAAGTGTCGCCGGCGCCGCACCAGTAGTTGTAGGCGCACATGATCCCCTCGAACGCCGGCTCAATTTTCTGTCCCTGCCATTTCGTCGGGTACACGTGATAGGTCTTGCCGCCCGCGGCCGGCATCGGTTCCGGCCGTGTGCGCACGGTGACGATCTTCGTGGCGTTTGCCGGCGGGCCGCTCACGCCGTCGGGATCGGTCAGGACGAAGCGCGCCTCGTACGCGGTGCCCGGCTCCAGATCGAGGATGCTGCCGGCGAACATGTTCGGCGTGACGAGATTGAAGACGTTGCGCTGGAACACCTGCTCACCGTGCAGCCGCAACAGCGGCATGGCCGCGCGCCACGCCGTGTCACCTTGCTTGCGGTACGAAACCTCGACGCTCGCATTCCGGTTCGCATCGCCGTCGATATGCCACTCGAACCCCAGGTTGATGAGCGTCGGGTGTTCGATGACGAACTCGCCGGGTGTCGTCTTCACGTCGCCATCAGCCCCGATGGCGGTGTGCGCGGCGGCGACGACGAGCGCGACGGCCAGGAGGATCCGGGCTGGATGAAAGAGACGGCATGTGCGCATAGGTCCGCGGATTATACGACCGGCGGACGCACAGGCGCCGGACTCGGACCGACAAGAAACAGTAAGAGGTGTGGACTACGTCTTCCGCTGCGCGAAGACCCACGAGATCAACGCGGGTTCGGTGTACGCCCACTGCCAGGACTCGTGATCCACGCCCGCGTACTCGGTGTAGAGCGGATGGCCTCCCGCTTTCCGTCTCGCCGCCATCCGGTCGCGTGAGACCGACACCGGAACGGTCCGGTCGGCGTCCCCATGGAAGTTCCAGAGCGGCGTGGCGATCGCTTCGGATCCCTTCTCGCTCGACGCGCTGCCGCAGCAGGGAATTGCGGCGGCGAAGAGCTCCGGGCGGTTCGCGATGATATTCCACACGCCCGCGCCGCCCATGGATTGTCCGGTGACGTAGATGCGCCGCTGGTCGATGGGGAACTCGCGGGTCAAGCGGTCCACGATTTCCAGCACCAGCCGGCTTCCGTCGCCCAGCCCCGGCATTTCCTGCGCGGGCCGTTTCGAGAGGTCGTACTTGATCCACCCGCGATCCGTCTGCGGCGCGACGACGTAGCAGGGAAAACGCTGTTGATTCTCGGGAAGGAGCCAGACGCGCGTCCCGAAAATGTTGCCGAGGCCGAGCTGTTTCTCGTTGTCGTCGCCCAACCCTCCGCTGCCGTGGAGATACACGACGAGCGGAAGCGTTCCACTAGCCTTCGGGCGGAACAGACGATAGGGCATGGTGAAATCGCCCGCGTGCGAGCGCGCCTCGAACTGCTTCTCCAGGCCTTCCGACGTGTGCTTGAACGCGTCGATCAGCGCCATCCGTTCCGGCGACGAGGGGGTGCCGCGCGCCAACGGCGGCTGCGATACATCGGCGCCCGCCTGTTCCAGAGCAAAGCGGGCCCCCACGGAACCGGCACTCAACCGGAGAATGGCCTCTCGTCGCGTCATCATCTCGTGCGCGCCCACATGTGCCACAACTACTCGTAACGAAGCGCAACCATCGGATCGACGCGCGTGGCTTTCCGCGCCGGAATCCACGCGGCGAAGACCGCCGTCGCCAGCAGCGCCGCGGCGACCGCGCTGAACGTCAGCGGATCGTTCGCGCGAACGCCGAACAGCAGCGTCGAGATGAATCGTCCCGCCGCGAGCGAGAGCGCCAGGCCGATGAGCGTGCCGGCGACCGCGAGGCGCAGGCCGCCACCGACTACCATCCGCAGGACGTCCTGTCTCGACGCGCCAAGCGCCATGCGGATGCCAATCTCCTGCGTGCGCTGGCTCACAGAGTACGCCAGGACGCCGTAGGTGCCGATCGCGGCAAGCGTCAACGCCAGCGCGCCGAACGCCAGCAGAAGCAGCACGTTGAATCGACGCGGCGACACCGTCGCATCCAGCCACACGTCCATGGTCTTGACCTCGTAGACCGGGAGGGACGGATCGAGCGATCGCACCGTGCGCTGAATCGCGTTCGCGACCGACACGGGATCGCCCGATGCCCGGACGGTGAGGTACATGTTGCGAATCGGAAACGGTGTCTGCGCGAGCGGGACGTAAATCTGCTCGCGGCCGACCTGATCGAGCGCGTTGTGCTTCACGTGGCCGACGATGCCGACGACGGTGCGCCAGCGGAGCACGGGCGGATTCGTGTTGGGGACGGCGCCGTTCGAGATGCGCTGGCCGATGGGTTCGCGATCGGGCCACAGACGCTTGGCGAATTCCTCGTCGACGACAACGGACGGCGCGGCGTCGGCGGCGTCCGCGGACGTCAGGACCCGGCCGCGAAGCAGCGGAATGCGCATCGCGTCGAAGAAGGCCGGGGTAATGGTGCGCTGATCGGCTTCGAGATACGGCTTCTGGAATTGCTGCGACGCTGTCAGCCCCTGCGTCGCGGTCTGATCGATGAAGGTGGACCCCGACGAATTGCGCCCGGTCATCGGCAGCAGGGTCGTCATGCCGGCCGACTGGACGCCGGGCAGCGCCTGGACCCGATCCTGGAGCGTTCCGAAAAACGCGGTGGTCGCGGCGGCGTCGCGATAGTTCGCCTGCGGCAGCGAGACGCGCGCGGTCAGCAGGCGTTCCGCCTGAAAGCCTGGGTTCACCTCGAGCAGGCGTTGCAGGCTGCGGACCATCAGGCCCGCTGTGACGAGCAATACCAGCGCGATGGCGATCTCCGCGACCACGAGCCCGCTCCGCAGCGTCCGTCCGGCGGTGCCGGAGGATCCGCGCGCCGCGTCCTTCAGCGCGGCAAGCCCGCGCTGTCCTGAGGACTGCAGTGCCGGCACCAGTCCGAACAGGATGCCGGTCGCGATCGAAACGGCCGCGGCGAACACGAGCACCTGCGCGTCGACGCCGATGGGGCGCGTATTCGGCAGCGCGAGGGCGGCCGTGTGGCGCAGCGCCTCCGTCACCCAGAGTGCGAGCAGGACACCGCAGGCTCCTCCGGCGACCGAGATGACGATGCTTTCGGTGACCATCTGACGTACGAGCCGCATCCGTGCGGCGCCGAGCGCCGCGCGAACGGCCAGTTCGCGTCCGCGCGAGGAACCACGCGCCAGGAGCAGATTCGCGAGGTTGATGCACGCGATCAACAGCACGAAGCCGACGGCCGTGAACACGACGAGGAGACCAAGCCTGGAGTCGCCGACCAGATCCGTCTGCAGCGGGCGGAGATACATGCCGAATCCGCTGTCCTTCGGGTAGAACAGCGCGAACTGATCCGAGAGGTTTCGCGCCACGGTGTCGAGATCCGTTGACGCCTGCGGCAGCGTCACGTCCGGTTTCAACCGCGCGAGCACCTCGAGATAGTGATTGCCGCGATTGTTCGGCTTCGTTCGATCGAGCGCCAGCGGCAGCCAGATGTTGGCGTCGCCGCCGAAGGCGAATCCTTCGGGCAGCACTCCGACGATCGTGTACGTCTGGCCGTTCAGCTGAATCGTGCGGCCGACGCTGGCGGGGTCGGCGGCCATCTGCGCTTTCCAGAACCCGAAGTCGAGCAGCGCGACGCGCGCACCGGGTCTGTCTTCGTCCGCGCTGAAGACGCGGCCAAAGGCGGGCTTTACGCCGAGCATGGGCAGCAGTTCCGCGGACGCCTGGCTGGTGGTCACGCGCAGCGGCTCGCCGGCGTCGCGTGTCAGGTTGGCGCCCGTGCCGGTGTTGTACGCCGCGATCGCGGAGACCGATCGCATCGTGTCGCGGAGGTCCCACACTTCGGGTTCGGATATCGCATTCTGCGGG
>DASSGK010000324.1:0-8660 GCA_035693505.1 Vicinamibacterales bacterium
TAGAGGATAGCCGGAGCGGCCGCCGCTCGCCGGTTGTCGCCGTCCGCGGACGAAGGCGCGGCCGCGAACCATCCGGCCGCGATCGGAAAAGTCGCGCCCATCGCCACGGCCGGCACTGCCAGCAAGGACAGCGTGAGCGCCACGCGGACCAAGCCGAATCGTGTCGGCGCATCGCCGTCCGCGTACGCCCACTCCAGGGCAGGCACCAATGCCCGGAGCATCAGCGGCAGCGCGATCGCGATCAGGGCGACGACGAGCTCGAGAGACGCATAGGCGTACAGGCGACGGCGCGGCGGCACCGGCCACCGGGCAGCCAGCCAAGCACCGGCGGCGAGGCCACCCATGAACGCGGCGAGAACCGTGCTGACGGCGGCAGCTGTGTGTCCCAGCTGCAGGGTCAGCAGCCGCGTCCACGCGACTTCGTACACGAGCGCGGCCGCTCCCGATGCAGCGTAGCACCCGGCAAACATGCGCTGACGCGTCTCCATCATCGGCGCCGCCAGTCTAGAGGAGCCTGCCGAGCGCCGAAACGCGGAGCGCTAGCGTCACGCATTGGCGGGCAGCACCGATACCACACCGTTCCTCGTGAGGCAGTATCTGTCGCCATGCACGGTGTGGATGAACCGCGATTGATGCTGACGGCGCTCGACGGCCTTGCACGACGCCCCGCGAAGTGCCGTCGCGCGAGCAACCGTAGGCGGAAGGCCGCATTGACTTCGCACGGAATTCCTGCCTATCGTCCATCAATTCATCCATTCACGGATTATGCGAGGGACCATGAGAGTCGAACTTATATCAGCGCGTTTCCAAACACCGTCCTTGTGGACGCGCTACGTGGCGATCGCAGTAATGTGTTGCGGAGCGGTGGTGACCGGAGCCATCGCGTCTGGTGCCAGCGCGTCCCAGCCGCCGGACTCCGCGTCGGCTCAGAAGGCAAGCTCCATCTGGAGCGGGATCTACAGCGCCGAGCAGGCCAAGCGCGGCGAAGCGAGCGCCGCGAAAAACTGCACGAAGTGCCACAATCCGGGCCTCGAAGGCGGACAGGACGGACCGAGCCTCGTCGGGCCGGAAGTGATGGGCGCATGGAGCGGCCAGAGCGTCGGCAATCTGTTCGATCGCATCAAGTCGACGATGCCGGCCGATGCGCCGTTGACCCTCGGAGCAGCGGAAGTCGCCGACATCGTCGCCTACGTGCTCAGCCTGAATAAATGTCCGGCCGGTGACAAGGACCTGACGCCGGACATGACGGTTCTGAATCGAATTCAGATTTCGGCGCGGCCGTGAGCACGAGCTCTTCCCGCACACGCCAGATCGACGAACTTACGTTCTTGGGCCCTCGTGTTGCGATCTACCTGCCTGGAGTCGTCGTCTGCGCGGCCTTTGGAGACACCCAGACCGGTTGCACGAATGCGCCGTTGCCAGCCGAGTCCCAGACCGCAAAGCGCACCCACGCTTTGCCTGTGGCATCGAACGGAATCGCGAAGTGCTTCGTGCCGAACGGCGCCAGGTCTGTCGCTGAAATCATCTGGCGATCAACTTTTTTGCCGTCGCTCCACACGACCTCGACGAAGTTCAACGGGAACGTCCAGTCGACGTCGGCGGTAATCGTTCGCTGATTGCCGGTGCCGGCTACGGAGTAGTTCCGGATCAGTATCTCGCCGGTTGTCGCGAAAAAGTTGCCGTCGCGAAGCGATTTCAAGATCGGGCTGTAGTCCTCGTCCGGCCCGGGCGTCTTGTCGATCTTCAGATAGTTGACCGGGAAGTTGGCGTACAGGTCGTCCTCGGGTCCCTTTTTATACGTATCGATGTCTGCGATGACGTACTTGGGCTTGATCCCGAGGCCGGCATACATGTTGTTCATCGTGTCGGTCGCATCGAAGCAGCGCCAGTCACACATCCGCGCTTCCGAGTTGTCCTGTCCCATGCCGGGCTTGAACGCCAGGCCCAGATACCGATCGTTCTTCATGTACGGCTTGTCCCAGATGAGGTCCGGATAGCCGGTGGTGCTCTTCGTGCGCGGGTGTGCGTGATACCAGTACGCGCCTTCGGCGTCCATCATCTTCTGCACGTCTTCGGCGTTCCCCGTGTGATAGACCTTTCCATAACCTGACACGTCCTCGACGAACGGTTGTCCGGCCTGTCTCACCTTGGTCCAGTACACGTCCTTCGGCCACAGGATGTTGTAGTGGCCGCCGAAGTACGCGCTCGGCTCTTCCCAGGGCACCACCAGAAAATCCTTGTCCGACGCACGGCGCGAGGCGTCGAAGTAATCTTTCTGCTCGGCGAGCCGCAAGGGACCAGGGTCGTTCGGGTGCAGTTCGAAGTGGAAATCGCTCAGGCCAATGATGTTGAGGCCGATCGACCGCATGGCCGCCAGATCCTGGAACGGCGTGTCGAGCGATCCGGAAACGCGCTGGCGGCCGGTGAAATCGAGATGAAAATGGTTCACGAACGTCTTGTATCCGGGAAGCGGCTTGAACGCATCGCCATGTGTGAAGGCCATGACCGCCTGACGCGCCGGCTCACCCGCGTCCGGGCTCGCGTAGAAATACACGCCCATCTTCTGCACCGTTCCTGGCGGCGCATTGTAGAGCGCGAAGTTCTGCACGTATCGGGGCTCCTCTTCGCGCTCGGGGAAGCCAACGCCGATCCCGAACTTCCCTTCGGCGTCCTTCCGGTACCAGACGAAACCGAGGTTCGTGTCCTTCTCGCGGGTGAAGAAAAACGTGTGCGGCGGAGGAAACGCCGCCAGCGCGCCTCCATGGGCCTCGGCGATGATCAGCCGGTTTTGGGCCTTCACACGCGCCAGCGCGGTGTTGATCGAGCCGCCGAACTGGTTCTGCTGCGGGTGGCCGCCGGTGTCGCGCCAGGTCACGCGAGGCGTGAGATCGGTCGACAACCCCTTTAGCCCTCCGTCGTACTTGTACGCCACCCACGGTTCGCTCGTCTTGGCAGCCGCGTCCATCCGCACCAGATTGGTGCCCTTGTAGACCGTGAACTGGAGGTCGCCTGCGAAGATGCCCATCGACAGTCCGGGGAACGTCACGGCGAGGCTCGCGCCGTCGGTCTTCACGCTGCACGACGTGGCGTGAAATGTTGCGTCGGCGCGCCGGATGTCAGACGGCGCCCGCGGCGTCCCCAGCGTCCGGTTCGGTATCAGCGAGTCGATATTTTCTGACTGGCCGCGGCCACCACGGCCGCCGCGCCCGCCCCCAACCTGCTGAGAGCGCCGCCACGCCGCTTCGTCCTGCATTTCCTGCGAGCCGGGCATGACCAGCGGTGAGTCCCAGAACGCATACCATCGGTTCTTGGTGATCACCTCTTCCGTCAGCTCGATACCGGCCGCCTTCAGCGTGTTCGTCTGATCGTCGGCGATCCGCCGGATGCCGCTGACGACGTGATACTCCGGCGTCAGGTTCTTGCCCAGAGTCGTCCATTGGCCGCCGGCTTTCTTGACGGCCAGATCTCGAATCACCGGCTGACCGCTGTCGATCGCATACCGCGCGCGCAAGTCGGCGCCGTTCTGCCCGCTCCATGACACCAGCAGGCTGTCCTGCTCGACGGCCGCCGTGAGACCCTGCGCCGCTTTGTATTGCGACAGGTTGCAGTTCAGTGAATCGGCCAGCAGCACCGGCATCGTCGATAAGGTCGACGACGCTGGGAACAGCGCGAAGGCGGCCGCGACGATCGCCGCGGCAAGACCGGCCGTAAGGATTGATCTCTTCACATTCATGGGCGACTCCAATCACCTGCACTCGTCGTCAAGATCCTGCCCCTCACTTGAGACCCGGTGTCGACATCTGGGGGGATTGCAACCAGACGGCATTGACAAAACCGGGGTTGCCGGCCGAGTCCCATATCGCGAGCCGGACCCACGACTTCCCGGTGGCGTCGAACGGGATGGAAAAGTGCTTGGTGCCGAACGCCGGCAGATCCGTGGCCGGAATGATCTGGCGATCGATCTTCTTGCCGTCGCCCCAGACCACTTCGACGAACTCGAGTGGAAACGTCCAAGTCACGTCCGCTGTCAGGGTCCGTTTGCTCCCGGATCCCTCGACCGCAAACTTGGGGATCAGGATCTCCCCGGTCGTGACGAAGAAGTTCCCGTCGCGCATCGTGCGTAAGACCGGCGTCCAATCCTCGTCCGGACCCGGCACGCGATCGAGCTTCAGGTACGCGGTCTGGTATCCGGAATACAGATTGTCTTCCGGACCCTGCTGGTATGTGTCGATGTCCGGCAGGAGAACCTTGGGCATCAGCCCCGTGTTCGCGTTCAAGTTGTTCATCGTGTCCGATGCGTCGAAGCTCCGGTATTCAGTCATCCGCTTCTCGGACAGATCCGTCCCCATCGCCTGAGTGAAGTCGAGCCCGAGGAAGGTATTGCTCCTGGCGAAAGGCTTATCCCAGTACACGTCCGGTTGCCCCCCGGAGTTTTTGGTTCGCGGGTGCGAGGTGTACCAGAACCCGTGCTCGGTTTCGAGGAGCTTCAGAAGGTCTTCAGAGCTGCCGAGGTGATAGACCTTGCCGTAGACAGGATCGTTCTCGGTGAACGGCTGCCCTTCTTTTCGCACTCTCGAGAAGTACACCGGCTTGGGAAACAGTACGTTGTAGTGGCCCCCAAAGTACACGTTGGGCTCTTCCCACGGCACCACGAGGAAATCCTTGTCGGAGGCGCGGCGGGCGGCCTCGGCGTAGTCCTTCTCGTCCTTGAAGCGCAGCGCACCGGGATCGTTGAGGTGCATGTCTCCATGAAAATCGCTCAGCCCGACGATGTTGAGACCGAGGCCCTTCATAGCGACCAGATCGGGGAGCGGTGTGTCGAGCGACCCGGTTGCCCGTACGCGTTCCGTGAACCGAAGGTGCCAGTGGTTCGTGAATGTCTTGTAGCCTGCCAAGGGCACGTACGTGTCGCCGTGCGTGAACGCCAGCACCGCCTGCCGCGTCGACTCGCCCGGCTCGGGGCTCGCGTAGAAATACATCCCCATCCGCTGCAGGGTTCCCGGCGGGGCGTTGTAGAGGGCGAAATCATCGATCTGTCCGCGCTCGGTGGATTCCTCATGCTCCGCCTGACGGACACCCATGCCGAACTGCTTGTCGGCGTCTTTTCGATACCAGACGTATCCCAGGTTCTTGTGAATCTCGCGCGCCCAGAAAAACTTATGCGGCGCAGGGAACGTCGCGAGCGATCCCGCCTTGCCTTCGGCAACCAGCACGCGATTCCTGGCCTTCAGCGGTACGAGCGTATCGTTCTTGACCCCGCCGAACTGATATTGCTGAGCGCCTTCAGAGGTATCGCGCCAGATGACACGCGACATCACGTCGGTCGAAAAACCCTTAAGACCGGCGTCGTACTTGTACGCGACGAACTGCTCGTCGGTCTTCGCCAGCGCATCCATCCGGATCAGATTGGTGCCTCGATAGACGGTGAACTGGAGACTGCCCGAGAAGATCCCCATCGAGAGACCCGGAAAGTTCACTTCGAGGCGACCGCCGTCGGTCTTCACGCTGCAGCCGGTTGTCTTGAACGTCGCATCGGCGCGACGGATCTCCTCGGGTTTACGCGGCAACGGCGGCATCTGGGTGCCGCTCTGTCCAGGAACTTCGAGCGGCGCATCATGGAAGGCGTACCAGCGGTTCTTCGCCACGACCTCCGGTGTCAATGGAATGCCGGCCGCAGGCAACGACCCGACATGATCGCTGGACATCCGGCGGAGCCCGCTCACGACGTGATACTCGGGAGACAGATTCTGACCGAGCGTGGCCCACTGGCCGCCCTGCTTCCGAACCGCGAGATCACGAACCACGGGCTGGCCATTCTCAATGGCGTATCGCGCCCGCACTTCGCTGCCTGACTGGCCCGCCCACGTGACGACGAGCAGGTCCTGCTCCACGGCAGCCGTGAGACCCTGGGCCGCTTTGTACTGCGACAGGTTGCAGTCCAGCGAACCGGCGAGCGACACCGCCGAGAGGGTCGAAGCCGATTGGTGGACGGCAAGTGCCGATGCCAGCGCCGCAGTTGCACAACCAGCGGAGAGGATCGAGCGCTTCAGGTTCATGAGCGGACTCCAATAAACAGAACTCTTATCGAGGCATGAGAAACATCAGAAGACGTAGCGCAGCCCGAGACGGGCGATGCGAGCCGGGATGACGCTGGTCGTGTATCCGAACGACGGTCCGGTCACGAAGGTGGCCTGCGTCGGCGTCGCGGCATTCAACACGTTGAAGACGTCGACGTCGATGTTGAGCCGCCCCATGGCCAGCTTGAATTCCTTGCTACCGCGAAGGTTCAGAATGTTCTGTGCGGAGAGCTTCTGAGATCCGTACGGCTCGACCCGCAGAGTGGTATTGCCGTTCTGCGCGATCGCAGGGCCGCCATCGGGGTCTGCCTGGCGGAAAATATACGTTCGCTGCCCCATCACGCCGTTCTTCGTCTGGAGGAATCCGGAGATCAAAAAATCTCCGGGCGTTCGATAGCTGCCCGTGATGTTGCCGGCCCAGCCCCAGGTCTCGTCCAGCGGAAAGAACTGATCGTTCGGGCTGGTGAACACCGAGGCAATCCACCGGTGATTCTTCACGGCGAAGTACGAGATCTGGCCCGTCCACCTCGACGAGAACCGCTTGCTCAGCGTACCTTCGATGGCGTTGTAGCGATCCGGATTAGTGGCGTTCACGGTCTGGGTACTCACGAACGCGGCCCCGCGGTACGCGGCCGTATAGTCGTACAGCGTCACGCTCCCCGCGTCGTCGGCATTGCCCAGGATCCCGTCGGGACCTGGATCGCGGCGCGTGATCGGTATGCTCCAGGCGCTGTAAGGGCGCAGCGTGTTGAGGGTGACGAGGTTGTTGGTGGAGTTGACGATGGAATCTGACACCAGCTTGTTGACGTACATCACGCGGAGACCCGTATTCGCCGCCAGCTGACGCTCCCAGCTCACCGTGGTTTCCCAGATGCTCGGTGGTTTCAGGTTCGGATTTAACACCTGGTTGCTGGCCGCCGTGATGCTCCTGAAGTCAGTACTGTTCAAGTTGAGATTCACTTCGCCAGGCTCGTAGAGCTTGTCGCCGTTCAGATCGTGCCAGGTGAATACGGCGTTCGCGGTCGCATTCCCGTTGAAGGTGTCGGCGTACGTGTCCCCGAGCATGTAGTTGTACAGGCCGTACGTCGCCTTCACGACCCCGAAGCCGCCGAGGTCCCAGGCGAGGCCCAGGCGCGGGACTGCACGCGTAAACGTCTGCACGTCGACTTCCGGGTACGAACCGGCCGGGAACACCGTCGGCCAATCGCGCGCGCCTCCGAACGACTGCGCGGGCAGGAACGAATGCTGCCGCTCCCAGCGGATCCCGAGATTGATCGTGACCGCGTTCGAGGGCCGCCAGCTGTCTTTCAAGTAGAAGGCATACGTGTTGGCGTGGTCCTCTGGAACCACTGGCGTGTTGTAAATCCTGATTTGCGAGGGAGTATTGGGAACGCCGTTGATCGTATCGGTGTAGAGGATGCAGTTGCAGGCCAGGTTGTTCAAATAGCCGTCGGAACTCTTGTCGAGATAGATGCTGACGCCGGTCTTGAACTCGTGCTTTCCCGCCATCGAGCGCTGCGGGAAGAAGCTGATGCTGTCGTCTGTTTGATAACGATCGCGGGTCTTGTTCTGGTGGAGCGGCGCAGAGCCCGTGTTCAAGGTCGTCGCGAGATCCTGGCGCGGCGGAGCATCTGCGCGCGCGTACGAGCGGGCCGCGTCGTAATCGGTCACGTACCCGCTGTAACCCGCCACGGCATTGACGAGCACCTGCGGATTGATCATGCTCTGGAGCTCGATCTTCTGAATGGCCGTCGGATTCAGATAGTCCCGTGTCGATTCGAGCGGAGTGAACCGACCCGCGTTGTTCTGTGGCTGCGCCTTGGTGCCGCGTTGCCACGCGTAGACCAGCCGGTTGTTCTTCGTGAGCTGGTACGACAGCTTCGCGGATATCTGTGAGAGCGATGTCTCGACGTTGCCAAGGGGGTCGTCCGCCGTCAGGTACTTACCGTCGGCGCCAGGGCCTGAGGCGAACCCGAGGAGACCTTCGTTCTTCGCCTGCCGTCCGTATGCCCCGTAGAACCAGAACTTGTCCCGCACGATCCTGCCGCCGAGATCCGCCGCGAGATCATAAAAATTCTTCAGCGGCGACGTGGCGGTCAACCCCTGCGCTCGTAGAGCATCATTCAGGTTGTCGGCCTGAAGTTTCGGCGTTTCCGAGGAGATTTGATACGCGCCATGAAACGCATTGCCACCCGATTTCATGATCGCGACCATCGAGATGCCTGGCACCGACACTTCGGCATCGCTGCCCGACGTCTTGATCTGCACTTCTTCGAGCGTGCTGTCATTGAAATAGATCGCGGTGTTCTGGTCCGCGCCCATCGTGATGTTCATGCCTTCAACCTGGAGCTTCGGCTGCGACAGCACGCCGTAACTCGAGAGGTTCTGGCGCTGCGCCAACGTGCTGCCTCCAACGTCGGATACCGCCTGCGTCACTCCCGGCGCCATCGCAAAGACGTTCTGCAGATCGCGACCACGCGGAATCGAGTCGAGGACTTCCTTGGTGAAGGCGACGCTGGCGGTCGTCGTCGAGACGTCGACGACCGGACTCAGCCCGCTAACAGTGACCGACTCTTCCACGGC
>DASSGK010000325.1:0-3995 GCA_035693505.1 Vicinamibacterales bacterium
CGATCGCGCAGCTCGGAAATCCGCTGCACGTAGTACGGATCGTGCACGCGCTGAAGCTGTTCGTGCGTGGCGGCACGAGGCGCGACGACTTCGCCGCCACGGCCACGCCATCGCGCAGCGACGGCGGCCATCACCTGGGCGCGCTCGGGCCGTTCAGGATGGCCCGGCGGCGTCTGATGTTCGGTGAATCGCTGGCTCGAGACGAGAATCAGCGGCACGTTCGCATTGTATCGTGGCGCGATTGCCGCGCCCTCCCTTACGTCGCCACATCGACCCGCTTGTCGCGGAGGACTCGATAGTTGACGAGATTCGCGACGCCACAGAGGGCGAGGACAGGACTCGCCACGATCAAGCCGAACAACCAATCTTCCGCGTCGCCATGGACGGTATAGCCGATCGTCCGCAGGGCCGCGAACGCGATCGCCATGCCGATGCCGAGCGCCAGCTGAAACAAACCGCGGCGCAGATAATCGGTGGCAGTTCGCGGCGGCGTCGGGTTTTCTGGCGGCGTCAGGCCCTTCTCGATCATCAGCCGGCGCTCTTCGTACTTCAGCTGCTGCTCGTGCTGCTTCACCGCCGGCCAGCTGCCCACTGGTTTGAACGGAGGCGTCATGCCTTTTTCGATCATGAGGCGCCGCTCCTCGGTTTCGGCGCGCTTCTTCAACACCTCGGCGTATGCGAGCCAGCAGAACACCGTCGCTGCCGCCAGAATGGCCACTAATCCGAGGACATGAGGAGTGAGGTCCATGTGGCAATGAGACGCGTGAGAGAGGCCGCGGTTTCAGTCCGGAATCGATGAAACCGATTCCCGATCGTCACGTATCATCCGCGGGGACCCGGACGCCTGGTGCACCGCGATGAACGGGATCTCGTCGAGTCTTGCCTGGCGGGGAACCAGGACGCCTGTGCCGCTCTCGTGGACCAGTATGCGCGCATGGTGGGCACCGTGATCTGGCGGGCGACCGGAGATGCCGGAGTAGTCGAGGATCTCGCCCAGGAGACCTTTCTACGCGTCTTCAAAGCACTGCCCTACTTCGATGCCCGGGCCAGGCTCTCCACGTGGATTTACACGATCGCTCATCGGGTGGCGATCGATCACCTTCGCACGGCGGGCCAATGGCACACAGAACCCGCTCGCGGCCGATAGCGACCACGTCAGATCATCGGCGGCCGAACCTGTCGACAGCGGTTTGGATCCCGAGGCCGCGCTCTCGAGAGATGAAGCCGCGCGCCTCGTGCGGGCAGCGCTCGCCGAACTGCCCGACAAGTACCGCGTGCCGCTCGTTTATGCGTCGATCGACGGCCTGGACTACCCGACGATTGCTGCGATGCTCAACGTTCCGAATGGCACCGTAAAGACGCTAATATTCAGGGGCAAGCGGCTGTTGCGGGAACGCCTGGCCTCGCGCACACGACCAGTTCGATGAACGAACACGACTCCACTCGGCTTGACGACTTGCTGAAGGACGCCTCCGTCTGGGAGCCTCCGCATGGCTTTGCCCAGCGCATCGCAACCCTGGCCGTCGCCTCAGGTGACCTGTCACCCGTTTCCAACCGGCGGCGGGCGGTCGACATGCTGGCGTCGCCGATCGTGTTGCTGAACGGACTCGTCGCGGCGTTCACGTTGGGACTCGAGGGACGGCTGTGGGTGGCCCGGCAGTACTGGGCACTCATCCGCCCACCTCAGTGGCGGGCGTAGATCTTTTCGCCCGCTTCGACGCGCACCTGCAGCCGGTTTTCGGGCGGCGGCAGCGGACACGTCGCGTATGAATTGAATGCGCAGGGAGGATTCTCCGCGCGGTTGAAGTCGAGCGTGACCTTTCCGTTCGCGTCCGGACGAGGCGTATAGAGAAACCGCGCGGCTGGGTACGTGGTGTCGCCGCTCGTCAGATCGCGGAAGATGAACCAGAACTCCATCTCGTTCTCGGTCACCGCGACCATGTTGTGTTCCTTGCCGTTCAGCGTGAAGCGCACGCGCCCAGGAACCGTCATCGTGTCGATGTCGCCGAGCATGTTCGGGATCTGCAGCTCCTGCGGCTTTTCGTACGGCTCGAAGGTACCCTCGACGCGATACGCGTCGCTCACCGGATACCACTTCATTCCGGTGAATTCTTTCCGCAGAGGATTGTTCTTGTCGCGGACGCGAATCGCCGGCCGCTCGCCGCTCTGATGCACCCAGACCTGAACATCGCCCAGCACGAGGCGATCGGGAGACCCCTCGCCGTCGGACTTGATCGGCCCGCCGGAAAATGGCCGGCCGTCGAGCAGCGTCGGTTGCACGCCGGGCTCGAGCGTGACGCTCACCTTGCCGTTCTTCGCGAGCACGAATGTGCCCACACGCGACGGCGTGCCCGTTGGCAGCACGACGTCGTTGTCTCCGGCGGAGCCGACCGTGGTCTGCGGCTTCGTCAGAAAGTACAAACCGGCGATAGTCAGCCAACCGGTATCTGAAGTGAGCTTCGCTTCCCGCTGCTGACGAAACTTCTCGACGTCGGTTTGGTAGGGATTCACAGTCGTGTTGGTGGCGGTCGCGTGCTCGGGTGTCGCCCGGCCGCAGGCCATGGTGGCCGCCAGGCACGCCGCCGCGACGATGCGTTCACCTTGCACGTTCATATGATGACTGCTTCTGCTTCGATTTCAATCAGCATCTCGGGATCGATTAACCGCCGAACTTCGACCATTGCCGTCGCAGGACGGACAGCACCGAAGACTTCGCCGTGGGCTTTTCCGACTTTCTGCCAGTCATCGTCGATGTTGACCACGTAGAGCCGCGTCCGGACCACATGGTCGAGCCGCGCGCCGGCTTTGTCGAGCGCTGCTTCGATGTTCTTCAGCGCCTGCCTGGCCTGAGCATACGCGTCCCCGACTCCCACGAGAGTTCCATCGTCGGCCGTCGCCGTCGTGCCGGAGACCCAGATCGTGTTTCCCACTCGGACGGCTCGAGAGTATCCGACGATCGGTTCCCATTTCGTGCCGCTCGCGATGTTCGTGCGTGGCGCGTGCATCCGCGCGGCAGGTTGATCCTCGTCACGCCAGCCTTTCGCCACCTGCTCTCGCACGGACGCCAACGTCACACCGCGTTCCGCGAGATAGTACACGATGGGCTCGTCGTCGAGCCGGAGCAGTCCGAGCAGCAAGTGCGGCGCACCGATGCTCTGGTGTGACAAGCCATCCGCCTCGTCCGCCGCATAGCGGAGGAGACGCTTTGCGCCCTCCGAGAATGGAATTTCAACCGACGGTGGGACGGTCTCCTGCGTGCGAAGCCGCTCTTCGATGGACGAGCGGAGCTGCTCGAGCCGCAGTCCCGCCGTCGAAAAAATCTCCGAAACGAGCCCCTCTCCCTCTCGGGCCAGCCCCAGCACGACGTGCTCGGGCTGAATCGACAAGCTGCCGAGTTGACTGGATTCGTACCGTGAGAAAAACAGCACGCGCCGGGCGCGTTCTGTGTAGCGCTCGAACATGCGATCACATCTTCAGGTATTCGAGGAACCTGTACATGAGCACCGCGGGCCAGAACAACCCCTTGAGGAAGCCGAGCACTCCTGCGCCCAATGTCGCGGCGTGTTGAACGAAGTAGACTATCGCGCCAATCATCGCCATGCCGTACAGAGTCCCGAGCGTTCCGTTCTTCACGCCACACCTCTACGAATGACGCCGCGCGTTGAGATCAGCGTCTGAACACCGCCGATTGCGCTCGATACACCCCAGTACAGCCCAACGCCGGCCGCCATCTTCCACAACACGACCGTCGTCACGAGTGCCGGCAGAAACGCAACGAGTAGCCGGCTCTGTCCTTCTGGAACAGGAACGAACGAGGCAATGCCGACGCCGATTGCGCCGACGAGGACGCCGAGCAGGCGATCGGGACGGCTGATGTCGGCGATCCAGAGGAACCGTCCGCCGACCGCCGCGCATTGACGGACCGCCGCGTAGAGCGCCAGCAGCACTGGCGCCGGCGCAAGGCCACCAAGCACACCCGCGAGCGGCACCATCGG
>DASSGK010000326.1:0-11539 GCA_035693505.1 Vicinamibacterales bacterium
AAAAGACGATCGTGTTTGGTGGTGATCTTGGTCGATATGGAAGCCCGGTGCTGCCCGACCCTGCGCCAGTGCCGGAAGCTGATTTCCTGCTGCTCGAGTCGACTTACGGCGACCGCCTGCACAAGCCCGACGACAACGGCGCCCAGCTCGCTTCTATCGTCAACGACTCCGTCAAGCGCGGCGGAAAGCTGATCATTCCGTCGTTCGCGATCGGCCGCGTCGAGGAAGTCCTGTACTGGCTGAAGCGCCTCGAAGAGGAAAAGCGGATCCCGATTCTGCCGGTTTACCTCGACAGCCCGATGGCCGCCGCGGCGCTGCACTTCTACTCCGCGCGGCTGAACGAGCTGGACAGCGATCTGGTCAAGCCGGACGGTCTCAGGCACGTCTCCGTCTTCGCCACGACGCGCATGACGACCGTCGCGTCGCCGCAGCAGTCAGCTGACCTCATCGCGTCCCGCCAAGCGTCCATCATCATCGCGTCGAGCGGCATGGCGACAGGCGGCCGCGTGCTGCGGCATCTCGCCGCGACGATCTCGAGTCCGAAGAACACGGTGTTGTTCGTGGGATATCAGGCGGCGGGCACGCGCGGACGATTGCTCGTGGACGGCGCGCACGAGATCAAGCTGCTCGGGCGGACCTTCCCGGTTGCCGCCCGCGTCGAGCTCATCGACTCGATGTCGGCGCACGCAGACTACAGCGAAAGCCTGCGCTGGCTCTCCGGCTTCACGCACCCTCCGGCCATGACGTACCTCGTCCATGGCGATCCGACGGCCCTGACCGCGCTCGCCCAGCGCATCACCACTGAGAAAGGCTGGCCCGTGCACATCGCCGCTCACCTCGAGCACGTCGAGCTGACAGCGTGATGTAGATTAGCTGAGGAGTATGGACGAGACGATTCCAGCGCCGGCGATGCCGGCCGCCCCCACCGACCGGAAATATCTGCTCGAGCGCGTTGGCGAAGCAGCCGTCGTGCAGGTGTACGCCGACGCGTTCGAGGATCTTCCGCTGCGCGAGAAAATATTGATCTGGCATCTGGGCCAGGCCGCGATCGCCGGGCGCGATATCTACTACGACCAGCGGTACGCGCACAGTCTCGAGATGCGCGACATCCTCGAAGCGATCGTCACGCATCCCGCCGGCATCGATCGATCGACGCTCGACGAGATCACGCGCTACACGAAGCTGTTCTGGATCAACACCGGTCCGTACAACAACCTCACCTCGCGCAAGTTCGTGCTCGCGTGCACGCCGGTCGCATTCGCCGCCGCGGTTCACGCCGCCGCGGAGAACGGCGCGGCGCTTCCGCTCCGCAACGGCGAGACGCTCGATGCTCTGCTCGAACGCCTGCAGCCGATGTTCTTCGACGCCGACCTCGACCCCGCCGTCACCAGCAAGACGCCTCCCGCGGGCAAGGACATCATCACCGCCAGCGCGAACAACCTCTACGTCGGCCTGACGATGGAGGACTTGGAGGGCTTCGAGGAAAAACACCCGCTCAACTCGAGGGTCGTCAAGCAAAACGGCCGCCTCGTCGAAGAGGTCTATCGCATCGGCGGGCGCTACGGCGCGCAGATCGCCGAGATCGTGCGGCACCTCGAGGCGGCGATTCCGTTCGCGACCGAGTCGATGGCGCACGCGCTGCGCGCCCTCATCGCGTTCTACACGAGCGGCGAGGACGCCGACCGCGAGGCCTACGACATCGCGTGGGTGCAGGACAAAGCGTCGCCCGTCGACACGATCAACGGCTTCGTCGAGGTGTATCTCGACGCGCGGAGCATCAAGGGCGCCTGGGAAGCGCTGGTCTTCTACGTCAATCAGGCCAAGACGTCGCAGATCCAGACGATCGCGGAGCAGGCGCAGTGGTTCGAAGACCACATGCCGTGGGATCCGAAGTACCGCAAAGAAGGTGTCCGCGGCGTCACCGCCAACGCCATCGACGTGGTCGTCGAGACGGGCGACTCGGGCCCCGTCACGCCGGTCGGCATCAACCTGCCCAACGATCAGACGATTCGCGAACGGTACGGCAGCAAGTCGGTGTCGCTCGCCAACGTCAACGAGGCGTACGATCGTTCGACGCTGCCCGAGTTCCGCAGCGAGTTCTCGTGGACGGCCGAAGAAGCCGAACGATCGAAGCGATGGAACGCGTTTGCCGGCGAGCTGACCACGAACATGCACGAAGTGATCGGCCACGGATCCGGCAAGGTGGCCGAACGGTTGAATGGCAGCCCGCAATCGGCGCTGCGCGAGCAATTCTCGGCAATCGAAGAATCGCGCGCGGATCTCGTGGCGCTCTACTTCCTGCCCGATCCCAAACTGGTCGAGTTCGGCCTGGTGCCCGCTGACGCGCACGACGACATCGTGCGCACCGAGTTCGAAAGCTACACCCGTAACGCGCTCGTGCAACTGCGACGCGTGCGGGAAGGGACGGACATCGAAGAAGATCACATGCGCAATCGCCAGATGATCGTGCACTGGCTGATGGCGAACACCTCTGCCATCGACGTGCGGCGCCGCGATGGCAAGACCTTCTATGTGATGACCGATCCAGCGGCCTTTCGCGACGGCGTCGGCCGGCTGCTCGCCGAGGTGCAGCGCATCAAGGCCGAAGGCGACTACGAGGCGGCGCGCGCGTTGCTCACGGCGTACGGCGTCCATTTCGATCCGGCCCTGCGTGACGAAGTCGTCGCGCGCGTGGATCGGCTGCAGCTGCCCTCGTACACCGGATTCGTTATGCCGCGGCTGGCGCTCGTCAGGAACGCCGCGTCGGAGATCGTCGACGTCACGATTTCCTATCCGCTCGACTTGATGTCCCAGATGCTGGAGTACTCGGCAGCTACACGTCACTTGCGCGCATGAGACGATCGGAAGGAACCGCGGAGACCGCAAAGCACGCCGAGAAACTACTGTTCTGCGTACTCTGCATTCTCTTCGGTTTTTTCCCTCCGGGGGTCACATCGGCGCAGGACGAACCCGCGTCAGCTCGGACGTCACGGCTGGCCGTGCTGCAGGCGGAGGACCGCCGCGCTCCGACGCCGCGCGACCTGGCGATCATCCGTTCAGGTCTGCACGGGGACGCGCAGACGATTCGCGTCGCCGTCCGCGCGCTCGGTCGCCTCGAGCGGCCCACGCTCATCCCCGACATCCTTCCGTCCCTGCGCCATTCGTTGCCAGAAATCCGATCCGACGCGGCCAATGCGATCGGCCAGGCAGCGCAAGGCTGGAAGACCGACAAGACGCCGCCGCCCTCGTCAACATTCGACGGAGTCTCCAGTGCGCTTGCGGCTCGCCTGAAGGTCGAAGCGGAGCCGGACGTCCGGGAGGCCATCTGCGACTCGCTCGGGCGCCTTCCGTTTTTCACTGCGACCCAGGCAGAAACCGCGGAACAGACGCTGCTCGAGATGGCCGGACGAGAGACCGCGGTTACCGATCGTCTCGGTGTCGCGCTCGGCTTCGAGGGTCTGACCCGGGGGCAGCGCAAGCTGCGCAGCCCCGGCGACGAGGCGCTTGCGCTGCTGCGCAGGCTGGTCATTCTGGCGAAGGGTGAGGCGGTGACCGGCGCGCGCATCCGTCGCCTGGCGCTCGAGGCGCTCACCACCGCCGCCGCGGTGGATGCGGACACGCTGAGCGCCGCGGCACACGATCCCGATTCGCAGGTGCGCCGACTGGCGATGGTCGCGACCGCGGCTGGCGCGCCGCAGGTGCCCGCCGCCGATCTGCACGCCGTTCTTATCGCCGGCCGCGCGGACGATTCGTCCATCGTGCGCCTCGAGGCACTGCGCAGCCTCCGTGCGCGAAAGGACGCCGATTCGTGCGCCGCCGCCCTCACGGCCGCCGGCGATCGCGACATGCACGTGACGCTGTTCGCGCTCGACCAGCTCGGCGCGTGCGGCTCGGCGCCCGACGGGGTCGCCGCGCTCGAACGACTGGTTCGCGACCTGACCGACGCATCGCAGCCTCGAGGCTGGCATCGTGCGGCGCATGCGCTGGTGGCGCTCGCCGGCGCCGAGCCTTCCAATGCCGCCACGGCGCTCCCGCAGTTCGTCAGCTCGCGAGTCTGGCAGTTGCGGATGTACGCCGCGCGCGCGGCTGCCGAAATGAAGGATCGCGCCACGCTCGAGAAGCTCGCGCGCGACGACGACGACAACGTCGCGGAGACGGCGGTCGACGGACTTCGCAAGCTGGCGAATCACGACGCCGACGCGGTCTACGTGGCCGCGCTTTCGCGCAAGGGCTATCAGATCCTGCGCGCCGCCGCGCTGGGGCTCGATGGCACACCGAACCCGGATCAGGCCGTGCCGGCGTTGACGGCCGCGTGGCAGCGGCTGATCGCCGAGGGGCACGACAATTCCCACGATGCGCGCGACGCGATCGCAAAGGCGCTGACCACCGCCGGCGCAGACCCGCAGAAAGGCCACGGCGCTCAGACAGAAGCGCCCGGCCGCGCGCGCGGGTCAATTCTTTCGCACCCGATTCAATCCGATCTCAACGCCGACGATCTCCGCCGTTTGGCGGCGCCGCGCGCTCGCATCACCATTCGCGGTGTCGGTGCCTTCGAGCTCGCGTTGTTCACGGCTCAGGCGCCGGCGACCGTGCTCCGCTTCGCGCATCTCGCGGAGTCGGGTTACTACAACGGCCTCACGTTTCATCGGGTGGTGCCGAACTTCGTGATCCAGGGCGGCAGCCCCGGTGCGACGGAGTACATCGGCGATGCCAGCTTCATGCGGGATGAGGTCGGGCTCTGGCCGCACGTTCGCGGCGCCGTGGGCATTTCAACCCGCGGCCACGACACGGGCGATGCGCAGATCTTCGTCGACCTGGTCGACAACCCGCGGCTCGATCATCTGTACACCGTCTTCGCCCAGGTACTGAACGGCATCGATATCGTCGATCAGGTCCTCGAAGGCGACGTGATCGAACGAGTCGAAATCATTCCCGGTCCCTGACCCCACTCCCTGGTCTGTCCGTGTTTTCCAGCCGAGTACCATCCGACCTTGGCCCCAATCGGGTGACGGAAGCTGTTCGCGCACGGCGCGCGAGCGGCCAGGCGCTGATCGATCTGACCGAGTCGAATCCGACACGCGCGGGATTCACCTATCCAGCGGATCTCCTCGAGCCGCTTGGCCGCAGCACCGGCCTGGACTACAAGCCCGCGCCTCTGGGCAGCGTCGAGGCTCGTCGCGCGATCGCGGCGGACTACGCGCGCCAGGGCATCCCCGTCTCGCCCGACCGCATCGTCCTCACCGCGAGCACGAGCGACGGATACTCGCTGTTGTTCAAGCTCCTGGGGGACGCTGGCGACGAAGTGCTCGTCCCCAGGCCGAGTTATCCGCTGTTCGATTACCTGACGCGGCTCGATCTGCTGGTGACGCGGTACTACGACCTCGAAATCGACGGATCCTGGTCGATCGATTTCGCCAGCGTCGAACGTGCGATCACACCGCGTACGCGAGCGGTGCTCCTCGTCAGCCCGAACAACCCGACCGGGTCGTTCATCTCCGCGGCCGATCTCGATCGGCTCGCCGCCATTTGCGCGGCTCGTAACATCGCCATCGTTGCCGACGAAGTCTTCGCCGACTACGAGCTCGAGCCGGGCGCGGCGGGACGCGCGGGACGCGTCACGCGACGCGAAGATGTGTTGTCGTTCGCGCTCGGCGGCCTGTCGAAGTCGGTTGGACTGCCTCAGGTGAAGCTTGGATGGATGGTGGTCGGCGGTTCCGATGTGCTCGTGAGCGCCGCGCTCGAGCGGCTGGAACTCGTGTGCGACACGTACCTCGCGGTGTCGACGCCGGCACAACTCGCCGCCGCCGAACTGCTGGAGCGGGGCGCGATCGTTCGCTCGCAGATCCGCGCGCGGATCGCGTCGAACTACCAGGCTCTCCGAGCGGCGGCCGCCGGCGTGCCGTCCTGTTGCGTCGTTCCAGGCGAGGGTGGATGGTACGCGGTGTTGCGTGTGCCGTCCCTGGAGCCGGAAGAGGATCTGGTCGTGCGCCTGGTGACGGACGGCGTTCTTACCCACCCTGGATACTTCTTCGATTTTCCGCGTGAGTCGTACTTGATCGTGAGTCTGCTGCCGTCCGAGTCGGAGTTCCGCGATGGCGTCATGCGCGTGCTGCGGCACTTTGATTGCAAAGTGAGCGGGACATGAGCTCTTCGAACGGCCGTCGTCGCGCAGGCCTGCTCATCCCGTTGTTTTCATGCTCGTCCACTGCGAGCTGGGGAATCGGCGACATCGGCGACATAGAGCCGCTCACCGCCTGGCTCGCCAGTGCGGGACAGCACATTCTGCAGCTGCTGCCGCTGAACGAGATGGCGCCTGGGCAGCAGTCGCCGTACTCGGCGATCAGCGCCATGGCGATCGATCCGATCTTCATCAGCGTTCCGCAGGTGGCGGAGTTCGCGGCGCTTGGCGGCGAGGACGGGCTGCCGCCGGCCGATCGAGAAGCACTGACCGCGGTCCGGTTGGCACGGCGCATCGAATACAAGGACGTCCGGGCGTTGAAGCGGCGCGCGCTGCGATCGGCGTTCGAACATTTTCTCGCGCACGAGTGGCACGCCGGCGGTGACCGCGCCCGCGCGTTCCAGTCGTATGTCAGTGAACAGGCCTGGTGGCTCGAGGACTACGCGCTGTTTCGCGCCCTGCACGCGCGCGAAGGCGAGCGGCCCTGGTCCGAATGGCCTGAAGTGCTCCAGCGGCGCGATCCGCCGTCGATCGATCGCGCGCGGCGCGAGCTCGCCAACGAAGTGCTGTTCCAGCAGTACCTGCAATGGCTCGCGGGATCGCAGTGGCGTGAGGCGCGGCTCAAGACGCACGGCGTCGCCCTGTTCGGCGACCTGCCGTTCATGGTCGACGCCGACAGCGCGGACGTCTGGGTCCGGCAGCATCAGTTCCGTCTGGACCTGTCGGTCGGCGCGCCGCCCGATGCCTTCAGCGCTACCGGTCAGGATTGGGGGATGCCGGTTTACAACTGGAGTGCTCTCGCAGCCGAGGACTACCGATGGCTGCGCGAACGCGGAAGGCGCAGCGCCGATCTGTTCGACGGCTATCGCATCGATCACCTCGTTGGCTTCTACCGCACGTACGGGCGAGCGAGGAACGGCGGAGAAGGGTTCTTCACGCCGTCCGACGAGGCGGCGCAGCGGACGCTGGGAGAAACCGTGCTCGATCTGTTTCGGGGCGCCGGCGCGGAAGTGATTGCCGAGGATCTGGGCACCGTGCCCGATTTCGTGCGCGCGTCGCTCGCACGCCTGAACATTCCTGGTTTCCGCGTCTTCCGCTGGGAGCGGAAATGGCACGACGAGGGACAGCCGTTCCGCGATCCGCTCGACTATCCGCCGGTCTCGGTTGCCGCGTCCGGCACGCACGACACCGAGCCGGTAGCGATGTGGTGGGATACTGCAACGCCATCAGAGCGGCGGCAGGTCGGCGACCTGGCGTCAGTGCAGCGTCTGACCGGCGGCGCCGACCTCTCGCACCGCCGCTTCGACACGGTGATCCGCGACACGCTGCTCGAAGTGCTGTTCGCATCAGCGTCCGACGTGCTGCTGGTGCCGATGCAGGATGCGTTCGGGTGGCGCGATCGGATCAACGAGCCGGCGACGGTCACTGATGGAAACTGGACGTACCGTCTCCCCTGGCCCGTGGATCGACTCGATCAGGTCGCCGAGGCCCGCGAGCGCAAGGCGCAGCTGCGGTCGTGGTCTGAACAGTACGGACGAACCTGACACGCGGCGGATCGCGAAGGGCTGAGGGCGAAGGGAAGATGGAACATGGCTGAGCCATCCTCGCCCTAAGCCCTAAGCCCTAAGCCCTAAGCCCTAAGCCCTGAGCTGAGCCCTAACAGTGAGCTCGTTTACGGCTGCGACGTCCCCCGACCCGCCGGCGGCGTCGGTTTTGGCAGCGGTTTGCGCGGCAGCTTCTCGTCGCGATTCGCAGTGTTCATCACGAAGGTTGCGACGATGACCGCGTTGCGCATCATGTCGTTGGCCTGGATGCGCTCGTACACGTCCATGTTCGAGTGGTGCGTGCGCGAGTCGTACTCGACTTCGTCCTGGACGAACGGGAATCCCGGCAGGCCGACGGCGTCGTACGACAGGTGATCCGTCCCGCCGGTGTTGCGGATCGTGAGCGTCGTCATGCCGAGGTTCTTGAACGGCTCCATCCACTGCTGGAAGATCGGCGCGACCGATTCGTTCCCCTGCAGATAGACGCCGCGAATCAGACCGGTGCCGTTGTCGACGTTGAAATAGCCGGCCAGCTTCGCGTGCTCCGGCTTCAACACCATCGTCGCTGGATCGCCGTAGTGAGCCTTCACGTACTCCTTCGAGCCGAGCAGGCCTTCTTCTTCTCCGCCCCAGAGTCCGATGCGGACGGTCCGCCGCAGCTTGACGCCGCTGGCTTTCAGCAGGCGCATTGCTTCCATCATGACCGCCGATCCCGCCGCGTTGTCGGTGGCTCCGGTTCCGGTGTGCCACGAGTCGAAATGTGCCCCGAGCATTACGACTTCGTCGGCCTTGTCCGTGCCCGGCAGGTCCGCGACGATGTTGAAGGAATTGAGATCGGCGTCGAAGAACTTGTTGTCGGCATCGATCTGCAGCGTGACGGGGATCTTCTTTTCCAGCGTGCGCCAGATGCGGCCGTAGTGTTCGACGGCCAGCGTCACCTGCACCGGCTGCGCGGGACCTTTGACGTCGCGCGACACGCCCTGCGGCGCCTGGACGAAGACGGTGCCGCCGTCGCCGCGGCTGAAGTCGAGCACGCCGGCCACGCCTTCGTCGATGAAGAACTGGGCCTTCTTGCGGTTGAACTCCTGCGCGGCGGCGAAGTTGCCGCGCCCGCGGCCGCCGCCCGCCGGCTGCTTGGCCAGTTCGGCGAGCTCGGCGTCAGTGTAGCGGTGGCCCAGCGAGTCGAAGTGCGCGGGCACGTCGCGCATCGCCATCGACAGCACGAACTTGCCGCGCAGTTTGCCTTTGAACTCGGCGAAATCCTTGTCCTCGTTGATGACGGCGATCGTCGCGTCGCCGGTCACCGGACCGTTGGTGCCAGGCGTCCAGGCTTTCGGATACGCAATGAGGGGGTAGGCGCGAGGCGTCAGCGCGTTGGCGGTGAACCGCTGGTTCTGCCAGCCGCGGCCGAAGGGCCACGCTTCCTCGTGCACGTTGGTCAGCCCCCACTCCTTCATCGTCTTCATCGCCCAGTCGCCGGCTTCCTTCATGTTCGGCGAGCCCGTGAGTCTCGGGCCGTAGACGTCGGTGAGGTAGCTCTCGATCTCCATCACCTTCGAGCGCTGAAGACCTTCGTCCTTGATTCGGTAGATCGCATCGAGATCGAGCTTCTCGGTCGCCGGCCACTGCGCGGACAAGGGCAGGGCGACGAGCACGGCGATGATTGCGCTTAGTGCAAACTTGCGACGGAATTGCATGTAAATCGCGAGCCTCCGGACCCGACTCTATCGACAGTCCCAATTCCGGTCAATCGTCTCAGAGATTCCGTCTCAGAGGTTTCGTCTCAGAGATTCCGTCTCAGAGGTTCCGTCTCAGAGGTTTCGTCTCAGAGGTTTCGTCTCAGAGGTTTCGTCTCAGAGGTTTCGTCTCAGAGGTTTCGTCTCAGAGGTTTCGTCTCAGAGGTCAGCAGCCCATACCCCGATGACGGCTCCCGCCGCCTCGCACACGACGAGCAACACGGCGGTGACGCCGAATAGCTGACGCCACTCCGCCGCGACGTGCGCGACGTGATCCGCTCCGTCGATCAGAAAGTGATTGATGAGGCCAAAGATGAGAGCGCCGGCCATCGAGGCCGCGACAATCCAGCCACCGAGGCGCGGCCGCCATCTCCACAGGCCGAGACCCACGAGCGGCGCTGCGAGGATGACGCTGTAGACGAAAAGCATGCCCAGCGGCGAGAGCGGCACGACCGCGCCGGCATGGGCTCTTCCATGCGCGACGTTGATCGCGAAATGAACGAGAACCACGGAAGCCAGAGCACGCCCTTTCGTCATATCAGTAGAGACGAGGAGGGGCGTCGTTCCGTGACAGCTAGTCGGAGACGGCGATCTCCCCGGGAACGATGGGCCTTGTGCGTGGCAGCCGGCCCATCCGGGCCATATTGCCCACGACGATCAGAATCGCCAGGAAAACGACCAGCTTCAACACGTCCCCAGCAGTCGTCTGAGGTACGCCCTTCCACAAGAGCCACAGCGCAGGCTGCGCCCAGCAGACGGCCCACACCGATCCGTAAAAATATCGTCGTTCGTGACCCTCACCCTTGGTCGAGGCCTTCACGCGCGGCAACCGCCCCAGCGCTCCGAGCAGCCAGATCGTGCCGGCAATCGGAAAGTAAGCGTACCGGTAGATCTGCCTGAGATACCAGTGGCCGGTTGCAATCGCGACCACGAGCCCGGCGATATTCAACACCGCGAACGTGATCACCTCGCTCCACGCGAACGTGTAACAGATGCGGCGGTAGAGCGGGTTGGGCCGGTCTTCCGTGAAGCGGATGATGTATGGCTTGGGCTCGACCCCCGGCAGCGCGCCGCGCAGGCCGGCGATGCCGGTGCCGATGAGCACCGCGCTCAGCCACAGCGCCATGCGCACATCGAAGCCGCGGTCGAACAAATCAAAGGTGAGCGGACCAGGCGCGATGAAGAAGACGAAGATCCAAATCGGCCAATGATTGAACCGGTAATAAAGCTTGTTGTACTCGCGGATCTTGCGGTGCTCGGCGTATTCGACAGGAAGAGCGTTCACGGTTCCTTTTTGCGCGTTTTGCGGCGCCTCGACGCCGCTCTCTTGGCTCGGGACGTTGACGGCCGGCTGGCTTTCAACCCACGAGTATAACTCGGCCCGGGAATCCGCGGAGCGCTCCCCCACATGCCGCGACGGGCGGCCTGGGCCTCGGCCTCCGCACGCTGGAGCTCAGCGAGGCGCGCGAGCGGAAGACGGGCCGACACGCGCGCGAGCCCATCGCGCACGAGCGCGGCGTTGACGAAGACGCCGTCCTCGGTGAGCACATACGCGAGGTGACGATTGTAGACGTCGAACGTCGCGCCCTCCTGCTCGAGACGCACCCAGCGATGCAGTACCAGTTGCGTCAAGCGGTCGCGTGCCTCGAGCCCGAACGGTGCCGCGGTGTCGAAGCCGCGGCCGATCTCCGGCGCATCGATGCCCAGGAGCCGCACGCGGCCGATCGCGGCGACGTCGATGGTGTCACCGTCGATGACGGATCGAACGAGCAAGGGATCGGACCGCGTCGCGCGCGCGCCAGACGAGGGCGTTTGAATGGCGGCAACAGCCACCATCAGCACAGTGATCAGAATCTGCATTCGCAACTCCATTGGCGCGGGAATGCGCCGGTCGCGAATGAGTGAGTGCACAGAGTGTTCCGACGGCCACAGAGACACTGAGACACTGAGAGTTCAAGCTTTAAACATTCCGCAGCGGACTCACAGCCGCGGCGTGCTGAAGAATCGCCGCGGGGTCGGATCTCGATTTTCTCGCCTTGCCTTGCGCGACCTTCGCGGGGATCTTGTCAGCGTCGCGGGCT
>DASSGK010000327.1:0-3793 GCA_035693505.1 Vicinamibacterales bacterium
ACCTCCTGCATTTCCATCTTCGGAGGCTTCGAGACCGGAACGGTAATCTTGTCCTTGCCGGGCATTTCCGCCTGACGAGGCGGTTCCTTCATGCGATTGCCGCCACCGCCGCCGCCTCCGCCCGGCCCCGGTTGACTCAACCAGATGATGTTCGTGTTGGGCTGCTCAGGCAGGAGCGCCGGCGTCACGGTCTTGGCGGCGCCAAAGCGAACGCCCAGGAAAATGACGAGGGCAAAAACGATGTGCGACAGAAGCGAGCCCGCGAGCGCGGACGGAATTCGCTTCTGCTGTTGTTCGAAGAGAAACGGGACTTCGGCCGGATGGGCCCCCTCAACGTGAAAAGACAGATGGCCGGCCGACTCGTTTACACGGATTTCTGGCGCCGGGGTTTCGGACATCGGGAATGTTGTGGGACTCGTAGAGATATTGTTGCGCACCGGTCCGACGGCTGCAACTGCAAAAGGAGTGCCTCGAAACTCGGCCATGTTTGCTAAGACGACGAATCGTCAGCCCCGGCCGGTTGTCCGGAATCCGAAAAAAGCCCGACCTCAATCTCTAAACGCGTCCGGTCCAGGCTCCGATCGCAGCGTTACCGCCGCCGTACGAGAACATGACCGCCAGCGCGTCGGCCGCGCGGGGCTCGCTGTGCACGGCCACGAGAATGCCGCCTCGTGCGACCAGCGCCTCGAAGATTCGTCCGTCGTGGGCCTGAAATCCGACGCGTCGCATCGTCCCCGCCAGGCCGGCCTTCTCGAGATCGCGCGTGTTTCCCTGCAGCGCGTCCACCATCGGCCCATGCAACACGGACGGTCCGACGCCGGGGATATCAAGCGTCCCTCCGGCGGTGCCGAGCGACTTCTCGAGCAGCGCCGCGGCCTCAGGCGTGTGCTTCGCAAGAATGGTCAACGACGCGGGCGGCAGGCCCGCATTCATCAGCGCGGCAATCCCTTTTGTCGCCCACGCGACATCCTGAAACACCCCGACCGTGAACCGTCCTGCCTCGACTTCAACCATGGCCGTGTAATGTATCACGGTGGGTCAGGTAGGTCTGGTAGGTCAGGTGGGTCGGGTGGGTCACGTAGGTCACGTAGGTCACGTGGGTCGGGTAGGTCAGGTGGGTCGCGTTGGTAAAGACGATGTGTGATGTCGCGATCGTGGGTGGCGGGCCGGCCGGCGCGGCAGCGGCGTATCGTCTTGCTCGCCGCGGCGCGCGCGTCACGGTGTTCGACGGATCGCGTCCGCGCGAAAAACCGTGCGGCGGCGGCGTCACCGGCCGTGCACTGGCCTTGGTCAGCGACGCTATCAACCCATCGAGTTTTCCAAATACCGTCATCCGGTCCGCGCGATTCACACGGAGCCTGTCCTCGCGAGTGGATGGTGTGCCTCGAAATCCATCCTCCGACGTCGGAGGCAGATCTCGGAGTTTGAGAGCGGGGTCCGAGAATCACGCACCGGTCGAGCCGGGAGTACAGGTGTCGCTCGATCGCGACGCTCTTGTGGTGGTCAGCCGCGCGGTGTTCGACGAGGCGATGCTGAACGCCGCGCTCGACGCGGGCGCCTCGCTGCTGCCCTCGCGCGTCTCGGACGTGACGGTCGACGCGCACGGCGCGACGCTCCGGACGGCCGACGGCGGCACTCATCGGGCGTCCTACGTGATCGGCGCGGATGGTGCCAACAGCCTGGTCCGCCGGCGACTCGCCGAGCCGCTCCGTCGCGATCAGCTGTCGATTGCCACCGGCTACTTTGCGCACGGCGTGACGAGCGACGAGATCGTCATCGAGCTCACACCGGATCCGCCCGGCTACATCTGGTCGTTTCCCCGGCCCAACCACCTCGCCATCGGCATCTGCGCGCAGGCCGATACGCCCGCCACCCCTGAGAGCCTTCGCTCGCACGTGCGGCGATGGATCGCGGCGACACGGATCGCGGAAGGCGCACGGCTCGAACCTTACGCGTGGCCGATTCCGTCTCTGAGCGCGCGGGACTTCGAGGAGCTCGCCTTTGCGGGACCGCGCTGGGCGCTCGTGGGCGACGCCGCGGGGCTGGTCGATCCCATTACGCGCGAGGGAATCTTCTTCGCGCTCGCGTCGGGACACTGGATCGCTGAGGCGTTGACGGGTGAGGCCGTGACGCAGATGTACTCCGCGTCGGTTCGAGACGAGGCGATCCCGGAGTTGACGCGGGCTGCCCGGCTCAAGGCCGGCTTCTTCAAGCCCGCCTTCACCTCGCTGCTGATGCGGGCGCTGACGAAGAGCCAGGCCATCCGTTCAGTGATGGCCGATCTGATTGCGGGGCGACAGACGTACGCGGCATTGAGATGGCGGCTGCTGAAAACCTTCGAACTGGGCCTGGCCTGGCGTATTCTCACGTCAGCCGTTGACGACTGACGCACACCGGTCTCCGTCTTACGTAAGCTGCGCATAAGGTTCCACCGGCTGCGTTCAGGCCAGGAGCCGCGGAGAACGGTGGTACAATTGCAGCTTCAAGGAGCGACATCATGGGACGTCTTGGACTGCCAGAACTGCTCGTCATTCTGGCGATTGTCGTCGTTATCTTCGGGGCAAACCGCCTGCCCGGCCTGGGCCGCGGCATCGGCGACGCGATCAGGGGTTTCAAGGAAGGCATCAAGACGGACGAGGACAAAGACGAGAAGAGCGACAAGAGCCGCAAAGCGTCATAGCACCACCCGGCTCTCCCCTACCCGCCGGGTCACGCGCTCGCGATCCAGGTATTCGAGCAACGGGATCGCAAATTTCCGCGACACGCCGAATCGATCTTTGAAGGTGGCCACGTCGATGCGCGCTCCAGCGCCGCCTGACGCCTTGAGCGCCGTGACCTCCGCCTTCAGCTGCTTCAGCGCGTCGTCGTGGAATAAGAGCGTATCCACCTTGACCAGCGTCTTCTGACGCAGCAACAACTTCACCATCCGATCGATCACGGGCGCGGGAGCGCCGACCTGACCGGCGATCGCCGCCGCGTCGGGCGGCTTCAGCCCTCCGTCGCGATAGGCGCGCTCGAGTCGTTCGCGCACGCGCTCTTCTTCGGGCGTGAGCTCCATGCGGTACGTCGCCAGCGCGACCCGGTCCGTGAGGATGACGATGGGAGGAACCGTCTTCGCGAGATCGTCCAACGTGCGATCGAATATCGACGGGTGGCTGCGGGCGAAGAGCTGTTCGCGTAGTTCCTCGCGTGGCAGGCCGCCCGACAGCGGCTGGCTCTTGTGGTGGGCCGTCAGCGTCTGCACGACGGCCTCGCGGAGGCGCGCGTACACCGTTGCGGATACGAGGACATCGCCCGCGCGAATGACCTGCCCCGCGGCAACGAGCGCATTGGCTCGCGCATCGACCTGTTTCGGATCGATGCCCGCCCGCCAGGTCAACGCATCGAGCGCCAGACCGGCTGGTCCCGCATCATCGACCATCACCCCGACCGCCCGCAGTTCGGCGTCGGTGCGGTCACTCGAGGCCGGATCGAACACTAACCGCTGACATCGCTGGAGCGCCGCCGCCGTGCGGATCGCCGTGCGCGGCGGACTCGGATCCAGGATCAGCCCGCCGCCGATCGTCACCGACGGCGAATACGCGCGCAGAATAAATCGGTCGCCGCGCGTGAGTACGGCCGGTGCTTCGAGTCGCAGCCGTGCGAACGTGCTCATCCCGGGCTCCAGCGTCAGACCGGCAGAGCCCGGCTCGCCCCGCCGAGGCACTGAAGCTGCCGAGGCGGGACCGATCAGCGCCACGCGTCCCAGAATCTCGGCGGTTCCCTGGTGAAATCGCACGCGCGCGCCGTGCTT
>DASSGK010000328.1:0-10993 GCA_035693505.1 Vicinamibacterales bacterium
AAACCTCTGAGACGAAACCTCTGAGACGAAACCTCTGAGACGAAACCTCTGAGACGGGACCTCTGAGACGAAACCTCTGAGACGGGGGCCTCGGTTTGAGGGCAGGCGTTCGAACGAGCCAATAACTGACATTTTGTTGTCCTGACCTCGGCTCCACTCGAGAAGTGCGTCCATCGTTGTCGCCGCGTGCGCGTCAGCGGACTAAGGAGTGCGTCAACGGAGTGGGTCGCGCGACGTCCATCGCGGGAAGCGCGTTGGTCTTTCTGGGAAAACCGCTCGCAAGGCGCGTCCGTAAGAAGTCGAACAACTCTTCAAATCGTTAGGAGTTTCAGCTTCCCGTCACGAAAACTTGATACGGTACAGGTATGGCACTGCTCGTCGCCCATGAGACGACTGTGGCGATTGGCAGCAGTACTGGCCCTGGGATCGTTGGCACTGGCCGGGCGGCTCGAGGCAGCTGAACGGCTTTGCGATCCGGCGTACGAGGATTGCCGCAGTCCGTTAATCAACTACATCCGCGCGGAGAACGTGGGGATCGACGTCGCGTTCTGGTTCATGCAGGACGCACGCTACAAGACGGAGGTCCTGAATCGCTGGGCCGCCGGCGTTCCCGTCCGGCTCCTTGTCGATCCGCGCGCGAATCCGACCTACCCCGGCAATTCCGACATCATTGCCGCCTTCCAGCAGGCCGGCGTCCCGATCCGCTATCGCACCGCGTCGGGGATCCTGCACTGGAAGGCGATGGTCTTCGCCGGCCAGAACGTCGTCGAGTTCGACGGCGCCAACTACACGCCGACCGCGTTCGTCTATCAATCGCCGTACAGCGACTACGAGGACGAGTCGATCTACTTTTCCGACGACCCGTCGATCGTCAACAGCTTCAAGACCGAGTACGACAACCTCTGGCTCGATACGACCAACTACGCCAACTACGCGAATATCAACGGTCCGCTCGCCCGTCTCTATCCGATCTACACGAAGGATCCGGGGCTGAACTTTCCGCAGCAGGAGGACTACGCGCTGCGGATCCTCAAGCGCTACGCCGCCGAGACGCAGAAGATCGACGTGATCATGTATCGCATCACCGACGAGCGCCACACCAACGCGATGATTGCGGCGATGCAGCGCGGCGTGCCGGTGCGGCTGATCGGCGAGACGAAGGAGTATCGCGATCCGGCGCGGCAGTGGGTCTCCTACAACATGGATCGGCTGTACGCCGCGGGCGTGCCGCTGCGCGTCCGCGCTCACGACGGCTTGAACCATCAGAAGCTCGTGATCATGTACAGCCAGGGGATGGCCGTCTTCGGCTCGTCGAACTGGACGTCGCCTTCGGCGAACCAGCAGCAGGAGCACAACTACTTCACGACGAAGCCGTGGATGTATCAGTGGTTCGTCGACCAGTTCGAGCGCAAGTGGAACAACACCGCGCCGAACGGCGCGATCGAGACCGGGCCGTTCACGCCGCTGCCTCCGGATCCGCCGGCGTATCAGTCGCCGGCTGACGGCACCGTCGGCGCGCCGCGCTCGTTGGAAGTCCGGTGGGACGGCGGCCCCTGGGGACAGGTCTACGACATCTATTTCGGCACCGATCCAAACCCGCCGCTCTTCGCGGCGAACCGGCAGCTAGGACCGACCGATCCCGATACGCCCACGGTCACACAGAAATGGGTCCTGCCGCTGCTGCAGCCGGGAACGACCTACTACTGGAAGATCGTCTCGAAGACGATGGCCGGCCTGACAAAGTCCGGGCCCATTGCAAGCTTCACGACTGCCGGGACGCCCCCGCCACCCCCGTCGGATCCATCCGGGGCGTCGACCATCGTGCTGTGGACTGCGACCGACGTTCCGGCAGCGAATCTCGTCGGCAACTGGCAGTTCCTGACTGATTCGACGGCCGCCGGCGGCCGCGCGCTCTGGAACGTGAACCACGGACAGTCGATTCTCGACCCGCCGCTGGCGGCGCCCGCCAACTACTTTCAGACCACGTTCTCCGCTCCCGCCGGCGTCGCGTATCACCTGTGGGTGCGCTTGCGGGCCCAGAGCAACTCGACGTCGAACAACTCCGTGAGCGTCCAGTTCAACGACTCCATCGATCAGTACGGATCGCCGCTCTATCAGATCGGCACGTCGGGAGGCGCCGAAGTCATCCTGACCGACCCATCGGGGTCGCTGAACAACTGGGGCTGGGCCGACAACGGCGCCAGCGACACGCTGATCTACTTTCCGAGCACCGGTATCCATACGCTGCAGGTGCAGCAGCGCGCCGACGGCGCGATCGTGGATCAGATCGTTCTGAGTCCGGACGCGTTCATGTCGACGGCTCCGGGCGGGACGTTGAATGACGGGACGATTTACGGCAGCACGCTCGACGGCGCGCCGCCGCCGCCTGGTCCGCCCCCTGGTCCACCGCCGCCGCCGCCGATTCCGGCCCCCTGGCAGCAGCAGGACATCGGCGCCGTCGGCCTGCCCGGCTACGCCGATTTCAACAGCTCCTCGTCGACGTTCAGCATCGTCGGCGCCGGCGCGGACGTGTGGGGCAGTGCGGATGCGTTCCACTACGTCTATCAGCCGATGAGCGGCGACGGCTCGATCGTCGCGCGGGTGGCGAGCATCCAGAACACCAACGCATGGTCCAAGGCCGGCGTCATGATTCGCGAGTCGATGGCACCGGGCGCCGCCGACGCGTACATGCTCGCATCGTCGTCGAAAGGGCCGACGTTCCAGAGCCGCTCCGCGACCAACGGCGCCACCGTCTCGACGAGCGGGACGCCGAAGAACCCGCCGATGTGGGTGCGCCTCGATCGCGCCGGCAACGCGTTCAGCGCGTATCAATCAGCTGACGGCGTCACGTGGACGAAAGTCGGCAGCACGACGACGATCCCGATGGCGGCGAACGTGTTCGTCGGGATCGCGGTCACGAGCCACAACGTGGACGCGACCACGACCGCGGCGGTCGATTCGGTCACGTTGAATGGCCAGTCGACCTGCGTGTATTCCGTGACGCCAAGCGGCCAGTCGATCGCCGCCGGCGGCGGGACCGCGGCCTTCGCCGTCGCGACCGGCAACGCCTGCACGTGGACCACCACGAGCAACGACACCACCTGGTTGACGGTCACCGACGGCGCATCGGGCACGGGCAACGGCACCGCGCACGTCAGCGCCGCGGCGAATGGCGGCGGCGCACGGAGCGCGACGGTCACGGTCGGCGGCCAGGCGTTCACCGTCACGCAGGCGGCCGCCGGCTGCAGCTTCAGCGTGGCGCCTGGCAGTCTCACTCTTGCGATGGCCGGCGACACCGCCACCGTGCAGGTGACGACGAATAGTTGGTGCTCGTGGAACGCAACGAGTGGCGATCCGAGCTGGCTGACGATCACGAGCGGCGCCTCCGGGACCGGCAGCGGCAGCTTCTCGGTGGCCGCCGCGGCCAACAGCGGCGGCGCGCGCAGCAGCGCCATCACCGTCGGCGGTCAGACGGTGACCGCGACGCAGGGCGCGGCGGCGTGCACGTACGGCCTGTCGCCCTCGAGCCAGTCGATCGCTTCGAGTGCCTCGTCGACGACTTTCTCGGTGACGACCGGCAGCTGGTGTTCGTGGAGCGCGACTGCCGGGGATCCGAGCTGGCTGACCGTGACTGGCGGCGCCAGCGGCAGCGGCAACGGCACGATCACGGTGTCTGCGACCGCCAACAGCGGCGCGACGCGATCGACGACGGTCACGGTCGCGGATCAAACCGGCAGCGTCATCCAGGCGGCGGCCGGCTGCTCGTTCTCGCTGTCGCCGGCCTCGGCATCGCTGGCCGCTAACGGCGATGCGACCAGCTTCAGCGTGACGACACCGAGCTGGTGCTCGTGGACGGCGACGAGCAGCGATCCGAGCTGGCTGACGGTAACCAGCGGCGCGAGCGGCAGCGGCAACGGCACCGTCGCGGTCGCCGCCGGTGCCAACAGCGGCGCCGCGCGTGCGGCAACGATCGTGGTCGGCGGTCAGACCTTCACCGGATCGCAGGCGGCGGGGGCCGGCGCGAGCTGGAGCAATCAGGATATCGGCGCCGTCGGCGTTGGCGGATCGACGACCGTCACGTCCGCCAGCGCGCTGAGTGTGACCGGCGCCGGCGCCGACGTCTGGGGCACCGCCGATGCACTGCAGTACGCGTTTCAGCCGCTCGTCGGCGACGGTTCAATCGTCGCGCACGTCTCGTCGATTCAGAACGTCAACGCCTGGACCAAGGCGGGGGTGATGATCCGGGAGACGACCGATCCGGGATCGGCGCAGGCCTTCATGCTCGTGTCGTCGAGCAAGGGGACGGCGTTCCAGCGCCGCGTGGCGCCTGGCGGCGTCAGCACCAGCACGACCGGCACGGCCAACACAGCGCCGTTCTGGGTGCGGATAGATCGCGTCGGGACGATCATCAACGCATATCAGTCCGCGAACGGCGTCGATTGGGCGCTGGTCGACAGCGACACGTTCTCGATGGCCGCCAGCGTGTTGATCGGCGTCGGCGTGTCGAGCCACACGACCAGTGCCGCTGCGACGGCGAACTTCGATCAGGTGGCGATCACGGCGGGCACGCCGGCGTCGCCGATCGCGTTGCCGTCGGGTTGGTCGCAGCAGGATATCGGCAGCGTCGGCGCGGCCGGATCGGGCGGCTACAGCGCCGGCTCTGGCACCTTCACGGTGAAGGGATCCGGCGCCGACATCTGGGGCACCGCAGACGCCTTTCACTATGTCTACAAGCCGATGACCGGCGACGGCGTCGTCATTGCCCGTGTCGCGTCGATTCAGAACGTCAACGCGTGGACCAAGGCCGGCGTGATGATCCGCCAGACGCTCGATCCGGGATCGGCGCAGGCGCTGATGCTGGTGTCTTACAGCAAAGGTCTCGCGTTCCAGCGTCGCACGTCTAACGGCGGCGTCTCGACGAGCACGTCGGGATCCATGGCGACGGCGCCGAATTGGGTCAAGCTCGAACGGCTGGGGACGACGATCAATGCGTATGCGTCATCCGACGGGACGACCTGGACGCTGGTTGGAAGCGACACGATCGGCATGACGGCGTCGGTCTACGTCGGGCTGGCGGTGAGCAGCCACACAACGACTGTCGCGCAGGCGACGTTCGACAACGTCAGCACGCCGTAGAGGCGGCGGGTGCAAACTCTGCAGGTGCCTTAGCATCGTTCCCGATACGGAACGCGCTGCGGCACCCCTTTTCTCAGAGTCAGCGGTCGCTGTACCACTTTTGCCCGTCGAAATTCTGTGGGGCGAGCGTTCAGCGCGGCCCGGAGCGAAAAAAGCGCCCATAACGCCGGTAAGTCGGATTTGGTATCCGGCCTGCTTTTTCGCTGCGCATGGGCATTCACTGGACTCGACGCTGCGGCGCCGGCCTTGTGCTCGTCGCCGCCATGCTGTTCGCCGCGCCGCGCGCGCACGGCGCTGAGCACCTCTGCGACGCCGCGTTTCAGAACTGCCGGACCGAGCTGATCGATCTCATCCGGAACGAGCGCGTGCAGATCGACGTGTCGTTCTGGTTCATGGAGGACTCCCGATATTCGACGGAGCTCATCAAGCGGTGGCAGGCCGGCATCCCGGTCCGCGTGATGATGGACAGCGATGCCAACGCGACGTACCCGAACAACGTTCCGATCCTGAATGCGCTGAAGGCCGCCGGCATTCCGATGCGTCAGAAGACGACCGGAGGGATTCTCCATCGTAAGTTCATGCTCTTTGCCGGGCAGGACACGCTGGAGTTCAGCGGCGCGAACTACAGCCCGACGTCGTTCGTGCCGGTGCAGGCGTACGTGAACTACGAGGACGAGGCCATCTACTATACGAACGATCCAGCGATCGTCAACAGCTTCAAGACGATCATGGACGACATGTGGACGGCCACGTCAGGCTACGGCAACTACGCGAACATCAACGCGCCGCTCGCGCGCGTATACCCGACATACCCGCAGGATCCGGAACTGAATTTCCCGCCGGCGCAGAACTACGCGACCCGCGCGGTCAGCCGCTACAACGCGGAAACGCGGCAAATCGACGTGCAGATGTACCGGATCACCGATCGTCGGCACAGCGACGCGATGATTGCCGCCTTCACGAACCGTCACATTCCCGTGCGCCTCTACACGGACACGAAGGAGTATCGGAACGTGTCGCGGCTGTGGCACGCCTGGAACGTCGATCGCATGTGGCTGGCGGGCATTCCCGTCAAGGTTCCGGCGCACGACGGCATCAACCATCAGAAGACCGTGTTGTTGTACGGGCAGGGCCTCACGATCTTCGGTTCGTCCAACTGGACGTCGCCGTCGGCGAATTCGCAGGCGGAGAACAACATCTTCACGACGAAGTCGTGGTTCTTTCAGTGGTTCGTCAATCAGTTCGATCGGAAATGGAACAACACCAACCCGGCGGGCGTCGACGAAACCGCGTGGTTCGTCCCGCTGCCGCCGGATAAGCCGGTCTATCACGCGATTGCCGACGGCGCCGTCGGCGTCCCCGTGACCGGCCAGGTTCTCAAATGGTACGGAGGACCCTGGGCTCACCTGTACGACGTGTACTTCGGCACCGACCCCAACGCGAGTACGTTGTTCGCCGCCGATCAGCCGCTCGGCCCGAGTGAAAACACCACCCAGTTCCAGAGTCTGTCCCTCCCGACACTCGCCGCCGGTACCACCTACTACTGGAAGATCGTCTCGAAGACCGCTGCACTGCAGAAAAAAACCGGTTCCGTCTGGAGCTTCACAACGGCCGGCGGCACACCGCCGCCTCCGCCGGGAGCGAAGACGGTCGTGATCTGGGCGTCGACGGGCACGACCCACGGTCACTGGCAGAAGCTCACCGACACGACGGCGGCCGGCGGGTCGGCGCTCTGGAACCCGAACGCCGGTCAGGCGAAGATTGCGACGGCGCTTGCGGCCCCCGCGAACTACTTCGAGGTGTCCTTTTCAGCCGCCCGCGGCACGGCGTACCACCTCTGGGTGCGGATGCGCGCCGAGGGCAACAGCCTTGGCAATGATTCGGTGTACGTGCAATTCAGCGACTCCGTCGACGCGAGCGGCGCGGCCACGATGCGGAGAGGGACCACGAGCGCAGCCGCGGTCGTGCTTCAGGCGGGTGACGCCGATTCGGCCGATCACAATTGGGGGTGGGCGGACAACGGCTGGAACGCGCCTGGTCCTCATATCTACTTTGCCGCGACGGGCACGCATACGCTGCGCGTGCAGCAGCGCGAGGACGGCGCGATCGTCGATCAGATCGTGTTGAGTGCCGATACGTATCTCAACACGCCGCCGGGCCCGCGCGACAACGACACGTTGATCCTGTCGGTCAGCGACGGGGCAGCGGCGACGACTACGCGGCTGAATCCTGCGGTCGACGCGATGCCAGGCGTCGCCGAAGAGCGCTATGCGCTGAGCGGATGATGGCTGAGGTCGCGTCTCAGAGGTTTGGTCTCAGAGGTCGCGTCTCAGAGGTGGCGTCTCAGAGGTCACCGTCTCAGAGGTAGGCGACTCGTCGATCAGTGGCCCATCATCGCCATGAAGTGATCGAGTTGAGCCTGGAGAGCGATCAGGTGGCGACGGGTGGCTTCGGACTCCTGTTGCAGAGCCCGGCAGGACTGCTCCAGGCGAGAGAGGCGCTGTTCCAGTTCGATGGACTTCGGCGCTATCGGCAAGTCGTTCGCCGTCCATCGAACCGAGCGTATGGTGGACCGGCGGCGCGATCTCAACGCGCGTGGATCGTACGTCAAGGGTTGCCGAGAATCCACTAGATCAAATGCACAGCTGGCTCGAGAACCTCGAGGGACGGTTAGTCCGCGTTGTAGGTCCGGCTCTTTTCGATGGCAAACGCTGACGCCGAATCGGCGTCCGCGAACCGCTGCTGCTCGACGACCACGCCGTCAGCGACCACGGTGATGACGATGTCGTCCTCGGCGATGCGCAGGCAGGAGCAGGTCACCGTCCCATATCGCCAGAGCATCACGCCGTAGCGGAATGAAGAGTCGTCCGGCGGAACCGTCATCGATGTCTGAACCACCAGTCTGCGACCAATGCGATCAGTGCGATGACGATCAGCACGGTGACGATGAGGCGGCCACGTTCGGAGCCCGAGGGCAGGCTCGCCGCGCCGATTCGATCGAAGGCATCTGTCTCCCTGGTCTTCTGCCTGCTCATGGTTTCGGGTACGACGACAGGCAGCGAGACCACGGCCCGCGACACTGACGCATCTTACTATCGATGATAGTATTTTTTCGGAGCGACACGCAAAAGCAAAGTGAATCAGACGCGGATGTTGGCCACGACCATCGCCTCGACAGCGGCGTGATATCGTCTCAGCGATTAGTTATGGAGCGAACCCGGGCGGACGCGTTCGCCTCCACGCACCGTTCGTGGCTCTCGTTGGTCGTCGCGGTCGCATTCGCGCTGCTGATTGCGGGGCTGGCGGCGATCAATCGCCGCTACGCGACAGAGGCAGAGTCCTCCGCTGATCTCGTTGTGCACACCTACGCGGTCCTGTCGAACCTCAACGCCACCGTGGAAAGGCTGGTCGACGCCGAGACAGGGCAGCGCGGCTTTCTGATCACCGGCCAGGACCATTACCTCGAACCGTACCGGATCGCGACCGCTGACGTCGACGCCCGGGTCGGCGACCTCGGCGCACAACGACACCGAGGTGAACCGGGACGTCGCCGAACGCCGTCAGCGCGAACTTGAAGCCGCACTCGAAGTCAAGAACGAGTTCCTGGCGGCGGTCTCTCACGAGCTCCGGACGCCCATCAATGCGATCCTGGGCTGGGCCCGAATGCTTCACCAGCGCACGATTCGACCCGAAAAAGTCGACGCCGCCATCGCGTCGATCGATGGGAGCGCGCGGACGCTCGCGCAGCTGATCGAAGATCTGCTCGAGTCGTCGCGCTTGCTGACCGGCAGGCTGCGGCTGGGCGCCGAGCCAGTCGACGTGCTGTCGCTCGTCGCTGACGCCGTGGAGACGATCCGCCTCAGCGCCGAGAACAAGGGTGTGTCGCTCGATGTCGAGGCTGAGTCCGTGCCCGCGATTCGCGGGGACGGCGATCGCCTGAAGCAGGTCATCTGGAACGTGGTCGGCAACGCCGTCAAGTTCACGCCGCCGGGCGGCCGCGTCTCGATTCGTCTGGCTGAAACGGCCGACAGCGTGGAGATCACGATCGGGTCGTCGACCTGCACGGCGGCACGATCACGGCGTCCAGCGAAGGCGTTGGCCGTGGCGCGACCTTTACCATTCGTCTGCCGGTCGCGTCGCAGGGCGTTGCCTGATTCTCAGACAGGCGTCGCGAGCGCTTCAGACTCATCCACCGTAGACTGTCTTCCCCTCGACGACGGTGCGGTTGACCTTGATGTTCATGATCTGATCGGGGTCGACGTCGTGCGGATCGCGTTCGAGCACGACGAAGTCGGCGAGCTTGCCTGCGGTGATCGATCCTTTCAGGTTCTCCTCTGACGAGGCATAGGCCCCGTTGATGGTGGCAATCGTCAGGGCCTCGTCGACGGTGACCTTCTGGGCCGGACCCCAGACCCGGCCCTTGTAGTCCTTCCGCGTCACCATGCTCTGGATCGCCATCAGCGGCTCGAACGGGCCGGGCGTGTAGTCGGAGGCGCCCGGCACGCGGATGCCGGCGTCGAGGAAGGAGCGGTGCGCGAACATCCACGCCACCTTGTCGTCGCCGTACTGGGTCCACTTCTCGCCGTGATAGTAGACGTAGGTCCAGAACGGCGTCGGGATCACGCCGCTCGCCTTGATGCGCCGGATGAGATCCGGATTCACCAGCGTGCAGTGCTCGATGCGATGACGGCGATTGGGATCGGGCCACTTCTGCAGCGCGCGCTCGTAGGCCTTCAGCACCATGTCGATGGTGACGTCGCCGTTGGCGTGGACGCCGACCTGGAAGTTGTGCGTGTGCGCCTCGTCGACCGCGTCGTGGATCTGATCCTGGGTCATCGTCAGGATGCCGTAGTCGTTGGTGCCGACAAACGGCGTGCTCATCCGCATGGTGCGCTCGGATGCGGATCCATCGCCCACGAACTTCACGCCGCCGACGCGGATCCACTCGTCGCCGAATCCGGTGTAGATGTTGGCCGCCCTCAGCCCGCGGTACGCCGGCGTCATGCCGTTGACCATCAGGTACGCGCGGTGCGTCAATTCACCGCTCCGCCGGCAGTCCTCGTACGCGAGGATCTGCTCGGTATCCGCCATCGCGTTGTGCACCGTCGTCAGGCCGGCCGCGTTGAACAGCTTCGACATGTGCGCCATGCCCTGGCGCGCGCGGTCGCGTTGCTGGTCGGGGGTGAAGGCTTCCTGCTTGCCGACTTTGTCGAACACGTCGCGCGCGTTTTCCGCGACGCGGCCGTTCAGCTCGCCGTTGTCGCGAAAGAACCGGCCATCCGGAGGATCCGGCGTGTCCCTGGTGATGCCCGCCAGCTCGAAGGCCTTGCTGTTGTAGAACGTCGTGTGGCCGCCGCGATGGGCGACCGCCACGGGATGCTCCGTCGTCGCTTCGTCGAGATCCTTGCGGGTGAGGGGCCGATCGAGCTTCGTGTCGTCGAACATGAAGCCGTTGACCCAGACTTCCGGCGCCGAGCGCTCCGCTTTCTGTCTGATCGCCGACTGAATCTCGCGCACAGTGCGAAGGTTCGTGTTGACGCCGAACAGTTCTTCGACGCCGCTCGGATGCGAGTGCGCATCGATGAATCCCGGCACGACGGTCATCTGCTGCGCGTCCACGACGGTGGTGCGCGCGGTGGCGAGGTTGCGCACGTCGGCGGTCGATCCCACGGCGACGAAGCGGCCGTTCTTCACGGCGAACGCCTGCGCGCGAGGCAGCGTGGCGTCGCTCGTCAGCACGCGGCCGTTGACGACGACGAGATCGGGCTCCGCCGACGGCAGCGCGGTCACAGGCGCCGGCTGGGCCGCACGCGGTGCCTCGCCGAGCGCGAACGCACCGGCCAGCGCGGCGCCGAAT
>DASSGK010000329.1:0-23090 GCA_035693505.1 Vicinamibacterales bacterium
GTCGTCCGCCTTGGCGTCGCGCGCGTGTTATCGGTCTGCGTCTCTCAGCGCGCCGCCGACAGCGCGATGCTGGCGCTCGACGACGCGCATTTCGAGGTCCGCTCGCAGGCGGCCCGCTCGCTGGCGGCGGTGATGGAGAAAAATCCGCTGATCCGTCTGGACGACCAGCGGATCCATTCCGCGGTGCTGGCGGAAGTGGGGATGGACAACGAGCTCGAGAGCCGCCGTGTGTCGCACGCGTTTTCATTGCTCTCGCTCGTCCTGCCGCGCGAGCCGCTGCAGATCGCCTATCGCGGCTCGCAATCCAGCGATCGCCAGCTGAGAGGGACGGCGCTCGAGTATCTGGAAGGGGTCCTGCCGCCGACGATCCGCGCCGCGCTGTGGCCGCTCCTCGTCAAGCGCCGCTCCGCTCCGGCGCCTTCGGTATTTCTGCGTCCCGCCCCGTCACCCTCCCTCGCCGTCTCGATTCATTAATCACGTCGGCAGGCCTGAAGGCCTGCACTACGTACGATTTTCCCTTCCCGCCTATCCCGCCTGTCCTGCCCATCCCGCCCATCCTGCCTGTCCTGCCCATCCCGCCCATCCCGCCCTGAAAACGAGGTTGCGGGTTTCTCCGGCCGGTGTCGCGTTACTTCCCAGACATCGAACATCAAGGAGACACGCAATGTTCCAATCTGCCCCTTCATCGCTCACACCGACGCCATCGCGCCTCGATCGCGCGCTGTCGCTCTTCGCCGACGTGCGCGCCGGGGAAGGCGGCACCGCGCTGTTGATGCTCGTCAACATCTTCCTGCTGCTCGTGTGCTACTCGGTCGTCAAGACCGTGCGCGAGCCGCTGATTCTGCTCGGCGGCGGCGCGGAGGTGCGCTCTTACGCCTCGGCCGGCCAGGCGCTTCTCCTCATCGGCTTCGTCCCGCTCTACAGCGCCTTCGCCGCGCGCGTCAGCCGCGCCAAGCTGCTGATCGGCGTCACGCTCTTCTTCATCGTTGGCCTCGAGTTGTTCACCCTCGCGGTGACGGCGCGCGTGCCGTACGTCGGCGTCGCCTTCTTCATCTGGGTCGGCATCTTCAACGTCTCGCTGATCGCGCAGTTCTGGTCGTTCGCCAACGACCTCTACAGCAAGGAAGCTGGCGCGCGGCTCTTTCCGATCGTGGTCATCGGCATGACGGCCGGCGCGCCGCTCGGATCGTTCATCGCCGCCCGGCTGTTCCACGCTGCCTTCGCGCCGCAGGTCATCCTCCAGATCGCGGCGGCGCTGCTGACGGTGAGCGCGTGCATCTACGTGTGGATCAACGGCCGTGAAGAACGGCGGGTGCCCGCACCGCGCGTGATGGAATCGGCTGCCGGCGGATTCCGCCTCGTGCTCCAGAATCGCTATCTTCTGCTGATCGCCGGGTTGATCGTCCTGCTGAACCTGGTCAACACCACCGGCGAGTACCTCGTCGCGCGGTTGCTGACGACCCACGTCGCCGAGCTCGCCGCGGCACAGCCCGGATTCAACAAGCAGGCCTACATCGGCGCGTTCAGCGGCGACTACCAGTTCTGGGTGAACGTCACCGCGTTCGTGCTCCAGGCGTTCGTCACGTCTCGCCTCGTGAAGTACGCCGGCCTCGCCGGTGCGCTGCTCGCGCTGCCGCTCATCGCGCTGGGCGGTTACGCCATCATCTCCGCCGGCGTCGGCTTCTCCATCGTCCGCTGGATCAAGACGGCCGAGAACGCGACCGACTACTCGATCATGAACACGGCGCGCCAGCTCCTGTGGCTGCCGACGAGCCGCGACGAGAAGTACAAGGCGAAGCAGGCTATCGACACGTTCTTCATGCGCTTCGGCGACGTGCTCTCGGCCGTCGCCGTCTACGTCGGCGCGAGCGTCCTCCATCTCGGCATCCAGCAGTTCGCCCTCGTCAACACGGTGATGGCGCTCGTGTGGATCGGCGTCGCGCTGATGATTGTGCGGCCCGCGGCCGTCTCTGCTCGTCCGTCGCTGCGGCTTCGCCCCATGGTGGCAACCGCGGCAGGAGTGCTGCTGTTCGTCGCGTTGGCGACGACGGCGTCCGCGCAGACGACGCGCGAAGAGGAACTGGCGGCGCTCAAGGCGGAGAAAGCGACGCACCTGCACCCGTACGAACCGACCAGGCTGGAGCAGCGCGTCCAGACGTTCGAACAGATGGAAGGCCGCTTTCTCGAGGCCCCGCTCTATCCGTTCATCGGCAGCGCGATGGACGGCGGCGGTCTGGCGGTCGGCCCTGCCGTCCGCGGGAAATTCGGCGACACGGGCAGCGTCGACGCGCACGCCGCCTGGTCGGTGAAGGACTACAAGGCGATGAATGCGAACCTGAGCCTGCCGCTGATGGCGCACAACCGCCTGCGCGTCCAGGTAGGCGGCGACTACATCGACGCACCGGACGTCGAGTTCTACGGCGTCGGCGCGTCGAACAGCGGCGCGTCGGTTGGTTACGCGTATCGCGCCAGGACGGTTGGCGTCACCACGTCGTTCGAGGCCGCGTCCTCGCTCACGATCGGCGGCGGCCTCGACGCGATGGACACGGAGACCGGTCTGTTGAGCCCGGCGTACCGGCGGACCCGCCTGTTCGCGGAGATCGATCGTCGCAGCGCCGACGGCTACACGCGCAGCGGCGGCCTCTACCGGATCGACTGGTCCGACTACAGCCAGACCAACGCCGGGACCGCGAGCTTTCAGCGCACCGACGCGGACATCCGCCAGTTCATTCCCGTCTTCCGCGAGAACTGGATCATCGCGCTGCGGGCGCTGGCCTCGACGACGTCCACGGCGTCCGGACAGGACGTGCCGTTCTTCATGCTGCCGGATCTCGGTGGAAGCCACACGCTCCGCGGCTATCAGCCCTGGCGGTTCCGCGACCGCAACCGGCTGCTCTTCAGCGGCGAGTACCGCTGGACCGCGGGATCGTTCGTGGACATGGCGCTCTTCGTGGACGCCGGGAAAGTCGCGCCGCGGCTCGCCGATCTGGATCTGCGCGGCCTGACGACCTCTTACGGCATCGGCGCGTCGTTCCACACGCCGGTCAGCACCATGACGCGGATCGAGTTCGCACGCACGCGCGAAGGCAACAGCCTCGTGTTTTCGTTCAGCCCCAGCTTCTAGACAAGGACTCATCATCATGAAAACCACGAACCGCATTTCCGCCGCCATCTTCGGCACCATCGCCGCCGTCGCGGCCGCGACGGCGCTGGGTTCGGCCGCTGCTCCGAAGTTCTTCACCGACGATCCCATCTGGGTCGAGCGCGACACGCAGGACGCCTCGGGCATGAAGCCGTTCGAGCTCGACCTGATGGTGGATCTCGCGACCAGCATCGTCAGCGGCTCGAACATCTCGGCGCCTGCTCGCGCGAAGAACGTGAACAGCATCGACGAAGTGCCCGACTCGAGCTGGTTCACCAATCGCGCCGGCCATCGCCGGCTGACACCCGAGGACGTCGCGACAGGCCCTGATACCAGCGACGGACCCGCGCCGGGCACGTGGACGATCACCTCGTCCAAGAGCGACGGCGTCACGCCGGGATTCACCGTGAAGGATGCGTCCGGCCAGCGCTGGTTCCTCAAATTCGATCCGCCGGGTTACCGCGCGATGGCGACCGGCACGGAGGTGACCACAACGAAGCTGATGTGGGCGCTCGGGTACAACGTGCCCGAAAACCATGTCGCATACATGCGGCGCGAGCAGTTGACCATCGGTGAAGGCGCGAAGTTCACGCCGGCCGGCCGCAAGCCGCGCGCGATGCGTCTCGAGGATCTGGATCACCTGCTCGAGCGCGCCAGTCGCGAGCCCGACGGCCGCTACCGCATCGTGGCGAGCAAGGGGCTGCCCGGTAAACCGATCGGCCGGATCCGTTTCATCGGCACCAGGCCTGACGATCCGAACGACGTCGTGCCGCACGAGGACCGCCGCGAGCTGCGCGGCTACGGCGTGTTCGCCGCCTGGTTGAATCACGTGGATGCGAAGGCCATCAACTCGCTCGACATGCTCGTGACCGAGGGCGGCCGCTCACACGTGCAGCACAACCTGATCGACTTCGGCTCCGCTCTGGGCAGCGGAGGCGTCGCTCCGGCCGATTACTGGGAAGGCGCCGAGTACGTCATCCAGCCGCGCGACGTCGCGAAGCGCATGGTGAGCTTCGGCTTCTACCTGCCGAAGTGGCGGACGATGCCGTTCTATGAGGCGCGGTCGATCGGCCGGCTGCCGTTGCACAGCGCAGACTTCGATCCAGACATGTGGCGCCCGCGCGTGCCGAACCCGGCCTTCCTCAGCGCGCGGCAGGACGACAAGTTCTGGGCGGCGACGAAGCTCGCGGCAATCACGACCGACATGATTCGCGCGGCGGTGCGCAGCGGTGAGTTCGGGGATGCCGCGGCGGAGGAGTTCCTGGTGCGCGCGCTGGCGGGCCGCCGCGACGCGATCGTCCGCGCCTACCTCACGCCGGTCAATCCGATTGTGGACGCCGCGATCGAGAACGGGACTCTCGTGTTCCGCAACGCCGCGGTCGACGCCGACGTGGCGGTCGCTCCGCACGGCTATCGCGCGCAGTGGTCCACCTACGACAACGCGACCGGCACCGGGATGTCGCTGGGCGAAACGTCGGCGCGCGGACCCGAGCTCGCGGTCGCCTCGGGCCTGCCGCACACCGACGGCGCGTTCATCAAGGTTGAGTTGAGCGCGTTTGGCAGCGCGCATCGAGCCTGGGAAACGCCGGTCAGCGCGTACTTCCGTCTCCGCGGAGGCAACTGGAAGCTCGTCGGATTCGAACGCACGCCCGAGGGGAACTGAGATGGCGACCAACGATCGCGTTCGACGAACTGGATGCGCCGCTCTGATGCTCGCGGCAGCCCTCGGCACGGCGCCTCCGGCCCTGGCACAGCGCAGCGGTTCGACCACCCGCTCTTCGTGCGGCGATGCGCCGCCGGTCGGCACCGTGGCGAAGGACATCGTGAACGATTTCGGCCGCCTCGCGTCGACCCCCGCGTCGCTCGGCGTCCTGACGCTGGGGAGCGCCGCCGCGTTCGGCGTCCATTCGGTCGACCGCGACGTCACGCGCGACTTCGGCGGCATGAACGTCAACAACGCGTTCACGCCGGGAGCGGTGATTGGCAGCACGCCGTTCCAGCTCGGCGCGTCGATCGCGGTCTACGGGCTCGGGCGCGCGTTCGGGCACTCGTGCTGGGCGACCGTCGGCGCGGATCTGATCCAGGCGCAGGTGATGGCCGAAGGCTTGACGTTCATGATCAAGGAGGCGACGCGCCGATCGAGACCGGAGGGTACTGGATTCTCGTTCCCCTCGGGCCACACGACGATCACGTTCGCGTCGGCGACGGTGCTGCAGCGCCATTTCGGCTGGAAGGTCGGCCTGCCCGCGTATGCCGTCGCCACCTACGTCGCGGCGTCGCGGGTCGAAATGAAAAAGCACTACTTGAGTGACGTCACCTTCGGCGCGGTTCTCGGCATCACGGCCGGACGCACGATCTCGATTGGCAACGGCCGAAAGATGTTCGTCTCGCCGATTGCGTCGGAATGGGGACCAGGAGTGGGAGTCACATTGATTGGCGCGAAGTAGCGACGGCGCGACGGTGTTGTCGCTAAGATGCTTGACATTGCAAAGTGCTTCACGTAGTCTGCGACGCCGTGAGGCTCGTCAAGGCGGTATTGAAGGCGACGGGGATCTTCCTCGTCGTTGCTCTTGTGGGTGCCGCCGCGCTGATCGGGCTGGTTCGCTGGGAGCACGGCGCCGACATGACGCTGCCCAGGCCGACGGGCCGCTTCGCGGTCGGACGGACCAGCTTCACCTGGACGAACGACGCGCTCACCGACGAACTGGCACCGGCGCCCGGAACCAAACGCACGGTCTTCGTGTGGATGTGGTATCCAGCGGTCACGTCACCGCAGGCAGAGACGGCGCCTTACCTGCCGCCCGCGTGGCGCATCGCACAGACGGGCGCGCTCGGAACGCTGATGCGCGAGTTCCTGAATCGCGACACCGCGCGCATCCGTACGAATAGCGTCGCGGATGCCGCGGTCGCGCCCGGGCAACCGTCGTATCCGGTGGTCATCATGAGACCCGGCGGGGGCGCCTTGACCACCGAGTTCACGACACTGGCCGAGGATCTCGCCAGCCACGGCTATGTCGTCGTCGGGTTCGATGCGCCGTATCGAACCGGTGTCGTCGTCTTTCCGGATGGCCGGGTCGTGAGACGAACGGCCGCGAGCAATCCCGAGACGATGCGCTACGAAGACGCGCGGCAGCTGGCCGACAAGCTGTTGCCGCTGTGGACCACCGACACCGCCTTCGTCGTCGATCAGTTGGAGCGGCTCGACGCGTCCGACCCGTCGGGAAGATTTGCGGGCAGACTGGCCACGGCCAGGCTTGGCATCTTCGGACACTCATTCGGCGGCGCGACGGCCTTGCAGTTCTGCCACGACGATCGCCGCTGCAAAGCGGGCATGGACATCGACGGCATGCCGTTTGGAACCGTCATCCGCGAGGGCGCCGCGCAGCCGTTTCTCTTCCTATTGAGCGACCATAGCCGGGAAGCGGATACAGTCGAGGGACGGGCCGTCACTCGAGACATCCACTCCGTCTACGATCACCTGCGGAGCGCCCGGCACATCGTCATGATCCGCCGGGCGAATCACTTCACGTTCAGCGATCAGATGGTCGTGAAGAGCAGCTATTTCATCAGCGCGTTCCTGCTGGTCACGCGAGGCCCCGGCGCTCTTCGGGGCCTTGAAATTGCGCGGGCCTACGTTCACACCTTTTTCGATGTCTACCTGAAGGACGCCCCGGAATCCGATCTGCGCAAGCTTCGCGAGTCATATCCTGAAGTGGTGGGATTCGATACCTTCGCGCCGGACTCGGTCGTGACGCCGTAGCGCGCGCCGCGATTGATACCTACACTCGCTCGGCTAAAGCCTTCGCGCTCCACGGACTGGCGGTCACTCGGCTGAAGCCTTCGCGCTCCCGCGATTCAGTACTCCGCAAGCGCGATGCCTGTAGCACAATGGGGAGTCGCCGGTTTTCCGGCGGCCGCCATCGGTATCGCGCTTGCGAACCGATATGACGTAAGGAGGGCCCCGGTTCGCGAAGAGGGAGGCCGCCGTGATCGCCGCAAGAGTTGTCGAATTGATCGAAATGCATTCGTCGCGATTGACGACCGACATCGTCGACGATCTGGTGATTAACGAACGCACCCGCGGCTTCCGCGCGGTTCGACGGCCGGAACTGGAGCAGCGCGTCTTCCAACTGCTGCATCACCTCGGCAACTGGATCGGCGATCCGCGTTCCGACAAGACGCGCGACGAGTTCACCGATTGGGGACGCCGGCGCTTCGATCAGGGAATTCCGCTCAGCGAGCTGATCTTCGCCGTGATTGTCATCAAGCAGCACCTGCGGCGCTACATCAGCGACAACGGCCTCGTGGCCGCGTCCTTTCCGCGCATGGACGGCGACTACGTGCTGCCGCTGCATCTGCACAGCCTGCAGGACCTCAACACGCGCGTGGGGCGGTTCTTCGACGAAGCGCTGTACGATCTGGCGATCGGCTACGAGGATCGTGCGCGCACGGGCGTGTCCGCCGGCGCGGGCGTTGAGCCGCAGCCCCGCGATCGCTGATCCTGCCGAGAATCCCTCGCGCTTCCGGGATCCCGTCGGAGTGCCGAGCCGGACTGCCGGACGTCCGTCAACAATTCCCGCTGTTGGATTTCCCGGGCCTGCCAGCGCGCGTACATTCGGTGGCATTCTCGTTGCGAATCGTGGTTGTACAGGGACAGACGAACGCGTTGATCGCGGGTTGTCTCCGGAGGTCCAGTCATGAGCGCAGCGGATCTGTCGACGACGTATCTCGGGCTGCGCCTGGCGAGTCCGTTCATGACGGGTGCCTCGCCATTGGCCAATCAGCTGGATGCCGCACGCCGGTTGGAAGATGAGGGTTGCGCGGCGATCGTGCTGCACTCACTCTTCGAAGAGCAGATTTCGCTGGCCGACTCCGGCCGCATCCACCATCTCGATCCTCTCGATCGCCGGTTCGCGACGGTGGTCTCGTATTTTCCGGAACCGCAAACGTTTGCGTTTGGACCGGACGAGTATCTCGAGCACATTCGACGCCTGAAGGAGGCGATCAGGATTCCGATCATCGGATCGCTCAACGGAACCACGCCGGAAGCGTGGCTCAGGTTCGCGAAACGCATCGAGGAGGCGGGCGCGGACGCCCTCGAGTTGAACATGTACGAGGTCGTAACTGATGCCGATCGACCTGGGGCTGCCGTCGAAGCCGGTCTACGGCAGGTCGTTCAGGATCTCAGGCACGAGCTGCGGATTCCGATCGCGGTCAAACTGCCGCCGTACTTCACGGCGTTTGCGAACGTCGCACGGGGAATGGAGCGGGCCGGCGCCGCGGGGCTCGTGATCTTCAATCGGTTTCTTCAGCCGGACATCGACATTCGACATCTGGCCGTGTGGCCGCGGCTGGAACTGTCAACGAGCGCCGAGTTGCTCGTGCGCCTGCGGTGGATCGCGATCCTCCGCGGTCAAACGCACTGCTCGCTGGCGGTGACCGGCGGTGTCGCGACGCCTGAAGACGCCATCAAGGCTCTGCTCGCCGGGGCAGATGCCGTCCAGATGGTGTCGGCGATCGTCCAGCGCGGGCCGTCGTATTTCCGCTCGATGGAGAATGAACTGCGGCGCTGGATGGAGTCGATGGAATTCGCGCGGGTCGACGATTTCAGGGGCCGCGTCTCGATGGCGAAGACGGAGGCGCCCGGTGCCTTCGAGCGCGCGCAATATATCCGGACGCTGAGCGGGTGGAGCTCCTGGCTCGGGTATCAGGCCTACCTCCGAGCGCACGAAGGCGACGAACCGACCCGTCCCTCGTAGACGACGAACATCCGCGAGCGCGCGCCGAGGCAGGTTGAAATAAAATCAGTCGCGGTTCCTACGCGAGCAGCGACACGCGATGCCAAAGTTGTTTCTCGTCTACCTGGGCGGCCGGGCGCCGAAAGCGAACATCGAGCTCCATGACGTGCAATTCGTCGCGGGCGATTCGATCGACGACACGTTCGAGCAGCTTCGACAGCGCTGGTTCGGAACCGCGCAGGGACTCCATCTCGACGCGTACCTCGAGGTGAAGTTCGTCGACGGGTTTCGCATCGAGCTCCAGCGCGATCCGAGCGCGCAGCCGGAAAAGCTCTACTTCGTGAACCTGGGCGGGTATGACCCGGCGAGTGTCGCCGAGCTCCACCAATTCGGCCTCTTTGTGGCGAGCACGATCACTGACGCGAAGGACAAAGCGAAACAGTCGCTTCTGACGCGCTCGCTCCAGCAGCACAAAGACGACCTGTTCGACGTGGACGACTGCATTCCCGTCGGCGAAGTGGTCGGGTACTTCGTGCACCTCGTTCCAGATTCCCGCACGCAGCCGTTCGTCCCCGACTGGTTCGGCTACCGGGTCATCGGTTAGAGCCGGCCTACCTCAGAGGTTTCGTCTCAGAGGTTTCGTCTCAGAGATTTCACCTCAGAGGTTTGGTCTCAGAGGTCGGACGGTCCCTCCCCCGAACAGGCCGGGAAAGGCCCAAGTTCCGGCAAGACGAGCGGCTAAGGAGGCGGCGAACCTGAGCCGTTCGTCGGCTGATTCAAAGCTCTCCCGGGTTGCTGGTGTAGAGTCACAGCTGCAGGCCGTCGAACACCGACGGTCGTCATCCAAGATGCTGCCGATCACACGTCGCCCGTCCAACCTCGGATCGAGCACGGCGACGCGTGACTCGCACTAGCGCCGCAAAATCCAAACGGCGCCCGCCGGTGTCCGCGCCGCGACGGTCCGCCGTGAAGACATCGGCGGAGGCGTCCGGCAAGGCCGCCGCGCACGAATCATTTCCCATCGTAGGTGTCGGCGCATCGGCCGGCGGGCTCGAAGCCTTCACTGAACTGCTCAAGCACCTGCCCACGGACACCGGGATGGGATACGTGCTCGTGCAGCATCTCGATCCGCAACACGAAAGCGCGCTCACGACCATCCTGCAGCGCGCGACATCGCTGCCGCTCCACGAAGCCACGAACAACCTGAGGGTTGAGCCGAATCAGGTGTACGTCATCCCGCCCAACACGGTCTTGAGCATCACGGCGGGCGTGCTCACGCTCCGCCCTCGTGTGAAGGAACGGACGCTCCCGCGCTCGATTGATCGCTTTTTCGAAGCGTTGGCCCAGGACCGGCGCGACCAGGCGATTGGTGTGATTTTGTCCGGGACGGCGAGTGACGGGACGCTCGGTCTGGAGGCCATCAAGGCCGAGGGCGGCATCACGTTTGCGCAGGACCACTCCGCGAGGTACGACTCCATGCCGCGCAGCGCCGTCGCGGCGGGGTGCGTCGACTACATCCTCTCGCCGAAGGACATCGCGAGAGAGCTCGCCCGCATTGCGAAGCATCCAGCGGTCGCCGGCGAAACGGCGAACACCTTTCGGCGAGCGGAAGCGGATCGCACGGCCTCCGTGACACATGAGGATGACGACACGCCGTTGCCTTCGGGCGGTCGCGGAACTCCGGACACCGGGGCGATCGCCGCCCGCAAGGAGGCCTCTCGCGTCCATCATCGCAACGGCCGCGCGCGCAAGGACGATGGCGCCTTCAGAAGCACGCTGCTCTTCCTTCGCGAACACTCGGGAGTCGACTTCTCGCTCTACCGGTCGAGCACGATTCAGCGACGCATCAAGCGCCGGATCGTCCTCAGCAAACACGACACGGTCGAGGAGTACGCGAAATTCCTGCGCGGGAACTCCAAGGAACTCGACGCCCTGTACTCCGATGTGCTCATCAGCGTCACGAGTTTCTTTCGCAACCCCGACACCTTCAGTGTGCTCGAGCGGGTCGTCTGGCCTGCGCTGCTCAAGCAGCGCAGCGACGAGCCCTTGCGGGTCTGGGTGCTCGGGTGCTCCACCGGACAGGAAGCGTACTCGCTCGCGATGTCGTTCACTGAAGCGTTGGATCAGACGCCGCGGACACGCGCCCTGCAGGTGTTCGCGACCGATCTCAATGAAACACTCCTCGAGAAAGCCCGGCGCGGACTGTACGCGAAGAGCGTCGCGCAGGATCTCTCGCCCGAACGCCTGCGCCGGTTCTTCGTCGAGGAGCACGGAGGCTATCGTGTCAGCAAGGCGCTGCGCGACAAAGTGGTCTTCGCCCGGCAGAACGTCATCAGCGATCCGCCGTTTTCCCGAATGGATCTCATCAGCTGTCGGAACGTGCTGATCTATCTCGAGCCCGACCTGCAGAAGCGAGTGTTTCCGGTTTTCCACTACGCGCTGAAGCCGGGTGGATTCCTGTGTCTCGGCGCCTCTGAATCGATCGGCGCATTTACCGACCTGTTCGGGTCCGTGGACAAGACGCAGAAGGTCTTCGCAAAACGGACGACGGGTCTCCGCCTCCCGGACCGCAAGGGACATCCGACACAGCCGGCGAATATCGGCACACGCAGCAAGACGCAACTTCCCCAGCAGAGCCTGCGCGGAACTCGCATCGAACGGCTCAGCGCCGAGCTCACCGCGGTGCGCGAGGCCGATCGGCTCACGGTCAAACAGTTTGCGCCGCCCGCCGTGCTGATCAACGCCAACCTGCAGGTTCTGCAGTTCCGCGGTCCGACCGGCGCCTTCCTCGAGCCGCCCAAGGGCAAGGCCAGCTTTGACGTGGTGAAGATGGCCCGCAGCGGGTTAGCCGTACCCTTGCGCGCAGCCATCAACAAGGCCAGGCGGGACCGAAGTACGGTGCGCAAGGAGGGCGTGCGAATCGAACGCGATGGAACGACCGGAACGATCAACGTTGATGTCATCCCGCTGAACAACCTGCGCGAGCGCGCCTTTCTGATTGTGTTCGAGGATGCGGATCGCGCTCGCGTGACGACGTCAGCGGCCAAAAACCCGGGGGAGGCTCCGCGCGCTTCTCGGCGCCGCGAGAAATCGCCCCGCGAATCCGAACTCGAACGCGATTTGGCCGAGACGCAGGATTACCTGCAATCGATTCAGGAGCAGCACGAAGCGTCGAACGAGGAGCTGCAAGCCTCGAGCGAAGAAGTCCAGTCCGCCAACGAGGAATTGCAGAGCATCAACGAGGAATTGGAGACCTCGAAAGAGGAGCTGGAGTCCGCGAACGAGGAGCTCATCACCGTCAACGACGAGATGAGCCATCGCAACGCGGAGCTCAGCCGCCTGAACAGTGATCTGATCAACATCGAGACGTCCGCCCACCAGGCGATGGTCGTGCTCGGACGCGATCTGACCGTCCGGCGCTTCAGCGCACAAGCCGAGAAACAGTTGAATCTGATCGCCGCCGACGTCGGACGACCGTTCTCGCACGTGCGGCACAATCTGGCCTTCCCCGATCTCGAGCCGCTCATTGCCGACGTGATCGACTCCGTGCGCGAACAAGAACGAGAGGTACAAGACGGTGCAGGCCGTTGGTTCCTGCTGCGCGTGCGGCCGTACGTGAGCGGCGACAACACGATCGACGGCGCCGTCCTCGTCCTCGTCGACATCGACGCGCTCAAGCGCGCCGAGCAGACCACGGTCGTTGCGCGCGAGTACGCCGACAACATCATCGATACGCTGCGCGAACCGCTGCTGGTCCTGGACAGCGCGATGCGGGTCGAACGCGTGAACCGTGCGTTCTGCGACACGTTTGCGGTCACGCCGACGGAGACGATCGGGGCACTTCTATACGATCTCGGCAACCGCCAGTGGGACATCCCCGAGTTGCGGGGGCTGCTGCACGACATCCTGACACGTGATCGCACGGTCGAGAATTACTCGGTCACGCACAATTTCGAGCGCGTGGGTCGGCGAACCGTGCTGCTCAATGCCCGGCGTCTGCGCAACCCGAAGACGATGGCCGAACGGGTTCTGCTGGCGATGGAAGACGTCAGTGCCGGCCATCGGCTCCGCGACGAACGGGACATGCTGGCCGCCATCGTCGCCTCGACCGATGACGCCATCGTCAGCAAAGACCTCGATGGCGTCATTACCAGTTGGAATGCCGGTGCCGAACGGCTCTTTGGCTACAACACGCAGGAAGCGGTAGGCCACTCCATCGCGGAGCTGTTGTTGCCGCCTGACAAGGCCCACGAGGAAACCGGCATTCTGGAACGTATCCGCCGAGGCGAGGTCATCGAGCACTTCGAAACCAGTCGTCGGCGGAAAGATGGCACGTTGGTCGACGTCTCCGTCACGATCTCCCCGATCCGGAATCGCGAGGGCCAGATCGTCGGTGCCTCGAAAATCGCGCGCGATGTCACCGAGGCGAGACAACTCACCGAGGAACTGCGTCAGGCCGACCGTCGCAAGGATGAATTCCTGGCCATGCTCGGACACGAACTGCGCAACCCGCTGGCCCCGATCCTCACCGCGCTGGAGCTGATGAAGTTGCGAGGCGTTGACATGTTCACGCGCGAACGCGGCGTGATCGAGCGCCAGGTACGCCACGTCGCGCGACTCGTCGACGACATGCTCGACATCGCGCGCATCACGCGCGGCAAGGTATCACTCGAGAAACAGCCTGTCGAAGTGGCGGTCGTCATCGCCAAGGCCATTGAGATTGCCGAACCGCTGATCGCACAACGCGGCCATCAACTGCATGTCGCTGTGCCGGAGGCCGGCCTCATGGTGGATGCCGATCAGGTGCGACTGAGTCAGATATTCGCCAATCTGTTGACCAACGCGGCCCGGTATACGGAGCCGGGCGGTCAGATCAGCCTGACGGCGGCGCACGGCCCCGGCGAGGTTGTCGTGGACGTGAAGGACTCGGGCATGGGCCTCAGTCCAGAATTTCTGCCGCACGTGTTCGACTTGTTCGTCCAGGGCTCCCGGACGATGGATCGATCGCAGGGCGGGCTCGGGCTTGGGCTGGCACTCGTCCAGAGTCTGGTGTCGCTGCACGGCGGGTCCGTCAGTGCCCACAGCGAGGGACCTGGCAAAGGGAGTTGCTTCAGTGTGCGGCTTCCACTGAGCGAGTCTCCACGCATCGCCGATGCCGGAGAGAATCTGCAAGGCATGCCTGAAATCAACGCGTATCAGCGGATCCTCCTGGTCGACGACAACGTCGATGCGACCAATATGCTGCGCGATATGCTGACCGATTTGGGGTATCAGGTCGCGGTTGCCTACGACGGTCCGCAGGCGCTCGTCGCACTCGAAACGTTCAGGCCTGACGTCGCCGTCATCGACATCGGTCTGCCGGTGATGGATGGGTACGAGTTGGCGGGCCACATTCGCCAGGACGGCCATGTGCCTCGGCTCATCGCAATGACCGGGTACGGGCAACCGGCCGATCTCGCGCGCAGTCGACAGGCGGGCTTCGACAGCCATCTGGTCAAACCTGTCGACATGGCTGCGCTCATCGCTGTCATTCATCGGACAGCGTCGAGGAACTCCTCCAAGTAGCGGCGACGATGGCTTTGCCCGTCAGACTCATCGAAGGGGCCGGTGCGCCTGAGCGATAGCCTCGAATCGAATCACGCGGCCAAAGCCAACGCTTGAATTCGGGAAGTGCCGATCACCGCGGAACGGGTTTGTCGAGCGAATCCCAACCGTACGCCGCCGCGACCCTCGCGCGAACTTCGTTGATGACCGCACGGCCGTTGTCGCCGTTGGTCATGATGGCCACGCCGTAACCTTTGACCCTGTGTGCCAGCAGATCGCACTGAAAGCCCCAGTTCGATCCGCCGTGGCCGAAATACCAGCCCTGGCCCATCTTCGTGATGCCGAGACCGACGGCGTAATCGCCGACGCCGACCGGCGTCAGCATTTCGATCACGCTCGTTCGCGACAGCACGCGGGAGGATTGGCCGAGCGCCGTCTTCTGCACTTCGATGGCGAACTTCGCCAGATCGGTCGGAGTCGTCCATAATCCGGCCGCGGCCAGCTCCGGATAGACGTGCCATTTCGCGTCCATCGCCCGGCCGCGTCCATCGTGCGCTCTCGCCGCGTTGCGATCGTGCTCGTTCGACAGCGGCTGTTCATACGCACTGCGGGTCATGCCGATCCTGTCGAGCACGACGGTGCGCGTCATCTCGGGGTAGGGCACGCCGGTGACGTCCATCATGGCGAGCTGCATCAGCGTCACGCCGCCGCCGGAATACTTCTCCGCGGTAAACGGCGGCCGCTCCATCAACACCGGGCCGACGTTGGATGGCGCGCTGCCGTTGAGAATCTGGACGAGCGTCGGGCGCGGCGCCGAAGGGTGATAACCAGGGAAGCCGAAGCCGTCGCCCAGTCCTGAGGTATGACTCATCAACGATCGAGGCGTCACCGGGTGGCCTCGGGTGAACTCACTGTCGGGAAGCTTCCACGATTTCAGGATGCTGTTGATGTCGGCGTCGAGCGAGAACTTCCCGTCCTGCACCGCCCGCATCGCCGCCATCGCCGCGACCGGTTTGCTGATCGACGCCGCCTGGAACATCGTGTCGGCATCGACAGGGGAACCGCTCTGTACATCGGCGATGCCGTAGCCCTTCGCCCAGTGAATGTCGAAGTTCTTGATCACCGCGATGCTGACGCCCGGAACGTGTGCACGCTCCATCACCTGCGCGAGCGTCAACGCATCCAGCCCCTGGCGGTCAGGCGACTGCGGGCCTTCGATGCGCGCCATCATCGCGGCCGGCGAAGGATCCTCGGCGGCCTGGAACACCGGCGCTATGGTCGCGGCGGCGACGATGAGGAACGTTGAGAGAACAAGACGTGGGACGTGAGGCGGTTGCAGCACGACGACCTCCGGTCCGATTCTAGCAACGGAGGACACGGAGGCAACGGTTTCACACAGAGCAACAGAGAAACGGAGGACGAACGGAAGGTGGCGCGGGCCGGTCGCGCACACTCTCCGTTCGTCTCTGCTGCTCCGTTTCTCTATGTGATCCCGTTACCTCCGTACCCTCCTCCGGCATAATCCCGGGTATCAGCCGAGGACCGTGCCTGCGCAGGCGCGCAGCTTCACGAGGTCCCCTTCGGCGCAATCGACGTAGCTGTAGATGCCGATGATCGGCGGCAGCTCGCGCTCCGAGTAGAGCCTGACCGTTTTTATCACCGACGAACGCGTGTTGTACTCCTTCAACTTCGCGCACTGGAACTCGTCCCAGCAGACCGGAGACGCCGTGTAATCGGGCGAGAGGACCGCGATGAACGTGGCGGCGTGATGGACGGCGTCCGAGATCATTTTCAACCACTGCCCGCCCGGTGGAATGGCGGCGCGGTCGTGGAAGATGCGCAGGAGCGGTTGGTGCCGCTGCAACTCCTGCACGAAGGCCTGCACTTCCTGGTCTTGTTTGTGCGCGTAGCTGATGAAGACGTCGTACTGGCCGCCGCCGGCCGCTGCAGGCGTCGAGGAGGTGACCGCTGAATTCGATGGCGTCCGGGTGGCATCCAGCCGTTCGAACAGGGACACGACCGTCGATCGTTCGTCGGGTTGCGCGACGGCCAGCAGATCCTCTCGAAGATGCTGACGGCACGCCGCGATCATCTGGCCGGCGATCGTGCCGGCCAGAGCGGACTGCCAGTCGGCGTTGGCGGCCGCGGCCGGCCCGGCTTGTGGACTCCCGCCGGCACGGCGCGCGGATACCACCGCCGAGAAGATCCGCGTGGCGGTCACCGTCTCCTCCGGCGAGTAGGTGACGATCTTCAGCTGCTCGATCGGCAGCCCCTGCTCCAGCCAGAAGACGGCTGCATCGAGCAGTCGCGGCAGCATCGCGTCCACCGGGACGCGCTGATTGCCCGCCGCGAGCAGCGGCATCGCGATGCGGGCCAGATCGAATCGCCGGACGTTACGGGCTTCGACCGCTTCCGGGATCGCGAAGTTGTTGAGGCAGCGGAAGACGAAGCCCACCGTCTCGGCGATGCTGCCGGCATCGAAGCGCGAATTCACGACAAACGCCGGATAGCTCGGCTCGAAGCACACGATCCGCGTGAAGTTGAACGCGCGCGCCAGCTCGGGCAGCAGAGGCTGCGAGATCCAGCATCCAAGACGGCCGCGTTGATCCTCCTGCTTGTGACGCGCGACGTCCTGCATGTCGAGGCCGCGCGCGAGCAGCGCCTCGAACAGCGTTCCGGGATTCGGTGTGTAACTGTTCGGAAAGGCCGAGACGACCAGCGCATCCACCGCATGCTCGGGCGGAATTGCCGCAAGATCGCCTTGCAGCAGCTCGACGGTCGCGGCGGGCTGGGTGCCGCGCCGCCTTGGCACGCTGAACTGGTCGATGAGCCTCATGGTCGCGCCCCGGCCTAGGCGCGTGCACAGCATACACGGAGGCCCGGCGCGACATCATCAGGGACCCGAGTCGTGCGGCCGGCCGAGTCTGCGTCGGCCGGCCGCTTCAGGCAGTGTGAGCCGATCTACGGACAGGTCGCCGATACCATCTTGACGCTGTCCACCTTCAGGGTCGGCGCGTTGGCCGCAGACGCCGTCGGCTTCTGTTCGGGACGCGCCATCTGCTCGACGGTGCCGGTCACCTCGACCTTGTGGCCGACGTGCGGAGTCAGCGCTGACTCAGTCGTGTCGAGACGGTATTCACTTGCGATGGCGGTGGCCGGCGGAGCTGTCGTCCCTGACGTTCCGGTCGTACCTGCTGTGCTGAGTGCGGCATTCGTCAGCACGAACTTGATATCCGAGGCGCCGGAAGTCGTTGTCCCACTCGTACCGGTCGCACCCATTTGTTGAGCCCGCTGCACACAACCGCTTACGGTGATGGTCTTTGCGGGTGCGCTCTGCTGAGACGGCTGCGAGGCCGGGGGCGCCTGAGCGAGGACCGCCGCCGTGGCCCCGAGTGCAATCGCTCCGCACGCCGCCGACCAGATTCCTGCTCTCATACGACCTCCTTGTGTGTTGACGGAGTAAATGAGATGCAACGCCGGGGCCCACGCGTCCGCTCGAGCAGTTGTGTTCGGCACCGTCGACGTCGTCACCGAGTGGGAAACGCAGGGCTGAAGCCCTGCGCCACTGGTGGGCAGCGCGACACTGGTGTGCAGTTTTCCGCTTCTGTGTGGGGCACGGCTTCTTCAGCGTGTGCAGTTCTCCGCTTGTGGTGTGGCGCACGGCTTCAGCCGTGCGAGCCTGAACAACGAACGGGTACGCCCGTTGCTGCCGTGAAGTCCATCGTCCTCAATCACGTCAGACAAACTCGTAAAAGAAGGAGTAGTGCCATGAGAATTCAGGAAGTCGCGACACGAGATGCGAAGTGGTGCGATCGCGAGACGGACCTCGCGGCCGCCGCGAAAATCATGTGGGACGATGATTGCGGCGCCGTGCCCGTCCTGGATGAACAGCGTCGAGTCGTCGGAATGATTACGGATCGTGACATCTGTATCGCGGCGGCGACGCGCTCGACGAGCCCGGCGAATATTCGCGTGCATGAAATCATGTCGGAGCGGGTGCGCGCGTGTCACCCGCACGACGATGTCCGGGTGGCGCTCAAGGCCATGGGCGAGCAGCGGGTCAGACGTCTGCCGATCGTGGATGAGCAGCAGCGGCTCGTGGGGATCATCTCGCTGAACGATCTCGTGTTGCACGCGGGGTATCGAAGAGATGCCGGTATCCAGGGTGACGAGTTCATCGACGCGATGAAGGCGATCTGCGAGCATCGAGCCGTCGCTGCGGCGTGACGTCGGCGATATCTGACGGCGCCGCCGGCTGACGCCGTGGGCCGTCAGCTTCCCGACTTGATAATCCGCACCTCGAACGATCCTCGCCTGCGGAGCACGGTGACAGCGACATCGAGCGGCTGCTGTTCGAACAGCAGATCGATGTCGCCGAATGGAAGCTCGAGATTCAGCACACGCACGTAGGTCAGGAATGGCGGCAGCATCGGCCGGTCGATCGACAGCTCGCGCACCTCCGCATTTACCGACAGGTGCAGGCAGGACTGTAGTAAATGGAAGACCACGCCGGACGCCCACGCCTGGGGTGAACAGGCAACCGGATACAGCGTCGGTCCTTCACCCTGGCGGCGATGGAAGCCGCAGAACAACTCGGGCAGCCGGTGTCCCTCGACCGTCGTGCTCGCTTCGAACAGTCCACCAAAAGGCGCCGCAACCAAATCGTCGAACCGGTACCGGGCAAAACCGGCGGCGATAAGGCCGTTGTCATGCGGCCAGACTGAGCCGTTGTGATACGACATCGGGTTGTAGCGCGATTCGACGGACGAGACTGTACGAATGCCCCATCCGGAAAACATTTCCGGCCCCGCCAGGGTTTCCGCGGTCCTACGCGCGTGCTCGGGGCTCGCGATTCCGCCGAACAGGCAATGGCCGGCATTCGATGTCCGCACGCGGCACGGCCGCTTGTCGCCGTCCAGGGCAAGGGCGTACGTGGATTCAGTCTCGCACCAGAACGCCTTCTCGAATGCGGCGCGCAGCCGATCGGCGTTGTCGCGCAGTCGTTGCGCGGCGGCGAGGTCGCCAAGCGCTTCGGCCATGCGTGCCGCCTTCAGACGCGCGTCGTAGACGTACGCCTGCACCTCACAGAGTGCAATCGGGGCGCGGGCGAACGATCCGTCGGCGTGAAACACCGCGTCCTTCGAGTCTTTCCAGCCCTGTTGCACCAACCCGTACGGCGATTGTTTCGCGTACTCGATGAAGCCGTCGCCGTCGCGATCCCCGTATCGATCGATCCAGTTCATCGCGCGTTCGACGTGCGGCCACAGTTCCTGAAGGAACGCGCGATCGCCGGTTCGCGTGAAGTACTCGCCGGCGAGGATGATGAAAAGCGGTGTCGCGTCCACGCTGCCGTAGTAGCGGCCGAACGGCACTTCGCCCAGACGCGCCATCTCGCTCGTCCGCGTTTCGTGCAGGATTTTTCCCGGCTCGGCATCCTGTTGTTCGTTGACCGCGTCGGCTTGAGTGGCCGCGAGGTACCGCAGCACTCCGCGGGCGATTCGCGGATTGACCCACAGTGTCTGAAGGCCGGTGATGATGCCGTCGCGGCCGAAGGGCGTGCTGAACCACGGGACCCCGGCATAGGGGTAGTCGCCTTGAGGCGTGGCGGCGATCAGCATCCGGAGATCCGCCGCCGCACGTCGAATCCACAGATTGAATCGCTCGCTCGACGTCTCGACCGACGCGTAGCCGCCGCGCGCTTCTTCCAGTTTGGCGATGGATTGAGACTGCGCCACGCTGAACGCCATCGGTGCCACGGTCCGATGCTCCCGCTCGCACCGAATCGCGAACGACAGCATGACGGGCGTATGGGGCTCGAGGTCGTAGGTGAAGCGCGCGCTGCCCGACGTCATGGTCTGAGGCCGGGCGCTCCATTCGATCACGGCCCAGCGCGCCTCGTCATCGAGGCCGCGATATCCAAGCCGCATTTCTCTGCCCGAGAGTACCGGCTCCAGCGTCACCCCACGCCGCTCGCGAGGAGTTCCGCGAACTTCGAAGATGTCGGCGAAGTCGGACGCGATGTCGAAGCTGAGCGTCAAGGGAACGTTGACGCTGTTGTAGTTCCACAGGCGAATGCACTCGTGCCACGCGCCGTTCCACAGGAATCGTGAGCGGAACAGGTGAACCAGATCCCGCAGCAGCAGCTGATCCCCGTCGAACGGAATATCCGGGTTCGTCAGGTCGGCGCCGAACAACTCGTTGTCGTCCTTGACGCGGGCGCTCAGCAGGAGCGGCCGTTGCCCGTTCATGCGAAGGCGGAATCGGGAGAGATAGCGGGTGCCCTCGTGGTACAGGCCTTGTTCGCTGATGCCGAAGGCACCGACGTCGCCGTACAGGTCGAAGAGCGCAAAGGTATCGTTATGCTGAAGGACCGCAGACCGTTCGGTCGCCTTCGAGGCGGTCGCCAGGATGTAGAACTGGTCTTGTACCTGAATCACTTCTTCCATGGGACCTCGCGCTCTCGGCCACGGCGCGCGTCCGTGCCGGAACGAGCTGTTCGTAGATCGACAGATACCGATCGACCATGCGGTCGACCGTAAACCGCCGCGCGACGAACTCGCGGCAGGTCGTCCCGGCGGGGAGGCGGCCCCTGATGCGCTCCGCCATCTCTTCAACGTCGCCGCAGATAAATCCGTTCACGCCATTCTGGACAATCTCTTCGACGGCTCCGCCGGCGAACGCGAGAACCGGCGTGCCGCACGCCATCGCTTCGATCATGACGAGGCCGAACGGCTCCTCCCATTGAATCGGGAAGAGGAGCGCCCGCGCTCGCGAGAGCAGCCGATTTTTTTGCGCCGGATTCGCTTCGCCGACGTACTCGATCTGGCGGCCGTCGACGTGTGGAGCGACTTCGTTCTCCCAGTAGGCCTTGAAGACCGGCTGGATCTCGCCGGCGATCTTCAGCCGGATCCCCGCAAGGCGCGCGGCCTGGATCGCCAGGTGCGGAGCCTTGCACGGCGCGATGCGGCCCAGGAAGGCGACGTAGTCGTCCTTCGCGGATGAAGACGTGTAGTGATCGACGGGGATGCCGTGGTGAATGACGTGCAGGCGCGGCATCGGCTCGCGGCCGGCAAGCCAGTTGGCGATGGCGACGTATTGCAGGTCGGGATATCTCTGGTACTGCTCCGACAGCGCCGGCTCGTGAGGGTGGTGCAGCGTGACGACGACAGGCCGATCGGTGAACCGTGTGAACGGCACTGCCGCGACGTCATTGAGGTGGATGACATCCGCGTATCGCGCGGCATCATGCATCGCCCAGGAAATGTGATCGAGGTTCTTGAACTCCGATCGAACGGGATCCTGTACCGGCCAGTCGCTGTGCTCGTACCGCCACTTGACGGTGCAGGGCAGCCTCGAATCGCCATTGGCGTAGACGGTGACCTGATGACCGCGTGAGTGAAGCCCTCGCGCCAGATTGGCAATGAAGAGCTCTGTGCCTCCATATCTGAGCGGAGGCACGGCGATGAACGGCGGACCGATGAGACCGATCTGCATGATATCCGCGCTGCTGCAAGAATGACTCCTCAGGTAGACGCTCGATTCATTGGAAATCGATCGGCTCCATTCAGCTCATCGCCAGTTGATCGGAACGTCGTTTGTATTGGATTCAACCGCGAGGCGAGATTCCAGCGAGCGGCACCAACGGCAGACGGGTGAGATCGCCATGGCTGAGACGGTTGCTGATTTCCTTCTCGAGCGGCTTTCCGCATGGGGCGTTCAGCGGATCTACGGATATCCAGGCGACGGCATCAACGGCATTCTCGGCGCACTGGGCAGAGCGCAGGGGCGCATGCATTTCGTGCAGGCGCGGCACGAAGAGCTGGCCGCGTTCATGGCGTGCGCGCACGCGAAGTTCACGGGAGACATCGGTGTCTGCCTCGCCACCTCGGGCCCCGGCGCAATCCATCTGCTGAACGGTTTGTACGACGCGAAGATGGATCACCAGCCGGTCGTGGCGATCGTCGGGCAGTCCGCTCGAGCGGCGATGGGAGGCGACTACCAGCAGGAGGTCGACCTCCTCTCGCTCTTCAAGGACGTGGCTCGGGAATACGTGCAGATGGCGACCACTCCCGAGCAGGTTCGCCATCTGGTCGACAGGGCGATGAGAATTGCCAAGGTCGAACGCACGGTCACGTGCATCATCCTGCCGAACGATCTCCAGGAACTGGAAGCCGTCAGAGAGCCGCCGCACGCGCACGCGACCGTGCACTCGAGCGTCGGCGTCTGCCGTCCGATGGTCATGCCGCAGGACGACGACCTCCGGCGAGCGGCCGAGATCCTGAACGCCGGCCGTCGAGTGGCGATGCTGGTCGGCGCCGGCGCGCTCGGCGCATCAGACGAGGTGCGCGAAGTGGCGGAAACACTCGGTGCCGGCGTCGCCAAAGCGCTCCTGGGAAAGGCCGCGCTCCCCGACGATCTGCCTTTCGTCACGGGCGCCATCGGCCTCCTCGGCACCAGGCCGAGCTGGGACCTGATGATGGAGTGCGACACCTTGTTGATGGCTCGAGGCTCGGGCGAAGAATTCCGCGAAGCCGATCAACCCGCAGTGGGTGTTCTGGGAGCTGTCGCCGCGTCTGCCGGACAACTGCATCATCTCGTCGGACTCCGGGTCGTCGGCGAACTGGTTCGCCCGTGATTTGAAGATCCGCGCAGGAATGATGGCCTCG
>DASSGK010000330.1:0-10937 GCA_035693505.1 Vicinamibacterales bacterium
AGCCCGGACCTCAAAGGGAAGCACTTCACCATCCAGGTGGCGCCCGAGGATTGCACGGGGTGCAACCTGTGCGTGAACGTCTGCCCGGCGAAGGATCGAACCAATCCCAAGCACAAGGCGATCGACATGCATCCGCAGGCGCCGCTGCGCGACGCGGAGCGCACCAACTACGACTTCTTCCTCGCGCTGCCGGAAATCGACCGCACGTCGCTGACGCGAATCGACCACAAGAGCTCACAGTTCCTCGAACCGCTCTTCGAGTATTCCGGCGCGTGCGCCGGATGCGGCGAAACGCCGTACCTCAAGCTGCTCACGCAGCTGTTCGGCGACCGGCTGCTCATGGCCAACGCGACCGGCTGCTCGTCGATCTATGGCGGGAACCTCCCGACGACGCCGTACACGACGAACCGCGAAGGCCGCGGACCGGCGTGGTCGAACTCCCTGTTCGAGGACAACGCCGAGTTCGGGTTCGGCTTCAGGCTCGCGCTCGACGCGCACGTCGGGAGCGCCCGCCGCCTTGTGCAGGAGCTGGGTTCGCAGATCGGCGACGGCCTGGTGCCTGCGCTGCTGGATGCCGACCAATCGACGGAGTCCGGGATCTTTGCTCAACGAGAACGGGTGACGGCGCTGCGGAAAGCACTTGCCGGCATCAACAGCACCGACGCGCGACGCCTCGAGACGCTCGCCGACTACCTCGTGAAGAAGAGCGTCTGGCTGATCGGCGGCGACGGGTGGGCGTACGACATCGGATACGGCGGCCTCGATCACGTGCTGGCCAACCGGCGCGACGTCAACATCCTCGTCATGGACACCGAGGTGTACTCGAACACCGGCGGACAGCAATCGAAGGCGACTCCGCTCGGCGCCGCAGCCAAGTTCGCCGCCGCCGGCAAGCCGATCGGCAAGAAGGATCTCGGGCTGCTAGCCAACATGTACGGCCACGTCTACGTCGCCAAGGTGGCCTTCGGCGCCAAGATGGCGCAGACCGCCCAGGCGTTCCTGGAAGCGGAGTCGTACCCGGGACCGTCGCTGATCATCGCATACAGCCACTGCATCGCCCACGGCTACGACATGGCCAATGGCGTCTCGCAGCAGAAGCTCGCGGTCGACTCCGGCGTCTGGCCGCTGTACCGCTTCGATCCCAGGCGCGCGTACAAAGGCGAGCCGCCGCTTCATCTCGACTACGGACCGCCCAAGGTCAAGGTCGCCGACTATCTGCGGAACGAATCACGGTTCCGGATGGTCGAGCGGTCCAATCCTGACGCCTACAAGAACTTCGTCGCGGAATCGCAGGCCGCGGCGCTCCGGCGATATGCGGTCTACGAGCAGCTTGCGGGCATCACGGTTCCGCATCTCCGGCCGGAACCGGATCCGCCGGCACCGACCGAGCCGAAGGAGAAGTGATGGACCTCAGCACCACGTATCTCGGATTCAAGCTGCCGCATCCGCTCATCGCGGGAGCGGGACCGCTCGGCGACGAGCTCGACACGGTGAGAGCGCTCGAGGATGCCGGCATCGCCATGCTCGTGCTGCGCTCGCTCTACGAAGAGGAAATCACCAGCGAGCAGATGGAGGCGTTCTTCTTCGAGGAGAGCCACAACGATTCGTTCGCCGAAGCCAGCAGCTATTCGGCGGACTCCCAGTCCTCGCTGGGACCCGACGAGTACCTGGAGCATCTCCGACGAGTCAAGGAGGCCGTGAAGATTCCTGTCATGGCGTCGCTCAACGGTGTGACGCCCGGCGGCTGGATCTCGTACGCGAAGCTGCTCGAGCAGGCCGGCGCCGATGGCCTCGAGCTGCACGTCTATCACGCCGCCAGCGACATGACGACGAGCGCAGCCGACGTCGAGCGCCAGAGCATCGAGATCATTCGCGAGGTGAAGAAGAGCGTGCGCATTCCGGTGGCCGTGAAGCTCGCGCCGCTGCTCACGGCCTTCGCCCATTTCGCGAAGCAGCTCGATCTGGCCGGCGCCGACGGACTGGTGCTCTTCACGCGCTTCCACCGGGTTGACATCGACGTGGACGAGCTCGATGTCGTTCGCTCGATGCCGCTCTCGGATTCCTCCGAGCTCCCGCTCCGCCTTCGCGGCGCCGCGGCCCTCTCCGGGCGCGTGAACGCGTCGATCGCGATCACCGGCGGCATTCACACAGGAGTGGATGTCATCAAGGCCACGATGGCCGGCGCCCACGGCGCCCAGATGGTGTCGGCGCTGCTGAGGCGCGGCCCCGATCACGTCCGCACCGTGCGGCGCGAAGTGGAGGCGTGGATGACGGAGCACGAGTGGAGCTCACTCAGCGAGATGCGCGGCAACATGAGCCTGCAGCGGATTCCCGATCCCGCGGCGTACGAACGCGCCAACTTCCGGATGGCACTGCGATGAACACGGACGATTCTTCATGGCTTGGAGGGGCATCGTGCACCAACGCATCTATCTAGCCGCGATCTGCCTGCTCGCCGCGACGTTCGCGACGCGAGTCGGCGTCACGGCGTGGCCGGCCGTGAGCGTCCAGGCGTCAGCAAGTCAGGCGCCCGTGAGCCAGACGTCGGCGTCTCGCGAGGGTGTGGTGATTACCACAGGTACGAAGACGCCGCCATCCACATCGCAGGCAGCGGCGCCCACGCCACAAGCGGGTTACGTCGGCAGCGATACGTGCACGGCCTGCCATACGCAAGGCGACTCGCTCAAGGGCACGCCTCACGCGCAGGCGAAGAACCCGCGCTCCCCTGAAGCCACTCACGGCTGCGAAAGCTGTCACGGTCCGGGCCAGGCGCACGTGGACGACGATGCGAAGGGACACATCAGGAAGTTCGGACAGATCACGCCCGCGGAGACGTCGCAGACCTGCCTGGCCTGTCACAACCGGGGCAATCACGCGGGCTGGGAAGGCAGCGCGCACGACCGCCGCAACCTCACCTGCACCACCTGCCACAGCGTGCACAGCCCGAAGTCGACCGAAAGGCAGCTGGTGAAGAAGACGCAGACCGAGGTGTGCGCCACGTGCCACAAGCTGCAGGTGACCAAGACCGAGCGCGCCGTCGCGCATATGCCGGTGCGCGAAGGCAAGATGTCGTGCAGCTCGTGCCACAACCCGCACGGCTCGATCACCAACGTCAAGAATCTGAAAACGGGCGGCTCCGTCGCCGAGCTGTGCGTCAGCTGTCATACGGAAATGCGCGGGCCGACGCTCTTCGAGCACGCGCCGGTGCGCGAGAACTGCGCCACCTGCCACGACCCGCACGGGTCGTCGAACGATCGCATGCTGGTCGTCCGGATGCCGATGCTCTGCCAGCGTTGTCACATCGCCAGCAAACATCCGGCGACGCTTTACGACAAGGATCAGATCACGACCAACAAGAGCAATCGCATGTTCGGTCGATCGTGCGTGAACTGCCACTCCAACATTCATGGCTCGAACCATCCGTCGGGCCAGTTCTTCATGCGGTAACGGGAGATGCAGAACATGCGAAAGCTCTCGTTGATGGTGTTGTTGATGCTCACTGGCGCCTTCGTCGCGCCGCAGCGGCTGCTGGCCCAGACGGCAACGCCGGCGCCGGCGGCGGCCCAACCGGCGCCCGCCTCCGCGGCGGCCGAGACGGAGCCGCGCAGCCTGTTCGACGTGACGGACCGTGAGTTCTTCATCGGCGGCCGCGTCAGCAGCATCGACGGCGACCCGGCGCGCTACCAGCGCTACCAGGACGTCCGCGACGGACTGCTGTTCTCCAACTTCCGTTACGCGTTTGCGCAGCCCGATGGCAGTGCCATCTTCAAGGTGCGCGCGAACAACGTCGGCTACCGCGATCAGGAGTACTTCGCCGAGTACAACCGGGTCGGCAAGCTGTCGATCACCGGCGGCTACCAGGGGATTCCGCAGTTCTACAGCGTGGACACGATGACGCCGTATACAGGCAGCGGCGGGACGCTGCTGCTCAGCGACTCGGCGCAGCGCTCCGCCCAAAGCGGGGCCGGCCTGAACGCGTATCTCGGGATCTCGCCGCAGTTCGATCTGATGGAGCGGCGTGACATCGGCACCGTCAATGTCGTCGCCACGCCGACGCCGAAGCTCGACGTCACGGCGAGCTTCACGACGCAGAGGCACGCCGGGGAGTTGCCGTGGGGCGCCAGCTTCGGCTTCAGCAACGACGTCGAGGTGCCGCTGCCCTACCAGTCCCGGACCAACGACTTCACGGTCGGCACGGAGTGGACCAACGCGAAGAACATGCTGCGCGTCGCCTACAACGGATCGTGGTTCGACAATCAGGCGCCGACGCTCACCTGGGACAGCCCGCTGCGCCTCGACGACGCGTCGGGCGCGCCGGGACGCGGGCAGATGTCGCTGTGGCCGTCCAACTCGGCGCAGACGGTCACCTTCAGCGGCTACACGAAGCTGGCGCGCAAGACGCAGATCACCGGGACGTTCTCGTACGGCGACTGGAGCAACAACTCGACGCTGCTGCCCTTCACGATCAATTCGGCGCTGCCGACGATCGCGCTGCCGCGCGCCACCGCAGAAGCCGAAGCGCACGTCTTCTCGACGAACCTGAACCTGACGTCCCACCCGGCCGAGGACTGGCGGTTCGGCGCGCGCTTCCGCAATTACACCTACGACAACCACACGCCGGCGACGAGCATCACGCAATACGTCGCCTACGATTCGAGCGTCTCAACGACCCCGACCGGCGGTCCGGACCTCTACGCCCACAACCGGACGACGTTCGACGCCGACGCGACGTACGACAAGCTGAAGCCGGTCGCGCTGACCGTTGGCTACACACACAACGGCAACGGCTACGACGCGCGCACCTTCAAGAGCACGGGGGAGGATGTGTTCCGCGTGTCGGCCGACGCGGTGGGCACCTCCTGGGCCACCTTCCGAGTGAAATACGAAGTCGGCTCGCGCACCGGGTCGGGGCTCGATACGACGCAGCTGACCGCCATCGGCGAGCACCCCGAGATGCGGTACTACGACCTGGCCGATCGCACGAGAAACAGCTTCACCGGGCAGGTGGACATCGTCCCGTCAGATGCCTGGACGTTCAGCGCCTCCGGCGGCGTGCTGCACGACAACTATCCCGGCACCGTCCTCGGCCTGCAGAAGTCGAACGGGGTCACCTCTGCGTTCAGTGCCGATTACCACATGGCGAACGGTCTGGGCGCGGGGGCTACCTACAACTTCGAGCGCTACACCGGACTGCAGCAGTCGCACGAGGGCGATTCCTCGACCGCGCAGTTCAACGATCCCCTGCGCAACTGGACGTCCGACTCGACCGAGACGGTCCACTACTTTTCGATTTTCGTGACGCCGCCCCGCATCGGCCCGAACACCGAAGTGCGGATTACCTACGATTTCAGCCACGCGGCCGGCGACAACCTCTACACGATTCCGGTGGGCAGCCCGATCACGCCGCCCAATCAGCTGCCGGAGGTGTACAACCAGCTGCAGCAACTGCACATCGACGCGCGGCACCGCATCAAGAGGAATCTGGCGGCGACGTTCACGTATCTCTACGAGCCGCTGAGCATCTATGACTACGCGTTCGATCCCAGCGTGGTCAACGGCATCGTCCAGCCCAGTTCGCTGGTCATGGGGTACGTCTATCGTCCGTACACTGCGAATACGTTCACGTTCGGTCTTCGATATCTCTGGTAAGGTGCGACAACACTCACTCATGCCCGTGGAGGTTTCGATGGTGGCCAGGTTCATTCCGACGCGTTTGCAGTTGACAACGACCCTCGCGCTCGCGGCGTTCGTCGCGGCGTCGGCGCCGGCGCGCGCTCAGGACGCCGCCAAGGGTCAGGCGGTTTACACCGCGCAGAAATGTCAGACGTGTCATGCGATCGCCGGAAAAGGCGGCAAAGTCAGTGCGCTGGACGGCGTGGGCGGCAAACTCTCGGCGGACGACATCAAGGAATGGATCACGCATCCGAAGGAGGCGGCGGCCAAGGCCAAGTCCACCAAGAAACCACCGATGCCTGCCAAGTACGGATCGCTGCCGGCCGCCGATCTCGACGCGCTGGTCGCCTACATGGCCAGCCTGAAGTAACAGCCGTGCCGAGTCGACAAGAGCTCGCGCGCAGCCCGGTTGCCCTCGTCGGCGCGGTGATCACCACGGTGTCGGCCGTGGTGTTCATCACGATGGTGCTGGCGGCGCTCGCGGGATGGTTCGAGAATCCGTATGCGGGCCTGGTCGTGTTCGTGGTCATTCCCGCGTTCTTCATCCTGGGCCTTCTGCTCATACCGCTCGGCCTGTGGCTGCACCGGCGGAAAGTCCGGCTGAATCCGGCCCTGGAAGCGGAAGACTGGCCCGTTCTCGACTTTCGCATCGCGCGTGTCCGGCAAATCACGCTCGCCATCTTCGCGCTCACGGCTGTCAATCTCCTGATCGTGCTGCTCGCGGGATACGGAAGCCTCCACTGGATGGAGTCGCCGCGCTTCTGCGGTCAGGCCTGTCACACGCCGATGGAACCTCAGTTTGTCGCGTGGCAGGAATCGATTCACGGCCGCGTCGCCTGCGTGTCGTGTCACATCAGCGAAGGCGCCGTGGGGTTCATGCACGCGAAGCTCTCGGGCGTGCGCCAGCTCGTTCAGGTGGCGACCAATTCCTATCCGCATCCGATCCCGCCGGGCGCCAAGATGCCGGCCGGAAAACAGGCCGAGACCTGCACCCGCTGCCACGTGCCTGGACGTCCCACCGGGGCGCGAGTCCAGGTCATTCGTGAATACGCAGACGATGAGGCGAACTCGGAGACGATGACGGTGCTGCAGCTTCAGATGAGCCGTTCGCCCAACTCGCCGCGGGCGATTCACTGGCACGCCGATCCCGCCGTCAGAGTGGAGTATGTGGCGACGGACGAACAGCGGCAGAAGATTCCGTACGTCCGGGTCACCGACGCCAAGGGTCAGGTGAAGGAGTACGTCGCCCCGGACACGACGGAGCAGGTGCGCAACGGCGTTCGCCACACGATGGATTGCGTGGACTGCCACAACACGGTGGGCCATCCGATTTCGCAGACGCCGGAACGGGCCGTCGATCGCGCGATCGCCGGAGGGCACGTGAGCCGGCAGCTGCCGTTCGCGCGGCGGGAAGGCGTGCGGCTTGTCAAAGCGTCGTATCCGACTCAGGATGCCGCTGCGAGCGCCATCGATCGCGGGCTGCGCGATTTCTACAAGGCTCGAGGCGGCTCGATCGATTCTCAGGAAATCGCACGGACGGTCGCTTCGCTGCAGGCGGTGTACCGCCAGAACGTCACGCCGTCGATGAACGTGACGTGGGGCAGTTATCCGACCAACACCGGCCACATGACGTCGGACGGCTGTTTCCGGTGCCACGACGATTCGCACGAGGCCAAGGACGGATCGAAGATCAGCGCCGACTGCGAGTACTGTCACAAGCAGATCGAAACGCCGCAGAGCTGAGTGTGTCGTTCGCCGGTTATTCGCAGGGCTGAAGCCCTGCGCCACGGGTGAATCGCGCGTGGCGATTCGGGGGGCTGAAGCGCTGCCACGAGTGAATCGTGTGTGGCGCACGGCTTCAGCCGTGCGATCGCGGGAACCAGCGCGACGGGCGATCCGTCTCAACCAGCAAGGTGAAATTCCTGCTCTGGTGCATCCTGCTCGTGCTGTGCTGGCCGCTCGCCCTGCTGGCGCTGATCGCCTATCCGTTGATCTGGATCCTTCTGCTGCCGTTCAGGGTCGTCGGCATCGCGGTCGACGGTGCACTCGGCCTGGTGCGGGCGATCGTCATGATGCCGGCGAGACTGATCGCCGGACCCCGATACTTCTAGCAAACGCTCAGCTATTACTTGCGGCCGGCAGGCTTGTGACGGCGGGACCGTTCGTGGATCCGGGTTTCAACGGTGACGCCCAGTCCGACGTGTTCCGTAAGATCTACATGGTCGATGCTACCCGTCAGCGCCGACTTTGCGACAAGCTCTGGCTGTGGCTGCTGAGCGACATCGTCACGATCGCTCAGTGGATCCGGCGGATACGGTCTGCGGCGGTGTATAGACACAACAATCGCTTAAAGCGTGCGCAAGGAATGTGCCGATGATCCGAGACATTGACCTCTGCGGAATTGGCACTCCACTTGCGCTGTATTCCGTCGCGGTGGTGTGCGATCCGCATTTTGTGACCAGCTGAACGTCAGAAACGGTGCGCATTACGCGATCTGTACCCACTGATGGGGTTCGATGCTGCCAATTCAAGGTCGGACCGAGGTAGTGGTCCTGGCGCTGCTCTGCCTGCTGTGCGGGCTCATCGCTATCGCTCTACGCCGGTTTCGCTCCACGCTTCGTGACGAACGCGCCCGCCGGGTCGAAGCAGAAGAGACGCTGACGCGCACCACCGCGCTCGAGTCGCTGTCGCGCGCGCTGTCGAAAGCGCAGACACCAACGGAAGTGACCCACGCATGCCTCTCCGAGTTGCTGGCCGCTGCCGGCGCCGCGGCGGGAGCCGTCGCGGTGGTCAGCGACGACGGCAAGCAGCTCGCCGTCGTGCAGGCGATGGGGTACGCCGACGCGGACGCGGCAACGCCCTATGCCGTCGACGTGTCGTCGAAAACGCTGCTCGCCGAAGTCGTGCGGCGTCAGAAGACGATCGCGTTCTCCTCCCCGGAACAACGCCCCGCCGTCGCCGGCGATCTCGCGATCGATTCGCTCCTCGAGGGCTCCGAAGCGGCGATCGTTCTGCCGATGGTCGTGTCCGGGCGGACTATCGGGACGATCGCGCTCTCGCGGGCGCAGTCGACTGCACCGGACTGGGACGAGCACGATCTCCTCATCGGTGCGGCAAACCGCACCGCGCAGGCGCTCGTCCGCGCACAGCGCTTCGAGCGCGCCGAACGCGCGCGAGCTGATTCGGAGGCCTACCGCATACAGGCGGACATCGAGATCCGCGAGCGCGAACGGGCCGAAGCCGCGTTGCGCGAAAGCGAAGCCCGCTATCGCGGGCTGGCCGCGCGGACGACGCGCCTCTACACGCTGAGCGCGGGGCTCTCCGAAGCCGTAACGCTCGACGCGGTGACGCTGGTCATCGTGCGGCAGGGGAAGGTGGTCGTCGGCGCGTCGGCGGGATCGGTCACGCTCCTCGGCGAAGACTCGCAGTTCGAAACGCTCTACGCGGAAGAATATCCGCGCGAGCTGGTCGAGGCGTCGCAGCGTTTTCCCGCCGAGTCGGGATTCTGCGCAACGGCGGCCGTCGACACGCGGCGGCCCGTCTTCATCGGCTCCTTCTCAGAGTGGCAGCAGCACTATCCGCGCTCCGCGTCGATGGCGGCCGACGGAGGCTTCGCGTCGGTGGCGGCGCTGCCGCTGCTCGTCGAGGGATCGCCCATCGGCGTGCTGTCGTTTCACTTCACCGCTCCCGTCAACTTCGACGACGAGTACAAGGCGCTGCTCACCTCGGTCGCCCACCACGCGGCGCAGGCGATCGATCGCGCCCGGCTGTACGAGTCGGCGCAGCGGGCGCGGGCCGACGCCGAAGCGGCGAACCGCTCGAAGGACGACTTTCTCTCGATCGTGTCGCACGAGCTCAGAACGCCGCTCAGCGCGGTGCTGGGCTGGGCGACGATGCTCCGGGGTCACGCGCTCGATGAAGGACGCCGGTCCGGCGCCATCGAAGCGATTCATCGGAACGCGACGCGGCAGGCTCACCTCATCGACGAATTGCTGGACGTGTCACGCATCGTGGCCGGCCGCGCGCCCTTGGACTTGCAGGATGTCGAGCTGGGCGTGAACGTGCGCGGTGCGATCGAGACCATCATGCCGCTCGCCGAGACGAAAGGCGTGCACGTCAACGTGCTGGATATTCCGGACGTGCTGGTCGTCGGCGATCCGCTCCGGCTCGAGCAGGTGTTCGTCAACCTGCTCGGCAACGCCGTGAAGTTCACCCCCGCCGGCGGCACGGTCACGATCGACGTCATTCGATCGGAGCGGTCGGTGGACGTGCGGGTGCGGGACACGGGGCGCGGCATCGATCCCGGATTCCTGCCGCACGTGTTCGAGCGTTTCCGTCAGGCCGATGGCACGGCGACGCGCGCCGTCGGCGGTCTCGGCCTCGGCCTGTTCATCGCACGGCGCCTGGTCGACGCGCACGGCGGGCACATCCGCGTAGAGAGCGAGGGCGAAAACCGCGGCGCCACGTTCACCGTGTCGCTGCCAATCGCCGACAACCGTCAGGGGATGCCGCGGCCGGCGCCGAAGAACAGGACCGCCATCGCGAACGACCCCTCCGCCGGCGCGCAGCGCGCGGCCGCCAGCTGACTCAGCGCGGCCAGGCGCGGGTGAGCTCGTGCTTCTTGCCGACGATGTCGGTCGCCGTCACGGTGAGCTGCCGGGCCTTGGTCAGCCGCGGGCTGAACGTCGTGCCGTCATTGCTGCGGAACTGCGCCAGCGAGATCTCCCGCCTTTCCGCGTTCTCCATCCGCCGCAGACTCGTGGTGAATGCCGGAGCGTTGCCGAACGGCTGGATCGCGATGCGGACGTCCTCGATCGGCTTGCCCGCGTTGTTCGTGATGACGACCGACTGATTCGAGGCCTCGACGGCGATCTCGGAGTTCTGGCTGCCGCCGGTTCCGGTCGCGCCGGGTTCCTGCGTCGACGCATTCGAGCACGCCGACAAGAGCCAGCCGGCCGCGATCAGGCCTGCGGTGGCGGTGACAGAGCGCCGAAGCGACAAAGTCATGGCTGCCCTCCTGAGCTGGGGATGCAGGACTCAACCTACGCCTGTCGCGCTCCGGGCACAAGTCAAAAACAGAGGGGGACGCCGATCGAACGCTCGGCTAAAGCCTTCGCGCTACGCGAGAGGTTCATCCTCCCGCGAGCGCGCCGATGATCAGGAACGGCTCGGCGCCGCTGGCGACCAGCGGCGGCAGCGCCTCGTCGGGCGGCTGATGCGACAGATCCTGCTCGCACGCGAAGAACCTGAGGAAGGCGCGCCGC
>DASSGK010000331.1:0-12896 GCA_035693505.1 Vicinamibacterales bacterium
CGCACGCTCGGGAGCGAGGCGGCAGACGCCGTCGAGACATCGGGGCAGGAAGTGGTGCGTCCGCTGGGGCAGCCGCTGAAGCCCAGCGGCGGTCTGGTGATTCTGCGCGGCAGCCTGGCCCCCGATGGCTCCGTCATGAAAATCTCGGGAACCGAACGCTCGACGCATCGCGGCCCGGCACGCGTCTTCGACAGCGAAGAAGCGGCCTTCGATGCCGTCCAGCGGCAAACCATCAAAGCCGGCGACGTCGTCGTCATCCGATACGAGGGACCGAGCGGCGGACCCGGTATGCGCGAGATGCTCGGCGTCACCGGTGCGATCGTCGGCGCCGGCCTCGGCGAAACCGTGGCGCTGATCACCGACGGCAGGTTCTCGGGCGCGACGAGGGGCTTCTGCGTCGGGCATATCGCGCCCGAAGCGGCACGCGGCGGCCCGATGGCCGTCGTGCGCGACGGTGACACGATCGTCATCGATGTGGCGCAGCGGAAACTGGATCTGGAGATCTCCAGCCAGGAAATGACGCAGCGGCTCGCGGCGTGGAAAGCGCCGAAACCGCGCTACACGTCGGGTGTGTTTGCCAAATACGTGAAGCTCGTCTCGTCGGCGTCGCAGGGGGCTGTCACAGGGTAATGGGTTCGGCGTTCAGGGTGTAGCGTTCGGCGTTCGTTCCGCGTTCCGGGTTCCGAACGAACCCTGCACGTTGAACCATGAACACTGAACCAGACGAGGTCTTATGAAACTGACCGGCGCACAAATTTTGTGGGAAGCGCTCGTTCGCGAAGGGGTGACCGACGTGTTCGGCTACCCGGGCGGCGCGATTCTCCCGGCCTACGACGCGATGCGGCAATACCCGATTCGCCACATCCTCGTTCGCCACGAGCAGGGTGCGACGCACATGGCGGACGGCTACGCGCGCGCGACCGGCAAGGTCGGCGTCGCGATTGCGACGTCGGGTCCAGGCGCCACCAACATGGTGACCGGCATCGCGACGGCGATGATGGACTCCTCGCCGATCGTCTGCATTACGGGCCAGGTGGGCAGCAAATTAATCGGCTCCGATGCGTTCCAGGAAACGGACATCACCGGCATCACGCTGCCGATTACGAAGCACAACTACCTGGTCACATCGGCCGAGGACGTGGCGGGCGCGGTCCGCGAAGCCTTCGCGGTCGCGCGCAGCGGCCGGCCTGGGCCGGTGCTGGTCGACATCACCAAGGACGCGCAGCAGGGGAGCTGCGAAGTCGATTGGGACGCGGCGGAGCCATCGCTGACCGAGGCGTTCGACGAGGCGCTGCCCGGTGACGGCGACGTACGCGATGCGATGGATTTGATTGCGGCCGCGGAGCGGCCGCTCATTCTCGCCGGCCACGGCGTGATGCTTTCCGGCGCCGAGCGTCAGGTTCTGGAGTTCGCCGAGCGCGCGCAGATTCCGATCGCGCTCACGTTGCTCGGCATCGGCGGCATTCCCGCCTCTCACCCGCTCAACCTGGGCATGATGGGCATGCACGGCGAAGCGTGGGTGAATCATGCGATTCAGCAAGCCGACCTGTTGATCGCGCTCGGCATGCGGTTCGACGACCGGGTGACCGGCAACCTGAAGACCTACGCACGCACCGCGAAGAAGATTCATGTCGATATCGATCGGGCCGAGCTGAACAAGAACGTCCGCGTCGACGTGGCGATTGCGAAGGATCTTCGCATCGCGCTCGACGAGTGGCTGCCGCAGGTCGCGCCCGCCGATCGATCGGCGTGGCTGGCGCACATCGATGCGCTCAAAGGCGACGCCGCGGTTCGCGACATCCAGAACCTGCCCGACGATGGGCATCTCTATGCGGCGCACGTGATCAACGATCTCTGGCGTCTCACGAAGGGCGACGCCGTCGTCGTGACCGACGTGGGCCAGCACCAGATGTGGGAAGCGCAGTACTACAAGCACAACCGCTCGCGCACGCTCATCACCTCCGGTGGCCTCGGCACGATGGGTTTCGCGCTGCCCGCCGCCATCGGCGCCAAGATCGCCTGTCCCGATGCGGAAGTGTGGGTCGTGGTCGGCGACGGTGGCTTCCAGATGACGATGCCGGAGCTGGCGACGCTGGTGCAGGAGAACCTCGACATCAATATCTGCATCATCAACAACGGCTACCTCGGCATGGTCCGCCAGTGGCAGGAGTTCTTCTACGACAAGCGCTACGAGGCGACGCCGATCACAGGACCCAACTTTGCGAAGCTCGCCGAGGCGTTCGGGATCGCCGCGACCACGGTGACCAGGCGCGCGGAAGTGGAGGGCGCGGTGGAGGCGGCCAGGCGCCTGAAGCGCGCGGCGCTCATCGACTTCCAGGTCGAGCAGGAAGATTCGGTCTACCCGATGGTCCCGGCGGGCGCGGATCTCCACAAGATGATTCGGAGACCGTCACCGATCGTCGAGACGGCAGCGGACTAGACGGGCCACGAATTCCAGGTTTTTCTGTTTCGTGTCTTTCGTGAGTTTCGTGGCGGTTTTGAGGAACCTATGCTCCACACATTTGCGGTCTACGTCGACAACAAGCCTGGCGTCCTGAACCGCGTTTCCTCGCTGTTCCGGCGCCGTGCCTTCAACATTGAATCGCTGACGGTTGGCCATACCGAGACCCCGGGCGTCTCTCGCATGACCGTCGTCGTCGACACCGACGAATACGGCGCGCGACGGCTCGAGGCCCATCTCTACAAGCTGGTGCCGTGCCGCCGGGTGGACAACATCACGTCGGCGCCGTCGATCTCGCGCGACCTGGCCTTGATCAAAGTGGCCGCGACCGGCGAGGCCCGCACGCATGTGATGCAGCTGGTCGACGTCTATCGCGCGCGAATTGTCGACGTGAGCCCCGAGTCGCTCGTCATCGAGACGACCGGCACCGAAGACAAGATCGACAGCCTCGTGGAGGTGCTGCGGCCGTACGGCGTCATCGAACTGGTGCGCACCGGGCGCGTCGCGATGGCGCGCGGGACGCTGCCGCCACGCCATGAGCGCACGCGACCCGCGGCGACGACGGCCGCGGAGATCAGCGGCGACGTCTCGAACTGCTCGGTGTAGAAACGAACCGCGAAACACACGAAACACACGAAACAGATTGGGTACTCAACGAGATCTTTTTCGTGCGTTTCGAGTTTTCGTGGGTTTCGTGATTAAAGGAGAGCCTCGATGGCCACGATGTACTACGACGACTCCGCGGACCTGGCGCTGATTCAGCAAAAAAAGGTCGCGATTATCGGTTACGGATCCCAGGGACACGCGCACGCGTTGAACCTGAAGGACAGCGGCGTCAGCGTCAAGGTCGGTCTGCCAGCCACGAGCCGATCGCGGGCCAAGGCGCAGAGCGCCGGCCTCACGGTCGGTGATGTCGCCGATGTCACGAAGTGGGCGGACGTCGTAATGATCCTGATCCCGGACACGTCGCAGGCGAAAGTCTACCGGGAGGAGATCGAGCCGAATCTCGCACCGGGAAACATGGTGATGTTCGCGCACGGCTTCAACATCCGCTTCGGCGCGATCGTCGTCCGCAAAGATGTGGATGTGGCGATGGTGGCGCCGAAATCGCCGGGCCACCGCGTGCGCGAGCTGTTCGTCGAAGGCGCAGGGACGCCGGCGCTGTTTGCCGTCGAGCAGGACGCGACCGGCCAGGCTCGCGCGCTCACCCTGTCCTACGCGAAAGGGATCGGCGTGATGCGCGCCGGGGTGATCGAGACCACGTTCAAGGAAGAAACCGAGACCGATCTCTTCGGCGAGCAGGCAGTGCTCTGCGGCGGCGTGAGCGCGCTGGTCAAAGCCGGGTTCGACACGCTGGTCGAGGCCGGCTATCAGCCGGAGATCGCCTACTTCGAATGCCTCCACGAGCTGAAGCTCATCGTCGACCTGATCTATCAGGGCGGTCTGAACTACATGCGGTACTCGGTGAGCGACACGGCCGAGAACGGCGACTATACCGGGGGACCGCGTATCGTGACCGACGCGACCAGGCGCGAGATGAAGCAGATGCTCGCCGAGATTCAGAACGGCACCTATGCCAGAGCCTGGATTGCCGAGAACGAAGCCGGCCGCCCCAATTTCAACCGGCTGCGTGAGGCCGATCGCAACCATCAAATTGAGCAGGTCGGCGTGCGCCTGCGTGCGCTGATGCCCTTCCTCAAGCCGGTCACGTCGGACGTCCCATCAGCCGAGCCGGTTGGAACGGGACGATAGCGGCTGAGCACCATGAAACCGTTGCGCGCGGAGACGTCTCCAAACGTCGCCGCGCAACGGCTCGCGTCCGCGCCCCGCTCTTGACGCTAAACGCCCCACGTAGTAAAACTTGCACCGACTCGTGCAGTAACCGGCACGCGCTTGCATCCCATTCATGGACAAACTCGTCGAGCGCGAAACCGCGACTCGTAACCCGATTAGCGCCGCGCCCGCCCTCGCCGTTCAATTCTTTCTGATTCCGTTGGCCGTCGTCGGTATCACCGTGACGGTGTATGTCGGCTTTCGTTCGCTCCTGACCAACGACCGGACGCCCCAGGAGTACCTCAGCGAAGTCCGCAACGGCGGATCGGATCGGCGGTGGCCGGCGGCGTACGAGCTGTCGCGGCTGATGGGCGATCCGAAGGTCCGGGCCGACCGGACGCTCGGACCGGAGCTCGTGAAGGCATTCGAGGCGGCCAGGGACGACGACCCGCGGGTGCGGCAGTATCTGGCGCTCGCCATCGGCCGCCTGGATCCGCCGCTGCCGCCCGAAGCGGTTGCGGGTCTGACCAAGGCACTCGATTCGGCGGACGGCGAGTCGCGGGTCAGTGCGATCTGGGCGCTCGGCTCGTCTGGCGATCCGGCGGTGGTCTCGACGCTGCAGCCTCTGGCAGCCTCGGAAGACAAGGGGATCCGCAAGATGGTGGTCTACGCGCTCGGCGCTCTGCCGGGCGACGCGCAGGTGGTCACGCTGCGAACCGCCCTCGAAGACGCCGAGCCGGACGTGCGCTGGAACGCGGCGGTCGCGCTCTCGCGCAAGGGGCACCACGAAGGCATCGCGGTGATTCGACAGATGCTCGATCGGCAGTACGTCGAGCAGCAGGTCAAGCGGGAAGTCCGTCAGGACGAAGATCGGGATCCGGTGGCGGACGTCATGATTAGCGGCCTGCGCGCGGCCGCGACGCTCAAGGATGAAGCACTCAAACCCTCGGTGACGACTCTCAGCCAGCAGGATCGCAGCATGAAGGTCCGGCAGGCCGCGCTCGAAGCGCTGAAGGTGATTGGATAACAGACATGGCCGACGAGACGAAACCTGAAGGCACCGCGACGGCACCCGCGCCGTCTCCAGCGCCCGCGGCACCGGCCGCGGCGGCCCACGCCGCGAAGCCGGCGGCGCCGCGCCCGCCGGCGGCCCCCGTTCCGGATCTCGCGGGCAAGACAACGTCGGTGGCGTCGCCCGGAGGGGCGGCCGCCGCGAAACCGGCGCCCGCGGCTGCCGCGAAGGCCGCCACCCGCGATGCAGACGACACATCTCCGCTGTTGAACCGGCGCGCCTGGATGGGGCTCGCGTGGGGCGCGTTCTCAGCAGCGTCCGCCGCGGCGCTCGCCGCGACCGGGCGCTTCATGTTCCCAAACGTCCTCAACGAGCCGCCGCAGCAGTTCAAGGCCGGCTTCCCGAACGAATACGGCCTGGGCGTGGACGAGCGCTGGAAAGAGAAGTTCGGCATCTGGCTCGTGCGCATCTCCGACGAGAACGTCGAGCCGCACGGCAGCGGCTTTTACGCGCTCTTCACGATCTGCACGCATCTGGGCTGCACGCCGAACTATCTCTCCGCGGAAAACAAGTTCAAGTGCCCGTGTCACGGCAGCGGCTATCGCTTGACGGGCGTCAACTTCGAAGGCCCCGCGCCGCGGCCGCTCGAGCGCGCGAAAATCTCGCTGGCCGACGACGGCCAGATCCTGGTCGACAAGAGCCGGAAGTTCCAGTACGAGCTTGGTCAGTGGACGGACCCCGACGCGTTTCTCAAGGCGTAAGTCGTCAGTAACGCGGACCTTCGGGTCCGCTGTCTGGCAGGCCTGACGGCCTGCGCTCCGAAGGGTTATGGCTGAGACGAAAACAATCGCTCCGAAGGAAGGCCCCGGCACCCAGTTCTGGAACTGGCTGACCGAGACGCAGGTGTGGACGTCGGTCTTCCGGCACGGCCGCCCGGACAGCGACCGCAACCGCGTCCTCGTCATGCTGTCGAACGTGTTCCTGCACCTGCATCCGGTCCGCATCCGCAAGTCGGGTGTGAAGCTGCGCTACACGTGGTGCATGGGCGGCCTGAGCTTCTTCCTCTTCCTGGTGCTCACGTTCACCGGCCTGCTGCTGATGTTCTACTACCGGCCGACGCTCGAGTACGCGTACTCGGACATCATCGGCCTGCGCGAGCACGTGCCGCTCGGCATCATGCGCGAGATGCACCGGTGGGGCGCGCACGCCATGGTCATCACGGTGTGGCTGCACATGTTCCGCGTCTTCATGACCGGATCGTACAAACCGCCGCGCGAGTTCAACTGGTCGGTCGGCGTCATCATGCTCGTGCTGACGCTGCTGCTCTCGTTCACCGGCTACCTCCTGCCGTGGGATCAGCTGGCAATCTGGGCCATCACCGTCGGCTCGAACATGGCGCGCGCGACACCGTTCCTGGGTTATGAAGGTCCCGGTGCGCAGCTGCTGCGGCTCGGCGACGTGCCGCTGATTCACGCGTACGACGATGCGCGCTTCGCCCTGCTCGGCGGTTCGTTCGTCGGCGAGGGCGCGCTGCTGCGGTTCTACGTGCTGCACTGCGTCGGCCTGCCGCTCGGCATCGCGGTGCTGATGGCAGTTCATTTCTGGCGGGTCAGGAAAGACGGCGGGATCTCGGGACCGCTCTAGCAATTCACAATGGGGAATTGACAATTTACAAAGAACGGCTGCGCCTTTCGCTTTGTAACTTGTAACTTACCAATTGTAAATTCGGAGGCTGTGTGAGTTTCATCAAGGGTGCCATTAACGCCGTTGCCGATCCGCGGCTGTTTTTCATGCTCGCGGTGCTGGCGCTCGTCGTCATGGTCTGGAAGCGCGAGTCGATCGCGTCGAACACCATCGGCTACGCGCTGCTGGGGCTGCTCGCGGTGTTCTTTATCTTCGGGACATTCGACCCGAACTTCCGGCTCATCGTCACGAAGCCGGACAACGTCCCGATCGTCGGCCTCATTTTTCTGCTGGCCTTCTTCGTCTGGTATTCAATCCGCGAAGCGGTCCTGAATGACCGGCGGATCACGGCGGGCAAGGGGCCGATCGAAAAAGAAGAATCGGATCGCGTGTGGGTCTGGCCCGACCTCGTCTACACCGAGCTCATCTCGCTGATCCTCTGCTCGGTCGTCCTGATTGTCTGGTCGATCTTCCTGAAGGCGCCGCTCGAGCAGCCGGCGAACCCCGCGAATACGCCGAACCCGTCGAAGGCGCCCTGGTATTTCCTGGGACTCCAGGAAATGCTGGTCTACTTCGACCCCTGGCTCGCCGGCGTCGTGCTGCCCGGTCTGATCATCGTCGGGCTGATTTGCATCCCGTACGTCGACAAGAATCCGAAGGGCAACGGGTATTTCACGTTCAACGAGCGCAAGGCGGAGATCACGATCTTCCTGTTCGGGTTCGTCGTGCTCTGGTGCTCGCTCATCGTGCTCGGCACCTTCCTCCGCGGGCCGAACTGGAACTTCTTCGGACCCTTCGAATTCTGGGACATCCACAAGCTGGCGGCGCTGACCAACGTCAACCTGTCGGAATATTTCTGGATCCGGATGCTCAAGACGGCCTATCCGGGCAACTGGTTCCTGCGTGAGATCGTCGGCATCCTCTTCGTCCTGTTCTACGTCTTCGTGCTCCCGGTGCTCCTCGCGAAGATGGCGTTCAAGGCGTACTACGAGAAGCTCGGCCCGTCGCGCTACTACGTCAGCGTCGTGCTGTTCCTGATGATGATGTCGCTGCCGGCGAAGATGCTCGCGCGCTGGCTGTTCAACCTGAAGTACATCGTCGCGATTCCCGAATTCTTCTTCAACATCTAACATGGCTGAAAAAAAGAGCGTCGGGCACGCCTACAACGTCGACTTCCTGAACGTCGTCTTCGCGGCATCCAGCCTGTTCCTGTTCATTTCGGTCATCTGGATGGTGTGGGACGACTTTGACCGCGACTGGAAGAAGACACAGCGCGCCTTTTCACAGCTCGAGACCCAGGTCACGCAGTTGAACCTGCAGCAGGCCGGCCGCGCGGTCGACAAGACCAAGCTCGCCACGCTGACCACCCAGGAAGCGGCGGCCAAGCAGAAGGTGACCGCGAACCAGGCCAAGGTCAACGAGCTGCAGGCGAAGCTGAAAGACGCGAACAATCAGCTGTTCCGCGCCACGACCGCCTTCCAGACGATGAAGGCGACCTACGATCAGGATCGCTACGACTTCGAGGCTACGCGAGCCAACGGCCTGGACTACGCGAAGAAGGAAGCGATCGCCAAGGACGAAGAGCGGCAGCTGCGTGAGCTCGACCTGGCGCGCGAGAAGGCGGAAGCCGACGTCGCGGACGTTCAGAAGCAGCTCGGCCAGTACACCGGCGAAGTTGCCACGGTGCAGAAGTCAATCGACGAGATCAACGCGGAGCAGGACCGGCTGCGCAAGCGGCTCACCGTCATCGCTCCGAGCATGGTGAAGGACTACTTCCGCAACGCGCCGCTGCTCGACTTCATGGCGCCCACGCTGAAGGTTCAGCAGATTCTTCTTCCGAACGTCGTCGACGACGTGAATTTCATCCGCGTCGGGAAGATGGATCGCTGCCAGACCTGCCACCTTGCGATCGACAAAAAGGGCTACGAGAAGTATCCGCAGCCGTTCACCACCCATCCCGATCTGACGACCTACCTTGGCGGCAGTTCAGCGCACCCGATCGACAAGACCGGTTGCACGGTGTGCCACGAAGGCATGGGGCAGTCGGTCAGCTTCCGCGACGCGGCTCACATGCCGCAGAACGAGAAGCAGAAGGAAGAGTGGGAGAAGAAATATCACTGGGAGCAGCCGCACTTGTGGGACTACCCGATGCTGCCGGTCGGCATGACCGAGGCGTCCTGCGCGAAGTGCCACAAGCAGCAGGTCTACATCCCAAAAGCCGATAAGCTCAATCTCGCGTATGCGACCTACGAACGCGCCGGATGCTACGCGTGCCACAAGACGAAGGGCTTCGAGAACGTCAAGAAGCCGGGGCCGATCCTGACGAAGATCGACTCGAAGCTGTCGCAGGACTGGGTCAAGAACTGGATTCGCAATCCGAAGGCCGTGAAGCCGACGACCTGGATGCCGCGCTTCTTCTACAACTCGAACAACAACGAACCGGCAGACGCGCCGCGCAACGAGGCCGAGATCAACGCGATTGCCGCGTACCTCTTCGCCAACGCCGAGCCGCACGAGTTCGCCGTGAAGAACCCGGGGCATGGTGATGCCAAGCGCGGCGAGGAGATCGTCAAGCAGATCGGCTGTCAGGGATGCCACGTCGTCGGCGAAGGCTCGCGGTCTGACGCAGGCCCGCGCCGAACCTTCGGCCAGCCGCTGGAGAACATCGGCAACAAGACGACCTACGAGTGGATCTACAACTGGGTGCGCGATCCGAAGCACTACAGCCCCGCGACCTACATGCCGAACCTGCGTCTCACCGACGCGCAGGTCGCCGACGTCGCGACGTACCTCGTCGGGCTGAAGGGCCCTGCCGGCGATGCGCCGAAGGCGACGCCCGACGCCAAGGTCACCGACGATGTGCTGCTCGACTACATGAAGAACGTGATGCCCTTCGAGGATGCGAAGGCGCAGCTCGCGAAGATGAGCCCGCAGCAGAAGCAGGTCGATCTGGGACAGCGCGCGATCAGCCGCTACGGCTGTTTCAGCTGCCACGACATCAAGGGCTTCGAGAAGGCGCAGTCGATCGGCACCGACCTCTCCGAGGAAGGCAGCAAGCTGGTCACGCGTCTCGACTTCGCGTTCATCACAGACATTCCCCACACGTCGAAGACCGCCTGGTTCGATCGCAAGCTTCACGATCCGCGCATCTTCGACAAGGGACGCGTGCTGCAGCCGCTCGAGAAGCTGCGCATGCCGAACTTCGACTTCACCGATCAGGAAGTCGGGCGGCTGCTCACCGCGATCATGAGCTTCCAGCGTGAGATTCAGCCGCCGGCGGCCATGCCCGCGCGCTCCGCGCGCGTGGACAACCTGGGCGTGGGTCGCACGCTGGTGCACCGGCGCAACTGCGTCGGCTGCCACATCATCGAAGGGGACGGCGGCGACTTCATCAAGCTCGTCGCGGATCCGTCGCTGGGTCCACCCATGCTGACGCCGGAAGGCGCGCGCGTGCAGCCCGACTGGCTCTACGCGTTCATCCGCGGACCGATCACGATCCGGCCGTGGCTGAACGTGCGGATGCCGACCTTCGGCCTCGACGACCAGAACGTCAACCAGGTGATCAGCTACTTCGGCTCGATCTCGAACACCATCGGACCGTTCCAGACGCACGAAGTCCGGACGGCGAGCAACGCCGACGCCGGCGGCAAGCAACTGTTCGAGCTGCTGAAGTGTCAGCAATGCCACGTGCTCGGCGCGATTCCCAAGGATCAGCCGACCTCGAACCTCGCGCCCGACCTGCGAATGGCGCCGGAGCGGCTGCAGCCCGAGTGGATCATGCAGTGGCTGAAGAAGCCGTCGGATATCCTCCCGGGCACGCGCATGCCGGCGTTCTGGCCTGACTATCCGAAGTCGTACTACCCGCAGCTGGGAGGCGACGCCGAAGCGCAGATGAAAGCCATCCGCGACCACCTGCTGACGTTCCGCGGCGGACCGTCGCCGAAGGTTGGCGCCGCGAAGAGCGCGAACAACAATTAGGCAGGCCGGGTAGGTCGAGGAAGGTCGGGTAAGCCACGTAGGTCGGGTAGGTCGGGTGGGTAAGACCACCCGCTGCTTCGACCCATCTCTGGCCCACTCGACCGACTAGATCCACTTGGCCTACTCGACCGGCCAGACCCACCTGACCTACGTGACCCACTCGACCCATCCGGCTGCGCGGCGCGTCCCGCTATAATCGTTCAGTGCTACGCGCCTATCGAGGGACCTCGCCCCGCGTCCATCCCACGGCTTTCGTCGACGCGAGCGCGCAAGTGATCGGCGACGTGGAAATCGGCGAGGAGAGCGGCGTCTGGATGTGCGCGGTCATCCGGGGCGACGTGAACTGGATCAAGGTTGGACGGCGCACGAACATCCAGGACGGCGCGATCGTCCATGCGATGAGCGGCACACACACGACGAGCATCGGGTCGAACGTGACGGTCGGACACGCCGCGGTGATCCACGGCTGCATCGTCGAGGATCAGTGCCTCATCGGCATGGGCGCCATCCTGCTGAATGGCGCGCACGTCGGCAGCGGATCGATTGTCGCGGCCGGCACCTTGATCGTCGAAGGCCAGAAAGTCCCTCCGCGCTCGCTGGTGATGGGCAGCCCCGGCAAGGTGAAGCGGCTGCTGACACAGGCAGAAGTCGCCGGCATCCAGACGTACGCCGATCACTATGTCGGCTATCGCCTCGACTACATGTCGGGATCTTAGAATTCGAGGATTTGAGGAAGTAGTGCAGGCCTTCAGGCCTGCCGACGAAATGGCCGATCGACAATCAACGAAACCCGCCCGCGGTACCCGCGATTTTCTTCCCGATGATCTCCGCCGCCGCGACCACGTCATCGGCATCGTGCGCGACGTCTATCAGCGGTACGGGTTCGAGCCGCTCGAGACGCCGGCGTTCGAGAACATCGAAACGCTGACGGGGAAGTACGGCGAGGAGGGCAGTCAGCTCATTTTCAAGATTCTGAAGCGCGGCGAGCACGAGAAGAGCGGCGAGGCCGACCTCGCGCTTCGCTACGACCTCACCGTTCCGCTCGCGCGCGTCGTCGCAGAGTACCAGAGCGCGCTGCCGACGTTGTTCAAGCGGTATCAGATTCAGCCGGTGTGGCGCGCCGATCGTCCGGCGCGCGGCCGATTCCGTGAGTTCTACCAGTGCGACATCGACGCGACGGGGACGACGTCGCCGGTTGTCGAGACGGAGATTCTCGGCGCGGTGAGCGAGATCCTCACATCGCTCGGGTTCACGGATTTCGTCATCCGGCTGAACCACCGCGCGGTGCTGACGGCGTTGCTTGACACCGCGGGCGTGCCGCAGCCGCTGCAGGGAGATGCCCTGGTGGCGCTCGACAAGCTGGACAAGATTGGTGTCGACGGCGTCACGAAAGAGTTTGCGGCGCGTGGCATTCCGGCGGAGGCTGGCGGTCGGGCGCTCTCGTTCTTCGCCGCCGACATCAATGTCCCGGCCGGCGACGCGCTCGCGCGGCTTCGCGGCGTCCTGGGCGAGCACGAGGCGCTCGCCAACCTGGCGGCGATCGTCGAGCTCGTCGCGTCCACGCCGGCATCAGGGCGGATCCGGATCGACCCGAGCCTCGCCCGCGGGCTGTCATACTACACGGGCGCGATCATGGAGATTGCGGTCGAAGGGATTGGCAGCCTCGGCGGCGGTGGCCGCTACGACAACCTGGTCGGCATGTTCCTCGGTCGCCCAGTACCCGCCTGTGGGTTTTCGCTCGGCCTGGAGCGGATCATCGTCGTGATGACCGAGCGTGGCATGTTTCCATCCTCGGTTGCGACCGGCGCTGTAGACATCGTGGTGACATTCCTCGATGACGCGTCGCGCGCGGAGGCGCTGAAGCTGGCCGGTGAGCTGCGCGCGGCACGGTTCCGCGTGGATGTGTTTCCCGAGGCCAGTCGCAAGTTCGACAGGCCGTTGAAGTACGCTTCGGCACGGGGCGCACGTGCCATGGCGATTTTCGGAGAA
>DASSGK010000332.1:0-3510 GCA_035693505.1 Vicinamibacterales bacterium
CCGTCGGCAATCGCCGCCGACAGACCCTCCGTGTGGGTGAGAGAGAGCGGCTCGAGACGGACGCCACCGCGCTCGAGGACGACTGGCGCGAGAGTGATCATGGATACACGGTACCGGCCAGAGTGGACTTATGTATAGAGCCACTTCTGCAATACTCTTTAAGTCCAGTCATGACCGTGCCCTTTGTGCTGTCGCGTGGATCGAAGGTCCCGTAGAGGCAAATCTACGAGCAGTGGCGCACCGCGATTCTCAACCGGCGATTCCGCCGCGGCGAGCGAGTGCCGTCGACGCGCGCGTATGCCGACACGTACGGTGTATCGCGAGTGACGGTCACGGCCGCGTACGATCAGCTGATCGCCGAGGGCTATTTCGAGACGAAACCCGGGGCCGGCACGTTCGTGTCGTCTGAACTGCCTGACGAAGCGCCGAAGCCCCTTCGCATCGCCGCGTCGGACACGCGCACTCCCGGCGCCATTCGCCTGTCGACGTACTCGAGCCGGCTCGGCTCCATCCGGCAGATGCCCTCGTCATCGCTGCCGTTGAACCTGTCCGACGTCAGCCCCGACGTGTCTCGGTTTCCTTTCGCGCTCTGGCGTCGTCTGATCGCGCGGCAGCTGCGTAACGGAGAATCGGCGATTTTCGATCGTCGCCCACCGCCGGCTGGGCTGCCGCAGCTGCGTGAGGCCATCGCGGCGTATCTCGCACGTGCGCGAGCCGTTCGCTGCTCTGCCGAACAGATCGTCGCGGTCAGCGGATCGCAACAGGCGCTCGATTTGTGCGCGCGACTCCTGCTCGATCCAGGCGACGAAGTCGCCGTCGAGGATCCCGGGTATCCGGGTGCCCGGCAGCTGTTTCTCCCGCACGGCGCCACGCTGCGGCCGCTCCCCGTCGGCGACACCGGGCCGGCGCTGCAGCGTTTGCGCCCGACCACGCGCCTGGTTCACGTGACGCCGTCGCACCAGTTTCCCGTCGGCGTCTCGATGCCGCTCGCGCGACGGCTCGAGCTGGTCGAGTGGGCGCGCACGCATGGCGCCGTGGTTCTCGAGGACGACTACGACAGCGAATACCGGTACAGCGGCCCGCCATTGCCGGCGATGCACGGATTCGCGGACGAAGCCGCCGTCATCTACATCGGGACCTTTTCGAACGTCATGTCCGTCGGATGCGGCGGCTCTACAAACGCCGGCGCGACACCATGCTCGACGCGCTCGACCGCTGGTTCGGCGCGCGCGCGGTCGTCCGCGGGGACGCCGCGGGACTCCACATGACGGTGAGGTTCGCCGGGCTCGGCAACCTGCACCGACGAGCGGCGCGAGCCGGGGTCCACCTCTCGAGTTCCGACATCTACTACGTGGACCGACCGAAGAGCCGCGCCGGCACGGAATACATCCTCGGCCTCTCGGCCATCAGCGAGCGTGCGATTCGGGAGGCAATCAAGCGGTTGGCTCGCCTTCACGAACAGAGCTGAACCCCACGGCGGCGGTTCTCGTATCGGCTCGTAACCCTCATGATGCTGCCATCGGTCCACGTCGGGTTGCAGACGCTCCGCGCCAATCCAATCCGCACGCTTCTCTCAACGCTCGGCATCGTGATGGGCGCGGCATCGCTCGTCGGCATCCTCGCGGTCGGTGACGGCGCTCAGCTCCTGGCACGCCGACAGATCGAGCGCTTCGGCTTGCAGTCGGTCATGGTCATGCCGAAGACGTTCGACCTGGTCGATGGTCTCGCGGTCGCTCGGGCTTCGTACCCCGCGTTCACGATCGCCCACGCACAGTCGCTGTCTGCGCGACTGGGTTCTGCGTGCGAAGTCGCCCTGTCGGTGGCCGGCACCGGAACATTCGTCGCGCATGCCGGCGGCCCGTCGCGGGCCGCGACCGTCACGGCCGCCTACGGTTCGCTGAATGCGCTGCTTGGCGGCCTCACAGTGACGGTTGGACGGTTTCTGACCGACGACGAAATGTCGTCGGACCAATCCGTCGTGGTGATCTCGAACAACCTCGCGCGGGAGCTGGCCGAAGATAGATCGCTGGCGAACGTCGTGAATACGTCGCTTCAGATCGAAGGGAAGCCGTGGAGAATTGTGGGAGCGCTCGAGGAGATTCCCAACGAGCGCACATTCGGCCTCATCGTGCCGCTTCGGATGGCGCCCGTTGCGATGCGCTCGGCCGCACTCCTCGCCACCGGGCCTATGCGCGTTCCGGTGGATGCACGACCCGAACGTCCTCCGAGCCTGTCGATTCGGGCGCCGCGCATCGAGGACGTGCTCGACGTGCAGCACCAGGTCGAGGCGTGGGCGGACGCCACGGACGCACGCTGGCGTAAAGACCAGCAAATCTCAATCAGCGGCACCGGCGTCGAGCGGCTCAGGCAGCTCAATCAAGGGATGTTGATCGCCAAGCTGCTGATGGGGGCGTTCGCCGGCATCTCGCTCGTCGTGGGCGGCATCGGCATCATGAACGTGCTGCTCGCGGCTGTCGCCGAGCGCACCCGTGAAATCGGCGTTCGCAAGGCCGCCGGAGCGACGCGCCGGGACATCGCCGCGCAATTCCTGTCGGAATCAGTAACCATCTCACTCGCCGGGGCTCTTCTTGGCGCGGCCCTCGGATTCAGCGCCGCCACTGCTATTACTGCCTTCATCCGCTGGCGCACGTCGACGCCGATGTATGCCGTCTTCACCTGGCCGACGTTCGTCGCCAGCATGAGCACGGCGATCGTGATCGGGCTGATCTTTGGCGTGTACCCGGCGCTCAAAGCGGCGCGGTTATCGCCAGTCGACGCCATGCGATATGACTGACGTCATTCGACGTGTAGATTTCGAATCGGCAACTCTCCTTTCGCGGACACGTCAATCAACGGCGGAGCGACCGTCCGCTGAACTCCTGCACACTCGACTTGCATCAACCACTGACCTGGCTCCGGCAACAACAACGCGTGTGCGATTCCGTTGCTGTTCGCCCGCACGATGCTGAATCCACCGGCACCCGCGGGACCGACGGCAGACACAATACAGCCCGTCACATCTGTCTGAACTTCGACAGCGATAGGTTCTTCCAACCTAATGTCGCCGAGTGTGATATCTGATGCGTTTGGCGTCCTTCTCAGCGGGATCCGTTTTGTCGCTCCGTCCGCGGCCGTCAGTTGAAGAGTCCCTTCAGCGGCCGGTGGCAACCGCACGACAAAGTTTCCGCCGTCGTCGCTCTCGGCGTCGAGCGTGAGGTGTGCGATCGGGTCGGTGCTCTCGCGCCATGCGTCGGCGTCAGGAATGAATCGGACGACGACGTGTGGAGCGGGGAGTTTTCCGCGCAAGACGCGACCCGTGGCCTTTGACGGCGCTTCAAGCGTGATGACGACCGGCGCACCGTTGCCGTCGACCCACTGCTCGCCTCGTCCATGTTCGAAATCGACGACAGCCACTTTGTAGAGCTGCGGTTCCAACCTGTCGAATGTAAACGTGCCGTCTTGATCAGTGCGTGTACTGGCCATCCTGATAACGCGCGCAGTCTTCAAGAC
>DASSGK010000333.1:0-15511 GCA_035693505.1 Vicinamibacterales bacterium
GATTTTAGACGTTGCGCTGAGCGCGCTCGACACGCGGGCTGCTGCGCAGCCCGCTGGCCGCATCGCCGGGCGCCGGAAACGAACGACGAGCCACCGTTTTGAGCGTCGCTCGTTTCCCGCGCCCGATGATGCGCCCGCCGCTGAGCGGCGGCGTGTCGAGCGCCTTGACCGAAGACTTCTCGGTGTCTCAGTGTCTCTGTGGCTTTCCTACTCTTATTCTTCTTCTTCCTCTGCGTCCTCTTCCTCAAATCTCACTGACGATGGCGTCGGCAACCTCCTTCGTCGTCGACGATCCCCCCAGGTCCGGTGTCCTGATCTTTCCCGTCGCAACGACACGTTCGACGGCGCCGAGAATCTTGTCGTGCAGGTCCCGGTGGCCGAGATGCTCGAGCATCAGCGCGCCGGCCCAGATGGCGCCGATCGGGTTCGCGATCCCCTTGCCCGCGATGTCGGGCGCCGATCCGTGAATCGGCTCGAACATCGACGGATGCTGCCGCGTCGGATTGATGTTGGCGCCCGGCGCGATGCCCAGGCTGCCGGAAATCGCGGAGCCGATGTCGGTGAGGATGTCGCCAAACAGATTCGACGTCACCATGACGTCAAGCGTCTGCGGATGGGTGATCATGCGGGCGGCGAGCGCGTCCACGTGGTACTTGCGGTATTCGACCGACGGATAATCCTGCCGCACGATTTCGGCGACCTCGTCCCACAGCACCATCGAATGCGTCAGCGCGTTCGACTTGGTCGCGCTCGCGAGCATCTTCCGCGGCCGCTTCGCGGCGATCTCGAAACCGTACCGCAGGATTCGCTCGATGCCGTGCCGCGTGAACACGCCGACCTGCTGGGCGACTTCGTGCGCCGTGCCGCGGTGGATGCGGCCGCCCACGCCCGAGTACTCGCCCTCGGAGTTCTCGCGCACGCAGACCATGTCGATGTCCGCCGAGCCTCGATGAGCCAGCGGCGATTCCAGGCCGGCGAGCAGCCGCATCGGCCGGAGATTCACATACTGATCGAACCGCTGACGGATGCCCAGGATGAGCCCGGCCGACGCCGCGTCCGACACGCCAGGCGCGCCGAGCGCGCCCATGTACAATGCGTCGAACGCCGACATCCGATCGTAACCATCCTCGTCCATCATGCGCTGATGCTGACGGTAGTATTCGCAGCTCCAGGGAAGATCGCTGAACGACACGGACACACCGCTGCCGCGCGTCGCGCGCTCGATCGCGGCGATTCCCGCTGGTATCACTTCATTGCCGATGCCGTCCCCCGCGATGACGGCAATCCGAAACGACGACATGAGTACGCTCCTGTCAGAAAAAGGCCGCGCGTCGTACAAGCGACAGCACGGCAGCATACAACCGTCAGGTTAAGATTGCCCACATTGTCGGGAGCGGGCGCCCAAAGCGGGCGTGGAGACGAACGATGAATCACCTGCTGAAGCACATCGTCGTGGTCCTGGCCGTCGCGCTGGGACTGGTGTCGTGGTCCGCCGGCCTTGATGCGCAGGCCACAGGGCAGATTGCGGGCGTCGTGTCGGACACGAGCGGCAGCGTGGTGCCGGGAGCCACCGTCGAGGTCACCAACCAGGCGACCGGCTTCACAAGGACCGCGGTGACGGCGGCCGACGGCGCCTACACCATTCCGCTCCTCAACCCCGGCGTTTACGAAGCCAGGGCGAGCCTGTCGGGGTTCCGCACCACGGTGCAAGCCGGCGTCGAAGTCGTCGTGAACGGCACCGCACGCGTGGATCTGAAGCTTCAGGTCGGATCGATCAGCGAGCAGGTCAACGTCGCCGCGGCGGCTCCGCTCGTCGAGACGAAAAACGCCACGCTCGGCGTCGTCATCGATCAGAAGAAGGTCGTCGATCTGCCGTTGAACGGGCGGAATTTCACGCAGCTCGGCACGCTGATTCCCGGCGTCGTCGCGCCGCCGGCGGGCCTTGGAGGTGCCGACGGCAACGCCACGCCCGGCGGGTTCGGCAACGTGACCGGCGGCTTCAACGTCAACGGCATGCGGAACCAGTCCAACAACTTCCTTCTCGACGGATCGCCGAACAACGACTCGTTCAACACGGGTTTCGTGCTGCGGCCGCCGCCGGACGCGATCGAGGAGTTCAAGATCCTCACGCACTCCTACGACGCCGAGTACGGCCGCAACGCCGGATCGGTCGTCAACGTCGTGACCAAGTCGGGCAGCAACGACTGGCGCGGCGGCTTGTGGGAGTTCAATCGCGACGATTCCCGGCAGGCGACCAACTATTTCGCCACGACGAAGCCCGCGCTCAAGCAGAACCAGTACGGCGGTTCGTTCGGCGGGCCGCTCGAAAAGAACCGCGCGTTCTTCTTCGGGTACTACGAGGGGTTCAACAATCGCCAGGGCACCACCGACAATCGCGTCGTGCTGAGCACCGCGCAGCGCGCCGGAGATTTCTCGGGCGGCGCGGCGATCAGGGATCCGCTCACCGGGCAGCCGTTTCCGGGCAACGTAATTCCCGCGAACCGGATCAACCCGATCTCGACGAACATCCTGAACCAGTACATCCCGGTGCCCAACACCGCCGGCAACCGGTCGGTGCGATCGCCCGACGTGCTGGACACGCGCGAGCAGTTCGGCCTGCGCGGCGATTACAGACTGAATGACGCGCACACGCTGCTGGCGCGTTACATGTTCGCGCACACGAACAACGTCAACCCGCTCGGCGGGTCGAACTTCTCGCCGGCCGGCAACACCGCCGATGCCACGCTGCAGGACATCATGGGATCCGACACGTGGATCGTGAAGTCCAGCATGATCAACGTCGTGCGCGCGAACCTGAACCGGATCAGCGCGAAGCCGAACGTCACGAGCGGTCTCGATCTCAAGTCGCTCGGCTTTCAGTATTCCGGCACCAGCACCACGGCCGCCGGGCTGCCGTTCATCACGGTCAACGGGTTCTTCACCACAGGAGATGCCCAGCAGCCGTTCGCGACCCGGACCAACAACGTGCTCAGCGCGAGCGACGATTTCACGTGGGTAACCGGACGACATGCGTACAAGTTCGGCGGCGAGCTCCGGCGCGATCAAATCTTTGTGTCGTTCATCAACCGGCCGAACGGCGACTACACGTTCACTGGCCAGTACACGGGAAATGCCGCGGCAGATTTCCTGCTCGGGCTGCCGATTCAGTTCCGGCAGGGGAGCGGCGATCCAAATCTGGACGGCTCGTCGTGGACCTACGCCCTCTACGCGCAGGACGAGTTCCGCGTCGGATCGCGGCTGACGCTGAACTACGGTCTGCGGTACGAGGTGAACCAGCCGTTCGCGGAGAGCCAGAATCACCTCAACGCGTTTCATCCGGGCCAGCAGTCGACCGTGATTCCCAGTGCGCCGGCCGGCCTCGTGTATCCGGGAGACACGGGAGTTCCCGACGGGACGTACTACACCGACAAGAACAACTTCGCGCCGCGCGTCGCCGCCATCTGGGATGCGAGCGGCGATGGCCGCACGAGCGTGCGCGCCGCATGGGGGATGTTCTACGACACGCTGCCGGGCCAGGGCGACTTCTTCCAGAACGGCACGCTCGCGCCGCCGTTCCAGCCGCTGACGCAGGTGGACTTCCCGGCGCCGATCCCGTTTGCGTCGCCGCTCGGCGGCGCGCTGCCGGTGGGATTCCCGCCGGGACTGATCTTCATCGGCTGGGGGCCCGACTTCACGACGCCGATGGTGGAGCACTACAACGTCACGGTGCAGCGGCAGGTCGGGAACAATTGGGGTCTCGAGGCCGGCTACGTCGGATCGCGCGGCTATCACCTGCCGATCTTCATGGAGGTGAACCCGACGATTCCGATTCTGTCGCCGACGCCGACGGTCGGTCCGCGCGTATTCCCCGCGTTCAGTCTCGTGCGTCCGACGTTCTCGGTCGCCGACTCCTGGTACAACGCGCTGCAGGCAAGCGCGCGCATGCGCCCATGGCGCGGCATCAACATGCTTGCGTCGTACACCCTGAGCCATGCGGTGGACGACGTGTCGGGGCTCAACATCGGCGGCGAGTCACGTCCGATGCTGCCGGTTACGATCGGCGATCAGGCGTCGATCGACGCGGCACTCGCGCGGGAGAAGGGCGACGCGCTCTTCGACGCGCGTCACCGCTTCGTCCTCAGCTTCGGCTACGAGCTGCCGCGTCTCGAGGATCGCAACGCGGCCACTCGTCTCACGCTGGGCGGCTGGCAGGTCAACGGGATTATCCAGGCGCAGACCGGGTTCCCGCTGACCGCGATCGAGCCGAACAACGTATCGCTCACGTCGCTGACCAATCGTCCCAACATGACGTGCGATCCGAACGACAACGCGCCGCACACCGTCGCCCAGTACTTCAACACGAACTGCTTCCAGCGGCTCACGCTGGCGGCGAACGCGGGTCAGGTCGGCAACGAGGCGCGCGACGTGATCCGCGGACCGGGTTTCGCGCGCACCGATCTGTCGTTCTTCAAGAACTTCGCGGTCACCCGATCGCAGCAGGTCCAGGTCCGCGTCGAGTTCTTCAACCTGTTCAACCAGGAACGGTTCGGACAGCCGGGCAACCAGATCGGCTCGCCGACCTTCGGCGTGATCACGACGGCCGACGACGGTCGGATCGTGCAGCTGGGGATCAAGTACACGTTCTGAGATCGGAAATCACCCTCCGGAGCGCGCTCCGGAGGGCAGCTTCTCTCGCATTTCACCGCCTCCCTTGCGAGCGGCACACTCGTTGCCGAATCCGTCTTCCAGCAGAACAAACGGTGCCGTAAACACCGCGTGAAGAGTCGGCTACGGATCCGAGATTTCGGAGGTCCCTCAGTACGTCGGAGGCGCCTGTCCAGGAGGCGGGATGCGACAACAGGTCCTTTGTGCGACGCTGCTATTGGTCAGCACCCTCGCGTTCGTCCCTCTCGACGCCGATTCCAATACGGCCGTCATCGCCGTCAGCGCGACCGTCCGGAAGAACTGCCTGATCAGCACGACGCCGGTGGCATACGGCGCCTACGATCCGATCGGCGCGAACGCGACGACGCCGCTGGACGCGAGCGGGACGGTCGTGCTCACGTGCACGAAGGGAACGGCGGCATCGATTGGTCTCGACAGCGGTGCGAATGCCCAGGGTCCAACCCGGCGCATGAGAAACGGCGCAACCGCGTATCTCACCTACGAGCTGTACCAGGACAACGCACACACGATTGTCTGGACCAACAACGGCAGAGGCATGATGTCGATCCCGGCCGCGCCTTCGAAGAATCCTCGATCCTTCACCGTCCACGGACGCGTCGCGGGTGCGCAGGACGTGCCGATCGGCAGCTTCAACGACTCGGTCGTCGCGACCGTCAATTTCTGAGGGATTGATCCATGTCCCGAATCATCTCGGTCGCCGCGGCGTCCCTGGTCCTGCTGTCGTTCGCCGCGCCCGCTCGCGCAGCGAACTTCACCATCAACCCGATGCAGGTCTCGCTCTCGCCGTCGGCACGCAGCGGCGTCGTCACGGTCAAGAACACGAGTCGGGAAGAGCTGCGCTTCCAGGTCAGCGCCTTCGAGTGGGATCAGGACGATCGCGGCACCATCAAATTGAGTGATACCAGCAGCCTGATCGTCTTTCCAAAGCTCCTGACGTTGCCGCCGGGCGGCCAGCGTCAGATCCGGATCGGCACCGACGTCGCCGCCGCGGGCAACGAGCTGAGCTTCCGCGTCTTCTTCGAAGAGCTCCCCTCGTCGACGGCCGCGGCCGGCAACGGCGTTCAGATGCGGACGCGCATCGGGTTGCCGGTCTTTGTTCGGCCGAGCGGCACGTTGACCGCCGCCATCCAGATCAAAGACCTGCGGGCGGAAGATGGAAAGATCGCCGTCGAAGTCAGGAACACGGGCAAGGCGCACTCGAGCATCGACACGGTCCGCGTCGTCGGCCTGGATGCGGCGGGCAAAACGATCTACACGAGGGAGGCCGCCGGCTGGTACGTCCTCGCGAATCGATCGACGATCTACGACATCGACGTCACCGGCGCGGGCTGCTCCGCCGCGTCATTTTCTGCGAGCGTCGTCAGCAGCGGCAAGACGGTGACGGACACATGGTCAGGCAAAGTGCCGGGCTGCCGCTAGCCACGCGCATCGCGCTCGCGGTTGCCCTTGCGGTGATCGCGCGTGCCGGCGTCGACGGACAATCCGCCGCCCAGTCAGGCATGAGCATCGCGGCGACGGTGAACCGCAGCTGTCAGATTGACGGCGCGTCGCTCGCCTTCGGCACCTACGATCCCGTCTCCCGCAACGCCACGGCGCCGCTCGACGGCGAAACGATCCTGGTCGTGACCTGCACTCGCGGCACGCCCGCGGCCATCGCGCTCAACGCGGGAGGCCACGCGTCCGGCGGCCGCCGCTTCATGGCGAGCGGCGCGAACCTCCTGAACTACGACCTGTATCAGGATGCCGGGCGCGGCCAGCACTGGGGCGACTCTCCCGGCGATGTGTTGATGCTCGGTCCTTCCACCGGCGATCCGAAGTCGGTCTACATCTACGGCCGAGTGTCCGCCGATCAGGACGTGCCGGTCGGTGCGTACGCCGACACCGTGGTCGCCACGGTGTATTTCTGATCGCGCTCTTTTGGACTGCGCTCTTCTTCGCGCAGGTTCCCGGCCGATCGCCGGCCGGCGCCGATGCCCCCGAACGCATTGTCGTGACGCTTCGGGTGAACGGCTCCGCCAGCGGCGACGTCTTCCTGATTCGCGCCGACGCCGAGTTGTGGCTGCGCACGAATCGTCTCGCGGGCACGGGTTTGACGAATGCGCACGGCGTCGAACGGACCTTCAACGGCGAGTCGTACGTTGCGCTGTCCTCGCTGGCTCCTGGCGTGACCTTCGAGCTCGATGAGCAGGCACTCGAGCTCCGTCTCACCGCGGCGCCCGAGATGTTCGCCGCGACACGCGTGGTTTTGCAGAACGACCGTCCCCGCAACATCGAGTACGGACGAGCGTCCGGCTTCTTCCTCAACTACGACGCGCTCGCGCAGCAGGGCAGCTCCACTTCGGTCACGCTCGAGGCGGGACTGAACATCAAGAACGCGCTCGCGCTGACCAGCTACACGCGAACGTCAAGCGGAGCGATCGTCCGAGGCTTGAGCTCGCTGACGATCGACGCGCCGGGGACGATGGTCCGTTACGTTGTGGGCGATACCATCGCCCGGGCGACGCTGCTCGGATCGCTGCCCACGGTCGCCGGATTCAGCGTCGGCCGTGAGTTTGCGCTCGACCCGTACCGCCTCCCGTATCCGCTTCCCGCCGCCGCCGGGAGCGTGTCGACGCCCGCGACCGCCGATGTGTACGTCAACGGAACGCTCGTGCGTCGCGTGCAGCTGCCGCCAGGTGCCTTTTCGCTGCAGCGGCTCCCGGTCGTCGGCGGACTCGGCAGCGTGCAGGTCGTCGTCCGCGATCGCGTCGGCCGTCAACAGATCTTCGGCGGCCCGTACTACTTCACCTCGTCGCTGCTGGACGCGGGCACGCACGATTTTCAGTACTCCGTCGGAACGCGACGCGAGGATCAGACCGACGCGAATCCGACGTACGGCCCGATCACCGGATCGTTCATGCATCGCTTCGGCGTCTCGACCTGGCTGACGCTCGGCGCCCGTGCTGAAGGCGATCCGGACGTCGTCAGCGGCGGGCCGATGCTGAACTTGCGCATCGGGCGGCTCGGCGAGATCGAAGCGGAAGGAGCCGTCAGCGGCTCCGGAGGCGTGGTCGATTACGCCGCCGCAGGAAGCTACGCATTCACGGCCCGCTACTTCACGTTGTCCGCGACGGCGCAGTGGATGGGGCCGCACTTCGCCACGCTCGATCTCGCCCCGAGCGACGACCGCAACACGCTGCGGACGAGCGGCAGCGCCAGCGTGACACTCGGGCGCGCGAGCGTGACGGCCTTCTACTCGAACAACGCCGTCGAGCCCACCACGGCGACGCCGAACGCCGCAGTTCCAGTCGCTTTCTCGGCGGCTGAGACGACAGACTCGCCCGCGCCTTCGTCGGTGACAGCAGAACGCCGTGCCGGTCTCTCGCTGTATCTCCAATTCGGTCCACGCGTCCTGACCACGGTGTCAGCGGCCCGTGTGCACAGCGAGCTGGCGACGAAGGGTTGGGCAGGCTTCGCGAGCCTCAACATCCTCCTCGGTCCGCGCGCGGTGGCGTCCATCGGTGTCAACCAGAGCGGCGACGGAACAACGCAGGGTGTGGTGTCAGTACAAAAGTCGCTGCCGCTCGGCACCGGCGTCGGTTACCGTGTCGAGGCGCAGACCGACAGCGCCGGGGCGCAGAACGGGCGGGCTGAATTCCAGTGGCAGGGGCGCCACGGATTGCTGTCGCTGCGGGAGGACTCGGTTCAGCAGCAACAATCGGCGTCAGCCGAGCTCGCCGGCAGCGTTGTGATCGCGGGTGGGCGGCTCACGCTGGGCCGCAGCATCACCGACGGGTATGCCGTCGTGCAGGTGCAGGACAATCCCGGCGTTCGCGTGTATGTGAACAATCAGCTGGCGGGCCGCACCGGCCGCGGCGGCACGATCGTCGTGCCCAACCTGCTGCCGTACTACGCCAATCCCGTGCGGATTGCCGACGAGGACATCGCACTCGAGTATCAGCTGGATCGCACGAGTGCCCTCGTCGCCCCGCCCAATCGCGGTCCGGCGGTCGTGAAGTTCGGCGCCGTGCTGTTTCGCGGCGTGTCTGGCCACGTTGTGATCCTCTCTGACGGGCATCGGATCGTGCCGGCCTACGGCGACGCGACGATCGATCTCGCGGGAAAGGATCCCGTGACGTCGCCAATCGGATCGGATGGCGCGTTCTATCTCGAGAACGTCCCTGCCGGCCCCCAGGAACTGCGCGTCGACTATCGGGGCGAGAGCTGCCGCACGACGATCGATGTGCCGAAGGACATCCGCATCGCCGTCGACATCGGAGAGGTGACATGTACTGCCGGCCAGCCCTGAGGCGCGCGCTCGCAATCCTGAGCGGAGTGGCTCTCGTCGGCGTCAGCGTCGCCGGTGCGCAGGGGACGTCGCCGAAACCGTCTGGCGGCGATCGCCATTGCGTCGTCAACTCCAGCGGCATCGACTTCGGCGTCTACGACACGCTCGACATCGCGCCCACCGACGCGACCGGATCGATCACGTACTCGTGTTCGCAGGGCGGTGGCGCGCTGAACGTCGTCGTCACGATCGGCCGCGGGCTCGCCGGATCGTTCGATCGCGCGATGTCGAACGGCCAGGAGCACCTCGGTTACAACGTGTATCTCGACGTCGGCCATACGCGGATCTGGGGAGACGGGTCGAGCGGCACGGCCACGCTCACCGATAAGGTGCCCGGCAACGATCACCCGACGACGGCGACCGTGTTCGGACGGTTGTTTCCGCGGCAGAACGTCGGCAGCGGCCGCTACGTCGACAGCCTCGTCGTGACGATGCAGTTCTGAATAGACTGCGGCAGAACCTCCTTGTGTCTCGGCCGCGTTTCGCTGATGCTTCCTGTCGTCAGGCGGAAAACCTGGTGAACGGTGTTGCTCATGACCGACGCGTCGATTGATGTCTTCGTTTCCTACTCTGACTCTGAGCTCGAACGCGTCAGGCCGTTGATAGACGCTCTCCGCGAGGAGGGGTGGTCGGTGTGGTGGGATCGGCGCATCCTGCCCGGACAGACCTGGGACCAGGTCCTCGGGCCGGCCCTCGATGAAGCACGCTGCGTCATCGTCGTCTGGTCTCTAACATCGGTGACCTCCGAATGGGTTCGGGCAGAGGCGGAGGACGCGCGGAGCCGCGGCATTGTCGTTCCCGTGCTGCTCGACGAAGTCAGGATTCCCCTTCAGTTTCGGCCGATCCAGGCCGCAAGGCTCGTCGGCTGGTCCGGCGACAGGAACGACGAACGCTTCGCTAGTCTGCGCCTGGCGATCAGCGCGAAGCTGGACGCGACGCATGGTCCAGCGCGCCAATCCACGCGTGAGGTGGCGAAGCCATCGCCAGTGGATCCAGGTCCTCAGCGGGTTCGAGCGTCCGAGAGCCAGGGCCGGCCAGACTGGATCTCCGCCAAATCGACACTCGATCCGGAGGGACCGTTTCTCCTGCCGATCGAAGACGTCTTTTCCATTACCGGGCGCGGTACCGTCGTGACTGGACAGATTCAACGGGGGACGATCAAAGTCGGCGAGGGAATCGAGATCGTTGGATTCCGCGAGACCGTGAAGACTGTTGTCACGGGAATCGAAATGTCCAGAACGCTGGTGGATGAAGGCCGCGCGGGTGATTCCGTCGGAATCCTCGTGCGCGGTGTGCCGGCAACAGACGTCCAGCGCGGCCAGGTTCTCGCAAGGCCGGGTTCGATCAAACCGCACACGAGGTTCAGCGCTGACGTCTACCTGTTGACGCAACAAGAAGGCGGACGCAAGGCTCCGATCAGGAATGGCTACACGATGCAGTGTTACGTGAGAACTGTGGACGTGGCTGCCACGCTCGAGCTCCCGGCGGGCACGGACATTATGATGCCGGGTGATAACTTGCGAGTGGTCATTGGCCTCGAAGACGCAGTCGCCATTGAGAAGGACTCGTTGTTCGCGATTCGTGAGAAGGACCGCACCATCGGAGCAGGGAGAGTGCTTCAGACCGAGACGTGACAGAGGCGCCGAGAGGCGACAATACACGCAGGAGGAACACTGTGAAGAACAATGGACTGAAAGTCGTGCTGGCGGCGGCGGTGCTGATTCCTCTGGCCGTCTACGCTCAGCCCCGGCCGGGCAACCCGACGACGGCGACCGTCATCACGAAGGCTGAGATCGACAAGATCAGCGCCACGGAGCAGTCGCAGCAGACCCGCGACGAGAATGCCAGGGTTGTCGACATCGGCGACGGCTGGAGCATGGAGCTGGGCATCGTTCATCGCTCGAAGCAAAGCGTGATGACGGTCGCACAGGCTCAGGCCGCCGGAGGTCGAGGCAATGCACCGGCAGCCGGCGCTCGTGGCAATGCCCAGGCCGCGGCCCCAACCACTCCGTGTGGCGAGCAGATGGCCAATCCGCCGGCAGACGCACTTCAAGGCGCCATCACCCACGACAATCAGACCGAGGGTTATTACATCGTCTCGGGCGGCGGCACGGCGTTCATCGACGGCAAGGTGGTGAACGGCCGGCGCAGCACGAACAACCCCGACGGCGGACCGAACGGTCCGGGCTGCGGTGGCGGCGTGGCGGTTGGCTCCCGCAAAGTCGAGTTGAAGGTCGGCGACGTGCTGATCGTTCCGCCGGGCGTCATCCATGGCTGGTTCGACATTCCCGATCATGTTGACTATCTGAGCTTCCGCCCGTCGCATGGCGTGATGAAGAACGGCTGGGTGAACCCGACGATCGCGTCGAAGTAGCGTAGTTACCTTCGGCTACGTAGGGAGTCTGTCGCAGGCCATTGTTCCCGATGCCGATACCCGAGTGGCTCGAGCCAATGGCCGCGACCTTGACTCAGGACCGCTTCGGCGGACCCGACTGGCTGTTCGAGCGCAAGTTCGACGGCATCCGCTTGCTGGCGTACAAACAGGGTGACGAGGTCCGGCTCTACTCCCGCAATCGTCTTCTTCAGAATCTGCCGTCGGTCGTCAGCGCCGTCCGCGCGCTCCCCGTCGACGAGGTCATCCTCGACGGCGAAATGACCTGGGACGGTCACCGCGGTTATCACGTCTTCGACATCCTCTGGATCGACGGCCGTCTCGTCACGCCGCTGCCGATTGAAGAACGCCGTGCGCTGCTGAAGTCGCTCCCATTCGAGGCACCCTTGCAGCGGGTGGAGCTCCTCAACGATCCGGAGCCGTGGGATCGCGCGAGACGCGAAGGGTGGGAAGGCGTGATCGCGAAGCGCCGCGGCTCGCCGTACGAACATCGACGCTCGAAGCACTGGCTCAAAATGAAAGTCGAGGCGGCGCAGGAGTTCGTCGTCGGCGGCTTCACCGATCCACAAGGCGCCCGCGTCGGCCTCGGCGCGCTGCTCGTCGGCTACTATGCGCCTCGACCAGACGCCGGGTCGAACGATGAGGCCGACGACCTCGTCTTCGCCGGGAAGATCGGCACCGGCTTCGACACGAAGCTCCTCGTCGATTTGCGACGGCGTCTCGACGAGCTCGCCGTGGAGAAGACGCCGTTCACGAAGGGCACGGGTCTGCCCCGTCACGGTCATTGGGTTCGCCCCGAGATCGTCGTGCAGATCGGCTTCATCGAGTGGACCGTGCACGGGAAGCTTCGGCATCCGCGGCTTCTGGGCGTCCGCGCCGACAAGAACCCTCGCGATGTCGTTCGGGAGCCATCGTGATCTCCCACCCGGACAAGGTGCTCTTTCCAGACGATGGGATCACCAAGGGTGAGCTGGCGGCGTACTACGAAGCGATTGCGCCGGTCATGCTTCCGCATTTGCGCGGCCGTCCGCTGACGATGGAGCGATATCCGGCGGGCATCGAGCGCCAGGGATTCTGGCAGAAGGATGTCTCGAAGGGATTTCCCGAGTGGCTCGAGCGCGTCGAAGTGCCCAAGAAGGACGGCGTTGTGCATCATCCCGTGGTCACCGACCTCCAGTCGCTGCTGTGGACCGTCAACCAGAACACGATCACGCATCACGTCTGGTCGTCGCGCGTTCCGGATCTGAAGCATCCTGACGTCTGCGTCTTCGATCTCGATCCCTCGACTGACGACGTCGAGACGGTTCGGCGGGCCGCGATCGATCTTCGCGATCTCCTCGAGAAGCTCACGCTTCAGTCATGGATCAAGACGACGGGCTCGAAAGGGTTTCACATCGTCGTCCCGCTGGACGGCAAGACGCCGATTGGCCAGGTGGCGCGGTTCGCCGGCGCCGTCGGCAAAGTCTTCGTCGGCCTCCAGCCGGATGCGCTGACGCAGGAGTTCGCCAAGGTCGATCGACGCGGGCGCATCTACGTCGACACTGGAAGAAACGGATATCACTCGACGTTTGCCGCTGCGTACACCGTACGAGCGCGCCGCGGCGCGCCAGTGTCGGCGCCGTGCACGTGGACCGAGGTCGAGCGCGGTGAGGTCGAGCCCGCTACGTTCACGGTGCGGAACATCCTCGAACGCGTGCGAACGATCGGCGACGTGTGGGCGGAGATGCGAGAACGGGGAACGTCGCTGAAGCGGGCGATTGAACTGGTTGCCAGGATGAATGGTTAGCGCGCGAGCGGGATGACTTCTGGATTCAGCAGATCCATCTGCGCAAACGCGCGGGCCTCGGCAAAGATGACGTTCCGGATCGCACGATCGGCCATGCGGCCGTTCGCGGCAGCCGTGTTGCTCGCCACGTGCGGCGTCAGGATGACGTTGGCGAGCGAGCGGAAGTCGCCGCTGCCCTCGATCGGGACGTAAGGTTCGCGCACGAAGACGTCGAGGGCGGCTCCGCCGAGGCGGCGGCTGACCAGTGCCGCGAACAGCGCGCCCTCGTCGACGAGCGTGCCGCGGGCCGTGTTGATCAACCACGTGCGCTCTCCGAGGTGCGCGAGGCGCTCGGCATTGACGAATCGGATGTTGTCGCGGGTCGCAGACATGTGCAGGCTCACGAAATCCGCGCCCCGCACCGCCGTCGCGAAGTCATTCGTCACCACGTCGAAGTGTTCAAGCTGCTCGAGCGCCGGCAGGCCGGGCCGTGAACAGCCGACGACCCGCATGCGATAGCCGAGAGAGGCGAGGCGCGCGACCGCGCGCCCGATGCCGCCGCAACCGACGATCGCCAGCGTCTTTCCCTCCAACTCCTCACCGATCACCGGATCCCACCCGCCTTTTGCCAGACTCGCTGACATGGCGACCAGTGCCCGCGCGGCGGCCGCAATCAGCATCATCGTGTGCTCGGCCACCGACTGATTGAGGACGCCGGGGGTGTTGGTGCAGAGAAGGCCGGACGCGGTGGCTTTGATCTTGTCGATCCCGTCGTGGCCGACGCCGAATCGAGCGATCACGCCGCCTGCGGGCAGCGCGTCGTACAACGCGTTTGAATAGGTCCCGGACCCGACAATCGCGTGCGAAGCGCGCGCTTCAAGGACGGCCGAGGCCAGTTCGGCCTCCGCGTTCGGGGCGCGCAGGCACTCGAGGCCCGGGGCCGCCGCGAAACGCGCTTCGGCTTTGCGATACTCGGATTCGGTGACGAGAACTCTTGGCTTCGTATTCGCCATGGCGCGGCGAATGTAGCATTGACAGCGGCTCGCGGCGGTTCCTATTCTTCGAAGCACGTCTTCGTCCAACCCGGAGTCTCCATGGCGCCAGAAGTCTTGACCAGCTCTCCGAGCGTGGAGGCTCCAGGCTTTCCGCAAGCGGCCCGGCCCCGAAATACTCACGTCCGCCACAAAGTGCTGGCGATGACGATGGCCCTGGGCGCGATCACCTATCTCGATCGCGTCAGCATCGCTGTGTCTCGTCCGTACATCGCACGCGATCTCGATCTCAGCCCGACACAGATGGGTTATGTGTTCAGCGCGTTCTACGTCGCCTACGCGCTGTTCGAGATTCCAACCGGGTGGTGGGGCGACCGGGTCGGCACGCGGCGCGTCCTGACGCGCATCGTCTGCTGGTGGTCCGCGTTTACGGTGCTCACCGGCTTTGCGTTCAGCTATTCGTCGTTGCTCGTGATCCGGTTTCTGTTCGGCAGCGGCGAAGCCGGCGCCTGGCCGAACGTCGCCCGCACGTTTTCCCGATGGTTCCCGAGGCAGGAGCGAGGCACCACGCAGGGCGCATTCTTCATGGCTGCACACCTGTCCGGCGGCCTGACGCCGATGCTCGTGACGGCGCTGCTCGTGTACTTCGATTGGCGGTCGCTGTTCGTCCTGTTCGGATCGATCGGCTTCGTGTGGGCCTGGGGCTGGTATTGGTGGTTTCGTGATTCACCAGGTGAGCACCCGGGTGTTGGCGCGGCCGAGCGCACGCTGATCGAGAGCGGGCTTGCGGCCGGTGATGGTCACGCGCTCGATGCCACCCATTGGAAGCGGCTGCTGGCCAATCGCACGGTGGTGTGTCTGTGCCTGATGTACTTCACGCAGGCGTTCGGAGGCACGTTCTATGTCACGTGGCTGCCGACATACCTCGCCGCACGCGGGCTGTCCGGGATGACCGCCGGCATTCTCGCAGGCTTGCCGCTGATTCTCAGTGCGGCGGCGGATCTCCTCGGCGGCATGGCCACCGATCGGGCGGCGCGGCGTCTCGGGCTCAAACTCGGGCGCATCACGATCGGCGGCGGCGCGCTGGCTGCGGCCGGAGTCTTCACCCTCGCCGCCACGCTGGCCGCATCGCCGGTGGCCGCGGCGGCGCTGATTGCGTTTGGCGGCGCGTCATCGAATTTCCTGCTCGGCGCCGCGTGGGGAACGTGCCTGGACATCGGCGGTCGCCGCTCGGGTGCGGTCAGCGCGGCGATGAACACATCCGGGCAGGTGGGGTCGATCCTCAGCCCGATCCTCGTGGCCGCGATAGTCAGCCGGTTCTCGGATTGGAGCGCGCCGCTCTACCTTGC
>DASSGK010000334.1:0-15423 GCA_035693505.1 Vicinamibacterales bacterium
GCCGCAATCGAGCGGCTGCACGACGGACACTTCGACGTGGTGCTGAGCGACTTGAAGATGGGGGGCAGCGACGGGATGGACGTCCTTCGCACGACCCGCGCCCTGCATCCCACGACGGCCGTCATCCTGATGACGGCGTTCGGCTCGGTCAATACCGCGGTCGAGGCGATGAAGATCGGCGCGTTCGATTACGTCCAGAAGCCGTTCGAAATCGAGGAGATGGAGGTCAAGATCGAGAAGGCGCTGGAAGTGAAGCGCCTGCGCAACGAGCTCGACTACCTCCGCGGCACGCAGCAGGACATCTACGAGTTCGACAAGATCGTCGGCACCAGCGCGGCGCTCCAGCACGTGCTGGACATCGTCAAGAAGGTGGCGAAGAGCAACACGACCGTGCTCATCCGCGGCGAAACGGGTACCGGCAAGGAGCTGATCGCGGGCGCGACGCACCACAACTCGCTGCGCAACAACCGCAACTTCGTGAAGGTGAATTGCGCGGCGCTCCAGGAGAACCTGCTCGAGTCCGAACTGTTCGGCCACGAGAAGGGGGCGTTCACCGGCGCCGACAAGCAGCGCATCGGCCGCTTCGAGCAGGCCGACGGCGGCACGCTGTTCCTGGACGAAATCGGCGACATGAGCCCGAGCACGCAGGCCAAGATCCTGCGCGTCCTCCAGGAGCACGAATTCGAGCGTCTGGGCGGCACTCGGACGCTGCGAGTCGACGTGCGGCTGATTGCAGCGACGAACCGCGACCTGCCCGGGATGGTGCAGGCCGGCCAGTTCCGCGAGGACCTGTACTACCGCCTCAACGTGGTCTCGATCGAGATGCCGCCGCTGCGGGAGCGCAAGGACGACATCGTGCCGCTCGCGCTGACGTTCATCCGCCGTTTCGCGGGTGAGCTGAAGAAGAAGATCGACGGGCTCGAGCCGGATGCGCAGAAGCTGCTGATGCGCTACAACTGGCCGGGCAACATCCGCGAGCTCGAGAACACGGTCGAGCGGGCGATTCTGCTGGCCGAGGGGCGCGCCATCGCATCGGGCGACCTCAGGCTTGGCGAAGTGCCGACAGCCGGCGGCGTCCGCGAGCACTCATCGGTGGTGAAGATTCCGCCGACGGGCATTCCGCTCGAGGAAATCGAGCGGCACGCGCTGACCGAGGCGTTGAAGATGTCCAACTGGGTGCAGAAGGACGCCGCGGAACTGCTGTCGATCAGCCCACGCGTGATGAACTACAAGATCAAGACGCTGGAGATCGAATTCCCGAGAGGCCGCCGCGCGGCACCGCTTCCGGTCGCCGCGGCCAGCTAGTCACGAAACGCACGAAACGACACGGACCCACGAAACACACGAAAGAGATCTTTTCGTGTTTTCGTGGGTTTTCCGTTTTTCGTGTATTTCGTGATCAGGACTTGGCGCGCGGGTGTGATTTCCGATAGACCTCGAGCAGCTGCGCCGCGTTGACGTGCGTGTAGCGTTGGGTGGTGCTCAGACGGGCGTGGCCGAGCAGTTCCTGGATCACGCGCAGGTCAGCGCCCCGCTGCAGCAAGTGCGTCGCGAACGAGTGCCGGAGCGCGTGCGGGCTGATTCCCATGCGAGCGCTGCTGGCGGCGACGTAGCGGCGCACGAGACGATCGACGCTTCTCGTCGTGAGCCTGCCGCCGCGATAGTTGACGAATAAGGGATCGCGTGGCCGGGACGGGCTCTTTCTGTCCCGCCTATCCTGCCGATCCGGCCTGTCCTGCCCGTAGACGATCGCGTCCCGCGCCTTGAGGTACTCGCGAAGCGCCCGGGCGGCGCTCGCATTGAACGGCACAATCCGCTCCTTGCCGCCTTTCCCCAGGACGCGCACCATCTTCGCGCCCAGGTTCACGTCGTCCACATCCAGGCCTGCGAGCTCGCTCAGGCGAAGCCCGGACGCGTAGAACAGTTCGAGGATCGCCCGATCGCGCGTCACGAGCGCCGTCGTGCCTCCCGGAGCGTCGATCAGCGCGGACATTTCGTCTTCCGAGAGGTGCGCCGGCATTCGCACGTCGCGCTTCGGCGTCGCCACCAGTGCGCCGGGGTCGTCGTCGATCACCTCTTCGCGCCGCAGGTAGCGCAGGAACGTTCGCGCGGCCGCAAGTTTGCGCGCCGCGGTTGCGCGCGACAGCCCTTGCTTGTGCAGATCGCCGAGAAAGCCTCGCAGTGCGAGCCGATCCAGCTGGCCGGGTGAGAGTTCGCGGACACGGCAGCCCGCTGCCGCCGCCGCGTATGCGAGGAACTGCGTGAGGTCGCTGTCGTAGGCGCGCACAGTGTGCGCGGAAAGATTGCGGTTGAGCGCGAGGTACTGAAGGAACGCTTTGAGATGCGCGATCATGGGGTCAGATCCGCCAGCGCGCGTTCCGACAGCGCGAGGTTCCTTTCCTTTTTTCCGCGCGGCGCCTTGCCTCGCCCGATCCCGGTCGAGTCGAGCGCCTGAATGATCCCGAAGGTGATATTCGACGGCTCGTAGTGCGCAGGGTTCGCATGCGAGACGTAGTAGGCCAGCGCGCCAATCGCGGTGGTGCGAGGGGGCGACGATGCTGGTTCTCCCTTCGCGAGGGCGGCCGCGTTCAGTCCCGCGAGCAAACCCGACGCAGCCGACTCGACGTAGCCCTCAACACCGGACATCTGGCCCGCGAAAAACAGCGTGGGATGGGCCCGCACCTGCCATGTCTCCGAAAGCACGGCTGGGCCGTTGACGTACGTGTTGCGGTGCACCATTCCGAATCGAACGAACTCGGCGGCCTCGAGCCCTGGAATCATCCGCAGCACGCGGGCCTGATCGCCCCACTTGATCTGGGTCTGGAATCCCACGAGGCTGAAATGGTCGCCGGCCAGGTTGTCCTGACGGAGTTGCACCGCGGCGTAGGGCTCGCGCCCGGTGCGCGGATCGACAAGGCCGACCGGCTTCATCGGACCGAACCGCAGCGTGTCCGGTCCCCTGTGCGCCATGACCTCGATCGGCAGGCAGCCCTCGAAGAAGCGCTCCTTGTCGAAATCGTGCACGGTTGCCGACTCTGCTTCGACCAGCGCACGGTAGAACGCGTCGTACTCGTCGCGCGTCAGCGGGCAATTCAAGTAATCGCCTTCGCCATCGTCAATCCCGCACGACAACGGGTCCGGCTGAAGCCGGACACTACCGGAATCGCTATCGCCGGCGGCCTTATCGTCGGTAGTGTCCGGCTTTCCGCCTCCGCCGGAGGCTGCGGCGAGACTCGCCGAAGCGCGCTCCGCGCGCGAAGGCGGTAGCCGGACGGTTGTCCGAAAACTCCGGTCCCACCGCGACTGACGAAAGACTTTCGATCGGTCGATCGTTTCGGCGAGCACGATCGGGCTGATGGCGTCGTAGAAGTAGAGGTGTGCCTGCCCCACGATCGCCGCGAGCTTTGCTGACAGCGCCTCCGAGGTCAGCGGGCCGGTCGCCACGATGACCGGGTGTTCCTCGCTGGACTCGGGAATCGTGGTGATCTCTTCACGAACGATGGTGATGAGCGGATGCGCCGACAACGTCTGCGTGATGGTCTCGGCAAAACGCTCGCGATCGACCGCGAGCGCCGCGCCAGCCGGCACGCGGCTCGCCTCGGCGGCTCGCATTACGAGCGAGTCGAGCCGGCGCATCTCTTCTTTCAGCAGGCCGACGGCGTTGTCGAGTTTGTCGCCGCGGAAGGAGTTGCTGCAGACGAGTTCGGCAAGACGATCTGTCTTGTGGACCGCGGTCGGACGAACCGGCCGCATCTCATAGAGCGTCACCGGCACGCCGGCTGAGGCCGCCTGCCACGCGGCTTCGGAGCCCGCCAGGCCGCCGCCGACGATGCGAACGGTCATCAGCTCGCGCGCTTGCGGACCGCGCTCTTGCCGGCCGCCGCCTTCCGTTTCGATTTCGCTTTCACCTTCGTCTTGGCCTTTGCCACCGGTGCCGGCTTGATCGCGGCGGGCGCATCGACCGGCTTGGCCACGCGCCGCCCGCGACCCCGAGCTCCGCCGGCGCCTGCTCGCCGTCCCCGGCGCGGCTCTCGCGGCGGTGCACCGCGCCGTGCCTCGAGCAGCGCCTGCGCTTCCTCGAGAGAAATCGTCGCGGGATCGCCGCCCTTCGGAATCGACGCATTGACCTCGCCGTCCGTCACGTACGGGCCGAACCGTCCTTCGAGTACCTGCAGCGATGTGCCGCCGTTGGGAACCTCGATCGTCCGAATCACCCGCTTCGCCGCCTGCCGCGCGGAGCGTTTCGGTGCGGCCAGCAGCGCGAGCGCGCGATCGAGCCCGACGGTGAACAGATCGTCAGTCGGCTCGAGCGAGCGGTAGTCGTCGCCATGTTTGATGTACGGACCGAATCGCCCGAGTCCGGCGACGATCGGCGTCCCCGCTTCGGGGTGCACACCCAGCTCACGCGGCAGCTCGAGCAGCTTGAGCGCCTCGTCCAGCGTGACCGTCGACTCCGTCATGCTGCCGACCAGCGACGAACGTTTGGGTTTCTCCTTGCTGCCCTTCTCCGGCATCTCACCCAGCTGCACGTACGCGCCGAACCGTCCGTGAATGGCGTAGACGTTCAGGCCAGTCTTCGGATCGACACCGAGCACGCGCGGCCCTTCGGCCTTGGCGCGAATCAGGGTCATGGCCTTCGCGACCGACAGATCGGCGGGCGCCTGCGTGGGCGGAAGGCCGGCCGTCTTCCCGGGTCCACCTTCACCCTGCTGAAGAAATGGACCGTAACGGCCGATGCGCACGCGAACCGTCTCGCCCGATTCCGGATCGACGCCCACGTCGATCAGCGGATATTCCGCTGTCTCCTGCGCCTGCTTGACCGCGTCTTCCAGTCCGCGGTGATGGCGGTCGCCGCGATAGAACTGCTTGATGAAGTCGAGCCACTCGCGTTCGCCGCGCGAGATTTGATCGAGATCCTCTTCCATCTCCGCCGTGAACTCGACGTCGATGAGATCGCCGAAGTGCTCGCGCAGTAACCGCGTGACGGCGAAGGCCGTGAAGCTCGGGACCAGTGCCTTGCCCTGGCGGAACACGTACCCGCGCCGTTCGATCGTGCCGATGGTCGCGGCGAACGTCGAAGGCCGGCCGACGCCGATCCGCTCGAGCTCCTTGATGAGCGACGCCTCCGTATAGCGCGCCGGCGGGTTCGTCTCGTGCCCCACCGGCTCCAGGCCGACGAGGCGCACGCGCGTGCGATCGCGATCGATCGGCTCACCGACCGTGAGCGCCGGGAGCACGGTCTCCTGCTCTTCGAGCTCGGCCGACGGATCGTCGCTGCCCTCGACGTAGGCCCGCCGGAAACCGGCAAACTCGATGGCCTTGCCCGATGCGGAGAAAACGGCCTTCTCACCTTTTTCCGCAGTGGCCGAGATCTCGATGTTCGTCCGCAGCACGCGGGCGTCGACCATCTGCGACGCCATCGTGCGTTTCCAGATCAGCTCGTAGAGCCTCAGATCGTCGCCGCTCAGGACGCCTTCGAGCGCCGCCGCGGCGCTCGTAAACGCCGTCGGCCGGATCGCCTCGTGCGCTTCCTGTGCGTTCTTTACCTTCGTCGAGTATCGGCGCGGGCCGGCGTAGTAGTCGTCGCCGAACATTTCCCGGATCGCGCTCGACGAAGCCGCGAGCGCCTCGTCGCTGAGCGTGGTGGAGTCGGTGCGGTGATACGAAATGTGACCGTCCTGGAACAGCCGCTGCGCCGCCTGCATCGTCCGCTGCGTCGAGAAACCGAGCTTGCGGCTGGCTTCCTGCGTGAGCGTCGACGTCGTGAACGGTGCAGCCGGGCGTTCCACCCCCGGCTTTGCTTCCACGCTCGTGACGGACCACGGCAGGTTGCGGTCGATGACCCCGGCCAGCTTTGCGGCATCGTCGTCGGAAAGCAGCTTGACGTTCTTGCCGGTGAAGCCGCCCTGCTGATCGAAGTCCTTGCCCGTAGCGATGCGCGTGTCGCCAAGACGGGTGAGCGTCGCGGCGAACGTGCGGCCTTCGGCCGTGAACTGCGCGTTCAGATCGGCGAAGCGCGCGGCGCGAAATGCGAGGCGCTCTTCCTCACGATCGACGATAAGGCGCACGGCCACGCTCTGCACGCGGCCCGCGCTGAGGCCGGTCTGCACCTTCTTCCAGAGGACGGGCGACAGCGTGTATCCATAGAGCCGATCGAGGATGCGGCGGCTCTCCTGGGCGCGCACGAGGTTGTCGTCGACGTCATGCGCCTCGGCGATCGCCTGCTCGACGGCCTTCTTCGTGATCTCGTGAAAGACGATGCGCTTGACCGGAACCTTCGGCTTCAGCACCTCGAGCAGGTGCCAGCTGATCGACTCGCCTTCGCGATCGGGGTCGGTCGCGAGCATCACCTCGGACGCGCCTTTCAGCGCCGCCCTGAGCTCGGCCACGTTCTTCCGCTTGTCGTCGGGAACGACGTAATACGGTTTGAAGTCGCCGTCAGTGTCGACGCCGATCCGGCCCCACTTCTTCTTCTTGATCTCCTCGGGCACTTCACTGGCCGAGTCGGGAAGATCGCGGACGTGTCCAAAACTCGACTTCACGCTATATCGATCGCCGAGGAATCGCTCGAGCGTGCGCGCCTTCGTCGGCGATTCCACGATTACAAGGGTCTTTGCCATAGTCCCGCTTCACCCTAACACGTTCTGTCAATCCGAACGAACCGGCCGCCTCCCGCCCGCCGCACGAGGCCCTGCAACTCCAACTCGAAGAGTCGAGGCAGCAGACGGGGCGTTGTGACACCCGATCGTTCGGCAATCTCGTCGAGATCCGACGCCTCGCCGGGCACCAGACAGCGGAGCACGGGGTCGACCGGCACGCCAGACTCCGCCTGAAGTCCACCTTCCGCGCCTTCCGCCCGGGCGCCCGAAACCGTGGCCAGGCCCAGCTCTTCAAGAATATCGTCCGCGGACTCCACAATCTTTGCGCCGTCGCGCAAAAGCGCGTGGGCGCCGCGGTTCCGGCCGCTCAGGATGTTGCCGGGGACGGCGAGCACATCGCGGCCCTGCTCCAGCGCGCATCGCGCGGTGATCAGCGACCCGCTCTTTTCGCCCGCCTCGATGACGACCACGGCGCGCGACAGCCCGCTGATGATTCGGTTGCGCAGCGGAAAAAACCATTGCAAGGGACGCGTGCCCGGCACCAGCTCGCTGACCACCGCGCCGGTCGCGTCGATGTCGGCGGCGAGCGAGGCGTGTTCCGGCGGGTACACGACGTCCACGCCCGATCCCAGGACGGCGATCGTCACACCGCCGGCGGAAAGCGCGCCGCGATGCGCGGCGGAATCGACGCCGCGCGCGAGCCCGCTGACGATGGCCAGACCGCGCGCCGCGAGGTCGGCCGCCAGCTGTCCCGCGACTGCGAGACCGTACGGCGACGCGGCGCGCGATCCGACGATGGCAACGGCCGGTACGCTCAGCGCGTCGATACGGCCCCGCGTCCAAAGGACGGGCGGCGGATCGGTGATGGTGGTCAGCGCGACCGGATACGACGCGGCGCTCCATGGAATGGCCGCGATCGAGGCGGCGCCGGCGCGACGAATCGCGCCGACAGCGATCGACTGCACGTCCGGAGAGTCGCCCTTTGCGTCTTCCGCACACGCTGCGATCAGGCGCCGCGAGACGTCGGCGGACGCGTCGCCGCTGCGCAGCCACTCGGCGGCCACGCGCCAGCACCAAGGCGGCAGCAGCGACAGGGAGACGAAATCGAGCAGATCGATCATGACCGCACCTCGACGTGGCGCGATCGCGAAAACCCCAAAACGCAAAAAAAGGAGGTCGTCGCCTCGCGCGTCAGCGCGGGACTCGACCTCCTGACGACATTATATTCCGGTCCGGTTCCCCGACATGTCGGGGACAATGCGATCAAGTTTCGTAAATCGTGGACACGAGATCTCGCGAAATGCAGTGATTTTCCAACGTCAGCCGTGGCACATGGCTTGCTCGGTTCGGCCGGGGAGTACGGTATAGTGGCCTTGAACCACCTATGAAACTGTCTGTTGTCTTTCTCGTCGCGTGCGCCGCGACCGTGACGGCGTCGCCGTCGTTTGCCGACAACAAGAGCGAGGCGAGGTCGCAGGTCGAATTCGGCATCAACGTCGCGCAGCGCGGTCTGTGGCGCGAGGCGATTTACCGCTGGGAAAAGGCCACGGAGCTCGACCCCACCTACGCGGCGGCCTTCAACGACCTCGCGATTGCCTACGAGCACGAAGGTCAGCTCGAGAAGGCGCGCAAGGCGTATGAGAAGGCGGTTGAACTCGACCCGAACAATACTCAGGTCCGTCAGAACTACGAGCTTTTCAAGGAAATCAATGACCGGACCAGCCAGGGCAAGGAAAAGTAGTCTCCCCCTCGCGATTGTGGCGGTGTGTGGCGCGCTGCTCGCGTTCGCATGCGGTCCCGATTACTACGAGATCCCGATCGAGACGCCCATTCAACCGAAGATGGACGTGTCGCCGTTCCAGCGAGTTCTCGTCGTCGGGTTCGTCGCCGGTGGCAGCGAGGACGTCGACGCCAACCAGGAAACGGTGCGCCTGCTCCGAAGCCAGCTTCGCACGAAGTCGTCATTGAGGGTCATCGACGCCGACATCCTTCAACTGATCGATGTGGCGAAGGAACAGAGTCAGACGACGCCCGGCGGTAACGCGCCGGACGATGTGACATCGGGGGCGACGCCGTCGATTCGGACGGCCAGCCAGACGTTGGCGCTGCCGAAGGACATCAAAGAGGAAAAAGATCTCGAACCGTACGAGCGGCTCTTCGCGAACACAGCGTACTGGAAGAGGATCGGCGAGGAGTTTCAGAACCCGCTGATCGTCACCGGAACCGTCTTGTTCTCGAGCCGGTCGACGTCTGGCTTCGTGCAGCGCGATCAGGAAACCTACGACAGCCTCGGCCGGCGCATCGTCCGACCGGTTCGCCAGTACATGGAGCGCAAGGGCTTCATCCTGCGGCCCAAGTTCGTGTTCATCGACGGCCGAACCGGGGCGACGATGTACTCGGAGAGCTACCGCGAGGAGATTCTCTACAACGCGCAGCAGAACACGCCGGCCCTGTCGTCCTACTTCGAGCTGATGGACCGGCTGGTCCCGAACTTCCTGAGCGCCCTCAGCAGCCAGAAGATCCGCGGCACGCGGGTCCTGCTCAAGTAGACTCGACTCCGGGGATAACTCTTTACACCTGAGCGAGTTCGATAGTAAACTATCCCCTTTGCACAGGTGCCGATAATGTACGCAATCATTCAGACAGGTGGCCATCAGGTCAAAGTGACGCCGGGTGGCGTCGCGACCCTGTATGGAACCGCGGGCGAGCCGGGCGCTGAACTGACGCTCGATCAGGTGCTCGTCGTCGAAAAAGACGGCGGAGAAGTCCTCGCAGGCGCGCCGTTTGTCGCCAACGCGAAGGTCATCGCGGTCGTCGACGGCGAATCACGCGGACCGAAGATCCGGGTGTTCAAGAAGAAGCGCCGCAAGGGCATGCGCCGGACGAAGGGGCACCGCGCGTTTTTCACGCAAGTGCGCATCAAGGACATTCTTCTCTAGGGGTCAGGGGCTCGGGTCTGGGGGCTGGCTCTTGACGACCAGCCCCGAGACGCCAGTCCCTAGTCCCTGCTGGAATACGGAAATGGCTCACAAAAAAGGACAAGGCAGCTCACGTAACGGCCGCGATTCGAACTCCCAGCGGCTCGGCGTGAAAGCGCACGACGGCAACGTCGTGACCGGCGGCACCATCATCGTCCGGCAGCGCGGACGCCGGTTTCAGGCGGGCCTGAATGCCGGCCTCGGAAAAGACGACACGATCTTCGCCAAGATCGCCGGCCGCGTGAAGTTCGAGGACCACGGGGCGCGCGGCAGGGTTATCAGCATCCAGCCACTCGAATAACTTGTTCGTCGACGAAGTCGACATTCACGTTGAAGCGGGGGCCGGCGGACGCGGTTGTCTCGCGTTCCGCCGCGAGAAGTTCGTCCCGCGCGGGGGCCCCAGCGGCGGCGACGGCGGTCACGGCGGATCGGTGTATGTCGTCGCCAGCCCGCACATCAACACCCTGATCAATTTCCGTTTCCATCCCCTGTTCGACGCCGAGCGCGGTGAGCACGGCATGGGCTCGAACTGTACCGGCGCCGGCGGGAAGGATCTCGAGCTGGCCGTCCCGATCGGGACGCTCGTGTACGAGAAGAGCGACGCGGACGCCGATCATCCATACACCCTGCTCGCCGATTTGTCCGAAGAAGGGCAACGCGTGCTCGTCGCACGAGGCGGACGCGGCGGCATGGGCAACGCCCGCTTTGCGACGGCCACCAACCGCGCGCCGCGCAAGGTGCAGCCGGGCGAGCCAGGCGAGATCAAAGATCTTCGGCTCGAGCTGAAGCTCCTCGCCGACGTCGGCCTTGTTGGTTTTCCCAACGCCGGCAAGTCGACCATGATCGCCCGCATCTCGGCGGCGCGGCCGAAGATCGCGGACTACCCGTTCACGACGCTCGTTCCCAATCTGGGCGTCGTCAAGATCAGCGACGACCGAAGCTTCGTCGTCGCCGACGTTCCCGGACTGATCGAAGGCGCGCATCGAGGCCAGGGCCTTGGGGATCGATTTCTCCGGCACCTGGAGCGCACCAAAGTACTGGTGCATGTCGTCGACGTGTCCGGCGCGACAGGGCGCAATCCGGTCGAGGATCTCGACATCGTGCGCAAGGAGCTCGAGCTCTTCCAGCCCGCGCTCGCCGCCAAGCCGCAGATTGTCGTGGCGAACAAGATGGACGCCGTCGATCCGTCACACGATGACGACGTCGTGGCGCTGGAGCGCCGAGCCGCGAAACTCGGTCTGCCGTTCCTCCGTGTGTCCGGGGTCAGCGGACAAGGCGTGCCCGAGCTGCTCGAGTTGATGTGGAAGGGGCTGGCGTCGCCGCACCAGCCCGTCGCCTCGCCGCATGACTAGCCCCGCGCGTCGTATCGGCATCCTCGGCGGCACATTCGACCCGATCCATTGGGGACATCTCGACGTCGGCGATATCGCGGTCAGCGAGCTGAAGCTGTCACGGCTGTTCGTGATCACTTCCAACATTCCGCCGCACCGGCCACAGCCGCTCGCCTCGGCGTACCACCGGTTCGCCATGGTGTCGCTCGCGATCCTGGATCGTCCCGACTGGCGCGCGGCCGATCTCGAGCTGCGGCAGACCGCGCCGTCGTTCACCTCGCGAACGCTCGAAATGTTTCACGAGCGCGGCTATCTCTCCTCCGAGCTGTTCTTCGTGATTGGCGCGGACGCCTTCGCCGAAATCGCCAGCTGGCGCGACTACCCGAGCATTCTCAACGCCGCGCATTTCGCGGTGGTCTCCCGGCCGAAGTTCTCGGTCAAGGAGCTGCCACGACGACTGCCGCGGCTGGCGGACCGCATGGCGCGTCCGCCGATCGACGAGGTCGCGCAAATCGATCCGTTGATCATTCTGCTCGACGCGCCGACCGCCGACGTGTCATCCACTGCGATCCGCCAGCGGCGGAGCCATGGAGAGTCGATCGCCGGGCTCGTGCCCTCGCACGTGCAGCAACACATTGAACATCATGGACTTTACACAGCGATGACGCCGGGACGGCGCGCGTCGGACGCGGCGCAGATGCCGGCGGCAGGCAGGTTGCATGACAAAGAGTGAAGCCAAGACCGGCAAGAAGAAACACGCTCCGAAGCTTCCGGCGCAGGTCGATGCGGCCATCGCGGCGGCTGAAAGCAAGCAGGCGGTCAATCTCGTCGTCCTCGATCTGCGCAAGGCCGCCGGCTTCACCGACTTCTTCGTGATCGCGTCCGGCACCAATTCCCGGCAGGTGCGGGCGATCGCCGACGCGGTAATGGAATCGCTGGCGAAGAAGGGTGCGAAGCCGGCGTACGTCGAAGGCTACGACCAGTCGGACTGGATTCTCGTCGACTACTTCGATTTCATCGTGCACGTCTTCGGCGCGGAAACGCGCGCGTTCTACGATCTCGAACGGTTGTGGGGAAATGCGGATCGCATCGAAATCACCTGATCGTTACTGAGTGCAAAATGCAAATTGCAAATCTAGTCAGCAATTTGCAATCTGCGATTTGCAGTTCCTCCGATGCTCTTCTCTCGGTCGTCTTCTCCCCCGCCTGCGCGGCGTGCGACGCGTCGCTCCTTCATCCCACCCGCGGGCCCGTTTGCGAATCCTGCTGGACCTCCATTGCTCCGCTCACGCCGCCGCTCTGCGATCGCTGCGGCGACCCGCTGCCGACGTGGCGCGTGGTCAGCGTGCCGCTGGCGTGTTGCCCGCGCTGCCGGCGCACGCGGCGCGCGATCGATCGCGCGCGAGCCATCGGCTCGTACGACGCTGCGCTCCGCGCGATTGTCCACGCGTTGAAATACGAGGGACGCCGCTCGCTCGCCCGTCCGCTGGGCCGACTGATGCGCGAGCGCGGCGCGGACATGATAACCGGCGTCGCCTGCGTGATCCCCGTGCCGCTTCATCGGTCGCGCAAGCGGCATCGTGGATTCAACCAGGCAGAGGACCTGGCGCACGAGATGCCGATCCCGGTTGTGCGTGCGCTCCGGCGCGTGCGCGCCACCGCGACGCAAACAGAGCTGCCTGCCGGCCAGCGTCATCGCAACGTGCGCGATGCGTTCGCGGTAACCCGCGCGGCGGCAGCACTCGCCGGCGCGACCGTCGTGCTGATCGACGACGTTAGCACGACTGGGGCGACGCTCGATGCGTGCGCGCGTGTGCTCAAGCGCGCGGGCGTTGCGGAAGTGCGTGCGCTGACGGCCGCTCGAGTCGTCGGCCGGTGAGGGGGACAACCAAAGAAATAGGGCTGAGGGCTCAGGGCTCAGGGCTGGGAGCTAGCGCGCGCAGCGCCGCTTCGACGACGTCGGCGGCGATGGCGTCCTTTGCGCGTTCACCGTCGAGGACGACCCAGCCCTGTGACTGGGCCTGACGATGGTAGCTTTCGCGGACGCGTGCCTGCATGGCCAGGTCGCGCTCGTAGCGGTCGCGGTCGACGGACTTGCGCTTCACGGCGGTGTCAGGCGCGATGTCGAGCAGGATGGTGAGCGTCGCCGGCGGCAGAAACCTCTGCATGTCGGTCAGCCACGCGGGATCGAGCCCAAACGCTTCACCGTAGGCCACGCTCGACGCCGTATAACGATCGGACACCAGAATCAGGCCGCCCTCGATCCACCGCTCGAGATCCGATTTCTTCTCGTACCGGTTCGCGACATACAACAGCTGCATGACGTCTGGACCGTAGTCGCGCTCGTTGGAGAGCGCACGCGCGATCTCCTCGCCGATTGAGGTGCCGTAGTCGGGAAAGGAAACGAGACGCGCCTTCCGTCCCTGCTCTTTCAGGAAGTCGCGCAACAGCTCGGCCTGCGTCTGCTTGCCGCTCTGGTCGAGGCCCTCGAACGCGATCAAATGTCCGCGCATATCGCTACGTTTCAAGTGCGAGCTGGTCGTCGATCGTCTGCCGGCGGCGGATGACGCGCCACGTTCCGTCATCCACCAGCACTTCGGCCGGCAGCGGACGTCGATTGTAGTTGGAGGCCATGGCTGCCCCGTACGCCCCGGCATCGCGAATGGCGACGACGTCGTTTTCCTTCAACGGCGGCAGCCGGCGGTCCCGCCCGACGACGTCGCTGCTCTCGCAGACCGGGCCGACGATCTCATAGTGGCGATCCCCAGTCCCCGGTCCCAAGACCGGTTCGATCCCGTGGAACGCGCCGTAGAGAGCCGGCCGCATCAACTCGGTCATGCCGGCGTCGATGATGATGAAATCGCTCGACGCCGTTCGCGGTTTCACATCGATGACGCGAGCCAGGAGGGCGCCGGCTGGCGCCGCGATCGAACGACCGGGTTCGAGGACGATCGGCAGTGACGTATGCCGCACGGCCTCGACGATCGCGTTGACGTAGTCCGCCGGAGATGGCACCTCCGCGCCGTCGTACGACACGCCCAGTCCGCCCCCGACGTCGACGTATTCGAGCGGAAACTTCTGCTGCAGCAGTTCCTGGCTCACCGCCGCGGCCAGCGCCGCCGCCCGGCGCAAGGGATCGAGCGACGTGATTTGCGACCCGACGTGCACGTGAACCGCGACCAGCTTCAGGAACCGGCGCGCCGGCAGCGTCTGCAGCAGCTCCCGTGCATCGTCGAGCGGCACGCCGAACTTGTTGATTTTCAAACCCGTCGAAATGTGAGGATGGCTCTTCGCGTCGATGTCGGGGTTCACGCGGACCGCCACGCGCACCGGGCGCCCGAGGCGCGACGCGATCGCTTCGAGGCGAGCGAGCTCGCCGGCCGATTCGACGTTGATCGCCTTGACGTCCAGCGCGACCGCCGATTCCAGCTCCTCCGGCGATTTGCCGACGCCGGTGAACACGATTTGCGACGGCTCGAACCCCGCTCTTCTCGCGACCTCGATCTCCCAGACGGAATTGGCGTCGACCGAGCTGCCGAGCTCACGCAGGAGACGCGCAATCGCCAGCGCCGAGTTCGCTTTCAGCGCGTAGTGCAGGGCATGCGGGTATGTGCCGAATGCGCCGTCGATCGCACGGTAGCGCTCGCGCAGCTTGGCCGCGCTGTAGACGTACACGGGCGTGCCTTCGGCCGCCGCGATGTCAGCCAGCGGGACATCGTCGCAGACGAGCGCGTCGTGGATGCCATCGTGCTTCCTGTAGAAGCCGGCGGGGCGGGTCGATTGAGCCAACGTGATACGCTATTCTACTCAACCCACATGTTGCCGGATCCCGGAGACGCGGTCGAGGCGCTGATTCAGCGCTGCCTGCAGGGCGATCAGCTCGCCTGGGAGCAGATCGTCCGCCAGTACTGGCGCAAAGTCTTCAACGTCGCGTACAAGTTCGTCGGCAAGCACGACGAGGCCGAGGATCTGACGCAGGACATCTTCCTCAAGATCTTCAAGTCGCTGAACACGTTCGATCGCCGCGCGAACTTCCAGACGTGGCTGATCAGCATCAGCCGCAATCTCTGCATCGATCACTACCGCAGCGTGCGCAAGGAGCGTGAGACGATCGATCGCGACGTGGACGCGAACGAGCTGTCGCCGCTCTCGCACGACCCCGGCCCGGTCGCCGCGCTCGAGCAGCAGGACCGCGTCCAGCTGCTGCGCGAGGCGATGTCGGCGCTGCCCGACACGCTGCGGACGGCGGTGCTCATGCGGGACATCCAGGAGCTGTCCTATCAGGAAATTGCCGACAAGCTGCGGCTGCCCGAAGGCACGGTGAAGTCGCGCATCAACCGCGGACGCACCGAGCTCGCCCGCCAGATCCGGAAGCTGCGCGGCGACGACTTCGGCCAGAGCAGTACGGCGCTTAAGCGCACGGGAGCCAACCAATGAATGTAAAAACGGACCACAGCGGCGGCGTGTCAATCGTCAGGGTGGGCGAGACGCGGTTGATGTATCCGATCCTCTCCG
>DASSGK010000335.1:0-5818 GCA_035693505.1 Vicinamibacterales bacterium
GCCCGGCTATTTCGATCTGATCGGCATGCCGGTGCTGGACGGCCGCGACGTGCGATCCACCGACGACCGCAAGGCGCCCACGATTGCGGTCGTCAACAAGGCGCTGGTCGATCGGTACTTTCCGGCGGGCGACGCGATTGGCAAGCACCTCTGGATGGGTGGACGAAAAGGCCCCTTCTTCCAGATCGTCGGCGTCGTCGCCAACGGCCGGACTGGCGACCTGGCGAAACCACCGGAGCCGGAAGTCTATTTTTCGCTGTGGCAGAATTCCGCGTTTTCGAAGGACCTGGTCGTCAGCACCTCCGCCGATCCGAAGGCGGTGATGTCGTCGGTCCGCAGCGCGCTTCGCGCGGTGGATCCCACGGTGGCCGTCGAAAATCTTCGCACCCTCGATGACATCCGCGGTCAGTCGCTGGCGTCGCGGACGTTCGCGATGCGTCTGCTGGTCGGTTTTGCCGGTGTGGCGACGATACTCACGCTGGTTGGAATCTACGGCGTCCTCACGCTGTCGGTGGCGGCGCGCCGGCGGGAGATCGCGATTCGCGCGGCAGTCGGCGCCGGCCGCGGCGATATCGGGAGACTCGTCCTCACCGAGGCTTCGCGACTGATTGCCGGCGGCATCGTCTCCGGCATCATCGCGTCGGTGGCGCTTTCGCGAATGCTGCAGTCGTTCCTGTTCGATGTCACGCCTGCGGATCCGCTGACGCTGGTCGTGATGGGCGCGCTGTTCGCGATGGTTGCGCTCCTTGCGTGCTGGGTCCCGACGCGGCGCGCAGCGAGCGTCGATCCGCTCGAAGCCTTACGCTGCGACTAGTCTCACGAAACGTCCCGCTGATTCGGTACCGAATTCGAACCGCCACGAAAAACGCGAAACGCACGAAACGACAGATCTCTTTCGTGGTTTTCGTGGGTTTCGTGGCTGATGTTCAGATACGCGGTACGTGCGGAACCTATCGCGAAGCACCACGAAGCGCGACTGGCACGTCGGACGACGGTACAATCAACGAGGACATGATCCGCCAGACCGTGGCGCGCGTGGACCTCCGCGCGCTCGCCTCCAACTACCAGAAGATCGTCGACTACCTGGCGAGCGACCGTCGAGACCCTCAGGCCGGCGCCACGCGCGCGCCGGGCGTGATCGCGGTCGTGAAAGCGAACGCGTACGGGCATGGCGCCGGGCAGGTAGCGCTGGCGCTCGAAGGCGCGGGCGCGGATCTTCTGGCGTGCGCGGACATCGAGGAAGGCGCGGCGTTGCGCGCCGCGGGTGTGCGCGCGCCGATTCTCGTCTTCGGCGCGCTCAGTCTCAGCGATCTCGACGGACTCTTCGACTGCCGGCTTACGCCGACCATCTCGACGCCAGGCGCGGCGCACGCCGTGCAGGCAGCCGCCGAGAAGTACAAGACGCGCGTCGCGTATCACCTCAAGATCGACACGGGGATGAACCGTCTCGGCTTCCGTTTCGACAACCTGAAGCGAAGCCTTCCACGGCTGCTCGCCAGCCCGAACCTGGATCTCGAGGCCGTCTACACGCACTTCGCGACCGCCGACGATCCAGAGTCGCCGCTGTTCGCGACGCAGCGCACGCGGTTCGAACATGCCCTGACCGAAATCGGTGCGATGGTTTCCACGACTCCAACCTTCTACCGGCACGCCTCCAACAGCGCCGCGCTGCTGCGCGATTCCAGAGTGTGGTACGAGCGCGTGCGCCCGGGCCTGCTGCTCTACGGCATCGTCCCGCCGCCGCTCGCGTCCACTCTCGGCCTGACGCCGATCATGACGCTCTCGAGCCGCATCGTCGCGGTGAAAGGCGTCAGGGCCGGCGAAGGCGTCGGCTACGGCATGCGGTTCCACGCCGAGCAGCCGACGACGATCGCGATCGTGCCGGCCGGCTATGCCGACGGACTTGATCTGCGCCTGGCGGGACGCGGCGCGGTCTTGATCCGCGGCCGCCGCGCGCCGATCGTCGGTTCGGTCAACATGGACATGCTGATGACCGACGTCACCGGGCTGGACGTCTCGCCGGGGGATGAAGTCGTGATCATCGGATCGCAGCACGACGACACGATCGACGTGCGCGAGATGGCGGCGCAGATCGGAACGATCCCGTACGAGATTCTGTGCAGGATCGGCTCGCGGATCGAAAGGGTATACCAATAGAGATTGGTCAATCGGGTAATCTGGTAATCGGGTAATCCGATTACCCAATTTCCCGATTACCCAATTACCCAATGGCAAAGCGTCCCTCCACCGTCTTCGTCTGTCAGGAATGCGGCTCGCAGTCGCCGAAATGGCTCGGCCGCTGCGGGGATTGCGGCGCGTGGAACTCGCTGGTCGAGGAGCGCACGCAGACCGAGGCCGGCGCTGCGGGCGCGGCCGGGCCGCACCGGTACGCGATGGCCGGAGCGATCGGCGCGGCGCAACTGTACGCGGACATCGCGATCGAGCAGCACTCGCGCCTGACGACCGGGATCGATGAATTCGATCGCGTGCTCGGCGGCGGTGTGGTTCCCGGATCGCTGATTCTGCTCGGCGGCGAGCCGGGCATCGGCAAGTCGACGTTGCTGCTTCAGGCCGCGGCGAACATGGCCAACGCCGTCGGTCCGGTGCTGTACAGCTCGGGCGAGGAATCCGAACACCAGATCAAATCGCGCGGTGAACGACTCAACGTCGGCAAGGCCCCGCTGTACCTGCTGGCGGAAACGTGTCTCGAGCGGATCCTCGAGGAGATCGCGCGCATCAAGCCGGCGCTCGTGATTGTCGACTCCGTGCAGACGGTGTTCTCGCTGAAGTTTCAGTCGGCGCCAGGCAGCATCGGACAGGTCCGGGAAGCGGCGACGCAGCTCCTCTTCGCCGCGAAGGGGCAGAACATTCCGACGTTCCTCGTCGGCCACATCACCAAGGACGGGAGCCTCGCGGGGCCGAAAGCACTCGAGCACGTCGTCGACACGGTGCTGTATTTCGAAGGCGAACGGCACCACTCGCATCGCGTCGTCCGTGCCGTGAAGAACCGATTCGGCGCGGCGAGCGAGCTCGGCGTGTTCGAGATGACGTCGACGGGCCTGCGCCCGGTGCCGAATCCGTCGAAGATGTTTCTCGCGGAGCGGCCCGTCAACGCGCCGGGATCGGCGGTCCTGTGCTCGGTGGAAGGCTCGCGTCCGATTCTCGTCGAGGTGCAGGCGCTGGTCAGCTCCAGCACCTACGGCAACGCGCGGCGTATGGCCAGCGGCATCGACCAGCAGCGACTGACGCTGCTGCTTGCCGTGCTCGAGAAGCGCGCGGGCCTGAATCTGATTGGCGACGACGTGTTCGTCAACGTCGCGGGCGGGATGACGGTGGACGAACCAGCGTCGGATCTGGGCGTGCTTGCCGCTATCGCATCCAGCGTCCGCAATCGCGTGATTCCGCCGACCACCGCCATGTTCGGTGAAGTGGGCCTGGCGGGGGAGGTCCGGGGCATTTCGCAGGCTCCTCTCCGCATTCGCGAGGCGGCCCAGATGGGGTTTCGCCGATGCATCATGCCTGAAGCGAACATCGACCCCGTCGATCGCGACCAGCTGGCGCGCGAGTGCGAACTGATCGGAGTCCGCACCGTTGGGGAGGCGCTCGACGCCTTGTTGAGCTAGCGAACGACTGCCTGACAGCGAACGACTGCGTTATTGCGATCGATCGCTTGCAAGCGCACAATGAGTCGCGACCATTCCGGGGAGGGGCCGATGAAACGCACTCCTGCGGCGGCGTTGGCGGCGATGCTCTTTCTGCACGTTGCGGCTGACGCGCAGTCTCCCCCTGACTTCTCGGGCACGTGGACGCTTGACCCCACGCGCAGTCAATCCGCCCAGCAGGGCGAACCGTTCAAGTCGGTGACCTTCGTGATCGCGCAGAGCGTCGGCCAGGTAAAAATCGAGGCGACGCGCGGCAACGAAAAAGAAAGCGTCTTGTACCCGCTCACGAAATCGCGAGCATCAATCGGCTCGTCGGGTCAGTCCGAGGCGTATTGGGAGGGGGCGCAGCTGGTGACGGTGACCCAGCGGACCGTGAGCGGGCAGACCGTTACCGTCAAGGAAGCCCGCACCCTCGGCCCAGGCGGGACGGACATGATGGTAGAAACCACGGTCATCGTCCAGCACGGGTACTCGATGCCGGGTGCCAGAAACTACGGCAACTCGAGGGATGTCTTTACCCGGTCAAAACCATAGCCTTCCTGGACCAGGTCGAAAACCATAGCCTTCCTGGGCGCGCATTGACCTAGCGCGCTTCGTGACAATTGGTGATATGTTTTCCGCGGGGCTTTTGCCGCGGCTCCTTTCTAGCTTCTTCATCCAGGCGGCCACAATTCATACGGGGGTAGCCCCAATGGCCTGGTTTGGTCTCGGTCGGATCATGTTCGTCGTCGTGGTGGCCTATGCTGCCGCGCTGCTTCAGCCGCTTTCGGTCGGAATCTTCGTTAACGTCGTATTCGGGCTCGTGCTGGCGGGCCTTGTCGTTTTGTTCGAAAGCCGTCTCCGCGAGACAGCCGTCACGCGCGTGTTTGGCGCCCTGATCGGATGCGCCGTCGGCCTCGGGATCGCGCACCTCATCACTTCTGGCCTGTTCTGGGCCGACAATGGCGATCGCCGCGTCGAGTTTCTCCATAGCTTCGTTTTGATCGTCCTGCCGTATCTCGGCCTGGTCCTCGGCGGCAGGCAGGGCGAGTGGCTCGAGCCCGCGCGGCTGGTCAGCCTGTTTCGCGCGGCGGCTCCGCAGCGGCGCTACAAGATTCTCGACACCAGCGTGATCATCGACGGCCGCGTCGCCGATGTCTGCGAAACGGGTTTTGTCGACGGCACGCTGGTCATTCCGCAGTTCGTGTTGAAGGAGCTGCAGCTCGTCGCCGACTCGGCGGACTCGCTCAAGCGGAACCGCGGCCGCCGCGGTCTGGATATCCTGCAGAAGATTCAGAAGATGTCCGGGATCGAGGTCGTCATCTCCGACATGGATTTTCCAGAGGTGAAGGAGGTCGATCTCAAGCTGATCGAGCTTGCGCGGGCGCTGCAGGGAAAAATCGTCACCAACGATTTCAACTTGAACAAGGTCGCACAGCTGCGCGGCGTCGACGTCCTCAACGTCAACGAGCTGGCGAACTCGCTCAAGCCGGTGGTGCTGCCGGGCGAAATCATGAAGGTGTTCATCCTGAAGGAAGGCAAGGAGTACAACCAGGGCGTCGCCTATCTCGACGACGGCACGATGGTGGTGGTCGACAACGCTCGCAAGATGATCAGCAAGACGATCGACATCGTCGTCACCAGCGTTCTCCAGACGACGGCGGGCAAGATGATCTTCGGCCGCTACATCGAGGCGGGAATGGGCGCGAGCGCCCCGGTCGCTGCCGCCGCCCCGGCTCCAGAGCGGGTGGAGCGCTCGCGGACCGCCGCGCCCGCTGCGCCGATCGTGCCGCAACAGACCTAGCAATTCACAATTTACAATTGTGAATTGTGAAGGTTCCCCCGTATCACTGGTGGCGGACGGTTTTCTATCTGATTCCCGCCATCACGCTCTACACGATCGTTCTCGGCGCTGCGTCGATCGTCTCGAGCCTGTTCGATAAGCGCGGCTACTTCGCGCACCGATGCGCGCGCGCCTGGTCGTGGCTGATTCTCAAGACGACCGGCGTGCGCGTGACCGTGCAGGGCCTCGACCGCATCACGCCCGGGACGACGTATATCTTCGTGTCGAACCACCAGAGCATCTACGACACGCCGGTGATCTTCGCGACGCTGCCCTATCAGATCCGGATCATCGCCAAGGAGTCGCTCGCGCGCTTTCCGGTGCTCGGCTGGCA
>DASSGK010000336.1:0-12949 GCA_035693505.1 Vicinamibacterales bacterium
GCGTATCCGTCTGACCGCCGTTGTTCTGAAGTGGACCGAGCCGTGCGTCTGCATTCTCGACGTCCGTCGAGTCCGAGAGTCCGCAACTGGCGTCGGACGAGAGGTTGTGACCCAGCGATGCGATCGAACCGCCGCAATTGACTCCGTTGTTGGCGCTGAGAATCGTGTTGAGCAGCGTGACCGGTGGAGCGCCCGAAACAGAAAGGCCACTGCCGGCGAAGGCGGTGTTGGCCGCGAGCGTCACATTCGTGAGAGACGCGGGGCTCGCTGTGAACAGACCGCCGCCATCGCGGCTTGCTGTGTTGGCGGCGATGGTGCTGTTGACGAGAGTGACGTTGATGCCGAAGGAATCGATGCCTCCGCCAATGCCCAGACCGCCTGAGGCGCCGTTCCCGGCGACCGTGCTTCGTACCAGCGTGAGCCGTCCATTGACGTCGATGCCGCCGCCCGACTGGTCGGCATGGTTGCCGACGATGGCCGAGTCCATCACGGTGAGCGATCCGGGCGCGTCGATCCAGATGCCGCCGCCGACTCCGGCGTTGGGCTCGCCGCCTCCAGATGAAGTGCGTCCGCCGGTGATCGTCACGCCGCTGATCACCACCGTTCCGGCCGCGACCTCGATCACTCGTCCGCCTGCCGTTTGCACAATCGACGTCGCGCGAGCGCCTGCGCCGGCAATCGTCACGTCCTGCGCGATGAGCAGCTGACCCGCGATCGAATAACGGCCGGGCGGCACTGCCACGGCTCCACCCGCGGTGACTGCCGCCAGGGCTTGTCTCAGCGAACAGTCGGCCGGACAGGCGCCGGCTCCCGCCGGATCGTCGAGCCTTGTGACCGTCAGGCGCATGCTTTGCGCCGTGGCGTCACGAGACTGTCCGGCACCGAAGGCGGCCAGCAGCGTGAGGGTCAGCGTGGCGAGCCGAATCGACGGTTTCAAAAGCGTCATCCAGTCGGAGCGGGTCCGTGCTCCGATCGGTAACGCCGGAATCGGGGGGAAAACGGCTCAGTGAGCGGCGGTCAGATCCGCGGCGCGCTTCTGCAGGGCTTCCGGCGCGCCCGCTTTCTCGAGGACCGCAATCAGGGTGGGCACCTTGGCGACGTCGGCCGCCAGCAGCTCCTTGTTGCGCACATTCTGAGGATCGGCTTGAAACAGCTCTCGGCGAATCGTCAGGCAGCGCTCGAGAGCGTCGACGGCTTCCGGGAATTGTCGGAGTTGGCGAAGGACCACCGAACGGTAACTTTCGCCGATCGCCATATCGAGCCTCGCCACCGCATCCCCGGGATCGGCGGCGAGACGACGTTCGTCGATTGCCTTCGCGGCGTTCAGATCGGCGATCGCCGTAGCGGCGTCGTGCATCCCCGAGTAGTAGAGGACGCCGCGACGTTTCAGCGAGATCGAGTAGACCCGCTCGCTGTCCGGATACGGCGGCGATCGCTTCGAGAGCTCGCCGTAGATCGCGATGGCCTGGTTGCGGTTGGCCAGCGACTGGGCAGGGTTGGCCATAGTCGTCTCGGCCAGGCCCGTGTAAGCATTGGCCAGGATCATCCGCGCTCTCGGATCGGCCAGGCCGCGAAGTTGCCTGACCGCTTCTTCCTGCAGCGCGCGCCGGCGCGGCGGATCGGAGACGTGAAGCACCGTCGAGAGATCGATCATCGCGCTGGCCAGATCGGCCTGCGCTCCCGGATCCGACGGCCGGGCGCTCGCCACATCTCGAAAGAGCGCGATCGCCTTCTCGTAGTTGGCCTGCGCCTCCGTCTCCTTGCCCAGGTTGGCCTCGTACACGAGTCCCTGCGCCGCCGCGACACGCTGATACGACTGCGCCAGCTCACGTTTGAGATCGACGTCGTTGGACGCTTCACGCGACAGGACGTCCAGATATTGAACCGCGCGGGCCAGCACAAGCTCCCGGGCCGGTGTGGCGCCCGGCAGTTTGGCGATCGCGTCGTGGAATTCGAACAGGAACGAATTCGCCAGCTGGCGGACTTCCTTGAAGTGCCTTTCGGCCCGGCGTCCCTGAACAAGCGCGTTCGCCACGGCTCCCGCGACGATCACCGCTGCTACCGCCGCGACGGTCAGTCCTCGCCAGTGCCGCGCCACGTACTTGGATGCTCGATACGCCGGCCCGGACGGACGCGCGCTCACCGGCTGATTCGAACGGTAGCGCCGCAGATCCTCGGCCAGCAGGCCGGCGCGCTGATAGCGCCGGCGTTCGTCGTCTTCGAGCGCCTTCCGCACGATGCGCTCGAGGTCGCCGCGGCGGTCCGGAACCGGGATGAGCTCCTGCAGCATCAGGCCGAGCGCGTACACGTCGCTCGCCGTCGTCAGCACCTCGCCGCGCCGCTGCTCCGGGCTCGCGTACGCGGGCGTCATCGCGTGTTGCGCGGCTTCCGTGACGAGCCCGGAAGGATCGCTGGCGTCGAGCAGCTTGGCGATGCCGAAATCGAGCAGCTTCGGCGTGCCGGACGCGTCCACGACGATGTTCGCGGGCTTCAGGTCGCGGTGCAGCACGAAGCGGCTGTGCGCGTACTCCACGGCGTCGCAGACGAGGATGAAGAGCTCGACACGCGCGCGGGTGCTCAGCCGGTGTTCTTCGCAATAAGCCGTGATGGGCTTCGCTTCGAGGTACTCCATCACGAAGTACGGCCGGCCGTCATCGGTCACGCCGCCGTCGAAGAGCCGGCCGATATGTGGATGCTGGAGCCGTGCGAGGATCTGACGCTCGGCATAGAAGCGGCGAAGCACGGCGTCGGTGTCCATGCCTCGCTTGACAACCTTGATCGCCGCACGCTGCTCGAATTGCGCGTCGGCGCGCGCGCCTTCGTACACCGTGCCCATGCCGCCGCGTCCGATCTCGCGGACGATCCGGTAAGCGCCGATGCGGTCGGGGGGCCGATCCGGTTCCAGGAACCGGCCGGGATCCTCGGCGCCGAGCAGCGTCAGGATTTCGGCGTGTAAATAGGCGTCGCCGCCGCACGCCTCGAGCAGGAAGGCGTCGCGATGCGAGCGATCGAGCTCCAGCGCCTCACCGGCGATCGCCTTGATCCGATCCCAGCGCGCCTCGGTCATCGCAGCTCGCGGCGCAGCCACAGCCGCGCCACGTTCCAGTCTCGCTTCACGGTCGCCGGCGACACGGCCATCACCTCCGCGGTCTCGTCGATGCTCAAGCCGCCGAAGACACGGAGCTCCACGATCTGCGACTGGCGCGCGTCGAGGGCGGTCAACCGCTCCAGCGCGCGGTTCAGATCGAGGATGTCGACTGTTGCGCTCTGCTCGAGCGCGGCAAGCTCCGCGTCGAGGGTCACGCGTTCGAGTGTGCCCTGCCGTTTGCGCGCGTTGCGCGTCTCGGCGTAGTGCATCAGCACACGTCGCATCGCGCCGGCGGCCACGCCGAGAAACTGCGCGCGATTGCGCCAGTCCACCTGCCGCTGATCGAGAAGCTTGACGTAGGCCTCGTGAACGAGGGCGGTCGGCTGCAGCGTGTGCGCGGCCCGTTCGCCGCGGAGATAGAGGCGCGCCAGGCGTTTCAGCTCGACGTAGACGACCGGCAGCATCTCGTCGAGCGCGGCGCGGTCGCCGCTCTCCCAGCGATCAACGGCCTTGTTGAACTCATCGAGCACGAACGGAATTATCGATCATTGCGCGGTCGGGCGCGGCTGAAGGGCATGCCAGCGCGCGAACATCCACTCCCGGGCGCTGTCGAAATAGAGAAACACCAAATGATCGGGTGAATAAAACTCTCGTAAAGAATCGCAGGGATGATGTCGCCCGTGGTCACGGCGGCCGCGATCAGGACGGGCTCGCTATCCGGCGCCGAGATAGGTGACGTGAACGTAGGTGCCCAGCCTGACGTTGTAAGCGAGGTACCACCCGACGTGATCGGGATCTTCGTAGATCACGATCGAATCGCGATCCCACAGCCAGTCGTCGCAGAAGGCGAACTCGAACGGCGCGACGCTGAAGTAGTTGCCGCCGAACCAGAAACGCTCGCGGTTTCCGCCCTCGAGCCGGAAGACATGTCCGCGCCCGAATCCGCCCGTGAAGTGCCCGTGTTCCCACGGGTGATCCAGGTGCAGCCGGGCGTCCATTCGTCCCATGTCGTGCCCGACCCATCGATCGTCCGCGTGCACATGAGGTGCGTTCGGATGACCGTTGCGATCGCTGTAGCTCGGGTGCGCCTCGGGTCTTGGTGCGCGCGGGTTGCCGTGGACGGCGGCAGGTCCATGAGCCGGCACGTGGCCGCCACCCACCGAATGTCGATCGCCGCGGCCTTGCGCCAGCACAGGAATGGTGATTAGTGTCGTCAACGCGAAGAGACTGAGCAGTCGTTTCATGTTTGGACGAGGCGCAAGAGAGGTACCGCTTTCAGCGGCGCGCCGCTCGGCGCCGATCGCGGCCGGAGGTCATCGAGCTGTGGCGGAAATGGCGCGCGGGCGTACTCAAGCGCCACAACCCTTCCCTTAGTGGAGATAAATTCTGACGAATCGAATCGCAGGGGTAAGGCAGTTTTCGCTTTTATGTAGCGCGAAGGCTTCAGCCGAGCGAGCGCCGCTCGCCTAAAGGCTTCGCGCTACGTCGTTTCGCAAACGCTGGCCATGCGAACTGGCTGGACTACCTACCGGGTATTCGTGTCGACGCGAGACGCAAGGATGAATGAGGATTCTCTAGCTTCGGCGTGATCGTGCTTCGCCGTGCCGTGAGCCTGGAGGATCGAGAGACCGGCGGTCCGCGACTCCCAGACCTCCGACAGCATGTTCTGGTTTTCCCACCGCACGAAGACCAGCGACGGATCGTCGCCCGCCGGATCGCGTCCGTCCGCGGGGATCGCAATCGCAAAGGACGCCGAGCGATTGTCCATCCCGCGAATCGTGAGAATGCCGTTGTCGGCGGTCACGCTATAGTCGCCGGCAGGCATCTGCAGTCCGCGGATGATGAACGGGAACGGTACCTTCGCGACCACCGTTTCCTGTGCTCGAGCCGGACTCGCGATCATCCCCAGACACGCGATCGTCAATGCCGCCGCCAACTTGATCGTCTTCATATTCCCTCCTGCACACGCAAGCGCTGATACGAGCGATCGGCGCAAGAGGAGTGCCACGAGAAAGAGTCGCCTTCACACACGAACGCACACTGTCCTCACGATCGCCGTGGCGGGATGGTGGGGAGTCGCGCGCTAACGAGACACGCGCGCCGACGATCTGAACAAGACGCTATGACGATGAGATTCGTACTTATGACAAAAGTACGGTTCCGCGCGAGTCGGATGCGACGACCACCTGATCGCGCCCTTTGGCTTTCGCACGATAGAGCGCCGCATCAGCGGCGCGAAAGATCGCTTCGCCGATTTCGGTGTCGGGACGGCTCGTGCCGGAGGCCGGCAACCCGTTCTCCAACGACGCGCTGACGACGCCAACGCTGATGGTGAGCGTTCCGGCGCGGAACGAGTGTCCCGCGAGAATCGGTACGCGAGAGCGGACTGCCTCGCAGAGCTCCTCTGCCAGGCGATGTCCGTCGAATGCCGTCGACCGCGGCGCCGCCACGACGAACTCGTCGCCACCGTACCGGCATCCGAACGCCGCTGGAGGAAGGCACTGGCCGATGATGTGGCCAACCGTTCTGACGGCTTCGGCGCCCGCAAGGTGCCCATAGCGATCGTTCAGCGCCTTCAAGTGATCCACGTCGAGCACGAGCACGGCGAGTGGCGTGCGATCCTCGCGCGATGTGCGCACCAGCTGGAGCAAGCGCGCTTCGAACGAACGAAGGTTGTGCAGGCCGGTCAGGTCGTCGGTCAGCGCCAACCGGCGCACCCGGTCCGCGTCGTCGGCAAAGCGCGCCGTGGCCACGCCGATCGCGAGGAAGAGGACGATCTGGATCAGGTCGGATTCGCCGTACCGGAACGTCAGCATGTGGGGATTCGCGACGTGGTACAGGAGGATTGCGGACAGGCCCGCGATGACGCCGCCCCGCATCCGGAACACGGCGCCAGCCATGATGATCGGGACGTAGTACAGGTGCTGCACCGGCGCCGCGTCGGTGGCGCGGTCGAGCAGGAACACCAGCAGCAGCGAGCTGACGACGAAGACGAGCACCGCCGCCGACGATCGACGGCCTCGGCGTAACGGCCAGTCGGCGCTCGTCGTCAGACGCATGACTGGGCCGTCCGCCGATCGGTCATCCGGCCGTCACTGCGGCTTGTCGACCGTTTCGGTCGGGCCGCCGATCTGCTGGCGCGACTTCACCTTCCACGAACCGGACACCTTGATCCATCGATCGCGAAACGGCGTGGTGTCGGTCAGCGTATGGGTATCGCCGGCATGTCCGTACCGTCCCTCGCTGTCGACGAGCGTGCGAACGGTCACGAGATTCACGACAACGGTCGCGCCGTTGCCGTCGACCGACAGGCTCCGGATTGGCTGCGTCATCGAGTCGACGCGCGGCGCAGAGAGCGCCCGAAACGCCTCCTCGCGCACGTCCGCCCAGCTTCGTGCGTGACCGGACGCGTCGGTGAACGCCCAGTCGGGCGTGTAGAGCACCTCGTGAAACTGATCGAGCTCGGACTGCGTCGTGAACTGGAGCGTCGCCTGGCTGATTTCGTCGTACAGCCCCTGCAGCTCAGCCTGAACTTCGAACGTGTCCGTTGCGGCCGCAGGAATGAGAAGTGCCACTGCGACGAGTAGTGCCGGACTCATGGGTCCTCCTCATCTACGTTTTCACATTGTCGATTGGTCGCTCGGGTAAGCCTTCGCGCTCTCAAGTCGCTCGGCTAAAGCCTTCGCGCTACAACTCGCCTTCGCGTTACAGCTCGCAGTCGCGCTACAGCTCGCAGTCGCGCTACAGCTCGCCTTCGCTTTGCCACATCCGCTCGACACCGTAGCGCGAAGGCTTTAGCCGAGCGCCTACTGCATCAACCCTGTCGGATTGAAGCGATAACCCACCCACGGCTCGGTGACCAGGTAACGCGGGTTCGACGGATCCGATTCCAGCTTCTTCCGCAGCTGGCCCACGAAGACGCGCAGGTATTCCGACTGCTCCTCCGACTGTTCACCCCACACGGCTCCAAGGAGCACCTTGTGGCGGAGGACCCGATTGGGATGCCGCGCCATGTAGGCGAACAGCTCGAATTCCTTCGGCGTCAGCCGCACGGTCTGGCCGCTCACCCTGACGCGATGGTTCTCGAAGTCGACGTAGAACTCACCGACGCCGAGCGACGCTTTTTCCGGAACGTCGGCGCTGCGGCGAAGCGCCACGCGCACGCGCGCGAGCAGCCGGTCGGTCGCGAACGGCTTGACGAGGTAGTCGTCCGCCCCTGAGTCCAGCGCCGCGATTTCGGACGCGCTCTCCGCGTTGCGTGACATCACGATGATCGGAACGTTCGAGCTTTCTCGTACGCGGCGGCACAAGTCGATCCCGCTCATGCCCGGCATCTCGAGCGACGTGAGCACGAGCGCAGGCGGATTGATGCCGATGCTGGCCATCGCGGAATCGGCTTCGCGCGCCGTCCGCACTTCGTATCCTCGACTGACCAGCGTGGCGGTGACCAGCCTGGTCACGTGCAGGTCATCCTCGACGACTAGCACACTTGTACTCATCTGTCCTCCGTCATTTGCCGAACACGTGAACTGATTGCACGACCCTCGCCCCGGCCGATTCGGTGTAGCGAACCGTGGCGCGCTCTCCCGCCAGTTTTTGAAGCTCCTCGGCTTCAACCTTGTGTCCCCCCTGACTGACGCGCGTGGTCGACGCCAGCGACAGCCGGACGGTCCCGCTCGAGGTCGCCAGCGACAACGTCCGGCTCGAGACCTCGTACTTGTCGATCGTTCCCCGCAGGCTCAGCGTCGTCGCGGCCGACGGCGCCTGCGCGAATGCCGTTCCCGACAGGAGCAACGCCGACAGCAGAAGCATCGCAAGGCTTTTATTCATGGCGCCCTCCGATGAGCGCGGGGAACCGGCTATGCAGGGACATCAAGGGGCGTGCCGGTGGTGGCGCCGGGGCGCGGTCTGGATAAAGATGTCAGTCGCAATGGGTTACACGAGGTCCGAGCACGTGCGCGCGTCGAAATGAGGCGGCAGATCAGCCCCACTGTGGCGAAATGGCTGCGAGACACCTCGCTCGGCACGAAGCTGTCCTCGGTGATTGCTTTGATCGTCGTGGCGGTGGTGACGAGCGTCGCCTACCTCGAAGTGCGCTCGTTTGAACAGCACATCGAATCCGATCTGCTCGACTCCGCGCGGCTGGGCGCGCAATCGGCCGCCGACAACATCGCTCAACGCGCGGGCCCGCTCGACCCCCAGGACATCCGGGACACCTTGCACGACCTGGTCGCAGCCGATCCGGTGCTCGACGCGATCTCGGTATTCGAGGCCGACGGATCCGGCCGGCCGCGCGTCGTGACCAGCACGTCGACGGAGGAGCGCGCCGAGGCGGAGGAACTGGCGCGACGGGCGATCGCCTCGAGGGCGCGGATCATCGATCGCAGCGGCACGGCCATCACCGTTGCGCAGCCGGTCGCACGCCGCGACAACGACGCGGTCGTCGTCACCGTCGGTCTCGAGAGTCTCCTGCAGACTCGAACCCATGGACTGCGCGTCGCGCTCGGGTTCGCGCTGCCGACGATCGTGCTCGTCACGCTTCTCGTGCACTTCACGGTCCGTCAGTTCCTGGGCCGCCCGCTGCGGACGATCCTGCGGACGATGTCGGAGACCCGCGAGGGGAACCTGCGCGCGCGAGCCTCGCTCCCGGGACACGACGAGCTCGGCGTCATCGCGAACGGGCTCAACGAGATGCTGGACCAGCTCGAACAGTTCAACCAGTCGCTGCAGGGCCGCATCGATGAAGCGACACGCGACCTTTCCCTGCGCAACCGGCAGCTCGCGGCGAGTCAGGGCGAGCTGTTCGCGCTCCGGGAATCGCTCGGGCGCGCCGAGCGGGTCGCCGCGCTCGGCCAGGTCGCCGCCAATGTGGTCCATCAGGCCGGCACGCCGCTGAACCTGGTGTCGGGATACATTCAGATGATCCGCGACGACGCGCGGACGGACGAACGGACGCGTTCCAAGCTGCGGACCGTTGACGAGCAGATTCAACAGGTGACGCGCGTTCTCCGGACGATGCTCGACCACGCGCGTCAGCCGTCCGAGGTGAAGCTCGTCAACCTCGCGGACGTCGTGAAACGGCTGCGTGAAGTGGCTCAGCCTCGCCTCGCGCGCCACAATATCGCGCTCCAGGCGTCGCTGGCCGAGGGTCTTCCGCTCGTGAAGGCAGATGCCACACAATTGGAAATGGCGTTGTTCAACCTGGTCACCAACGCGTTGGACGCGATGCCGGGCGGCGGCACGCTGTCGATCGCGGTGACCGCGGTCCCCGATGGCGTGCGGGTCGAAGTGGCCGATACGGGTGCGGGTATTCCAGCTGATGTGATCGACCGGCTCTTCGATCCATGGGTGACGACCAAGCCGGTCGGGCACGGCACCGGCCTTGGCCTGGCGATCGTCCGTGATGTGGTGCGGGCGCATGGCGGTTCGATCTCCGCCGTCAACCGCGAGGTCGGCGCCTTGTTCGTCATCGACCTTCCGGCTGCCAGTCCAGAGAGGAGCGCGTCCTAGCCGTGCCGCGCATTCTTGTCGTCGACGACGATGCGGACACCTGCGTGTTCATCGAAGAACTGCTCGAAGCGCCGGACCGCCAGTTCGTGTCGGTGCAGGACCCGGATGCGGCGCTGATGAAAATTCGGCAGGACTCGTTCGATCTGCTGATCTCGGACATCAACCTCAATGCGCCGCGCTCGGGGCTCGATCTGCTGCGGCGATTCAAGGCCGACCAGGGCGCACCCGTCGTCCTGATCAGCGGGTTCGGCACGCTCGAAACCGCGATCGAAGCCGTGCGCGCGGGCGCCTTCGACTACATCAGCAAGCCGTTCGTCATCGCCGACGTCAAGCGCATCGTCGATCGGGCCCTGGAGCAGGGCACGCCGCGCACCGAGGCGCCTGCGGAGACGCCCGCCGGACCGGTCGGCAGCCTCATCGGCCGGACGGCGCCGATGCTGGAGGTCTACAAACACATCGCGTACGCCGCTGACTCAACGGCCCCAGTGCTCATCGTCGGCGAGAGCGGCTCGGGCAAGGAACTGGTCGCTCGCGCGATCCACAGTCACAGCAAACGCTCGCGTGAGCCGTTCGTCGCGATCAACTGCGGCGCGATCGCCGACACGCTGCTGGAGTCGGAGCTCTTTGGACATCAGCGCGGTTCCTTCACCGGCGCCGTGTCCGATCACAAGGGCGTCTTCGAACAGGCCGGCGCCGGCACGGTGATGCTGGACGAGATCGGCGATACGACGGCGGCGCTCCAGGTGCGATTGCTCCGCGTGCTCGAGGAGGGCGAAGTTCGGCCGGTCGGCGGCAGCCGTTCGCTGCGGGTCAGCGCCCGGGTGATTGCCGCGACCAACATGCCGCTCGAACAGGCCGTCGCCGAAGGGCGCTTCCGCCAGGATCTGTACTACCGCCTTGGCGTCATCGTCATCCGCGTGCCGCCGCTGCGCGATCGCCGTGCCGACATTCCGCTGTTGATTGGCAGCTTTCTCGACGACGCGTGCAAGAGGGCCGGGCAGCGCAGGATGCTCTCCACCGCCGCGCTCGACGCGCTGCTCCGCCACACGTGGCCCGGCAACGTGCGCGAGCTCCGGAATACGATCGAGCGCCTGGTCGTTTCGAGTCATGGATCGTTGATCGAGGCGTTCGACCTGACCGACACGGTCATCACGCCGCCGGCCGCCACCACCGGCGGACAGCCGTTCTCGGATCTGCCGACACTCGACGACCTCGAGCGCAGGTACCTGCTGCATGTGCTCGAGGCGGCGAACGGCAACCGGACCCGCGCCGCCGAGATTCTCGGCGTGGATCGCCGCACGCTCTATCGCATGGCGGAGCGATTCGGCATCGCCTTGACCGAGTAATCCCCTGGCGTGCCTCGGGAATTCAGGTAGGATCGCCGCATGTCGGAGCTTCGTCATGCGCTGCGCGTGCTGCTCGCGCGCCCCGGCTTCTCCACCGTCGCCATCCTGACGCTGGCGCTCGGCATCGGCGCGAACACCGCGATCTTCACCATCGTCAACGCCGTGCTGCTGCGTCCGCTGCCGTTTGCGGAACCGGATCGGCTGATGCTGATCGTGGAGCGCAATGGTCCGTTTCTCACCACCATCACCACCAGCTGGCAGAACTACGCTGACTGGCGCGACCAGAGCCAGTCCTTCGAACGCTTCGGTGCCTTCAGGAACCTGACGATGACGCTGAGCGGCGGGAACGAACCCGAGCGCCTGCCCGCGAAGATGCTGTCGTCGGCGGTTCTGCCCGGTCTCGGCGTGTCGCCGATCGTCGGCCGCCCGTTCACGGCTGAGGACGACAGTCCCGGCGCTCCAGGCGTGGCGATCCTGAGCGACTCGCTGTGGCGAAGGCGATTCGGAGGATCGGCCGACGCGCTGGGCCGTTCCATCACTCTGGACAACCAGCCGTACACGATCGTCGGCGTCATGCCGCCGCATTTTCAGTTGTTGCAGGCCGCGGATGTGCTCCTGCCGATGGGCCCCTGGGCGGCCACGCTCCCGGACGATCGCGGATGGCACCCGGGCATCTGGCCGCTCGCGCGACTCAAGCCCGGAATCACGACCGCTCGCGCCCAGGCAGAAATGGACGTGATCTCGACGCGCCTGGCGACTCAGTATCCGAACTTCAATCACAACCTGTCGGCCGAGGTCAGGCCGCTTCAGGAATTCGCCGTGCAGAACGTCAAGCAGTCGCTGCTCGTCCTGGTGGCGGCTGTCGGCTTCGTGCTGTTCGTCGCCTGCGCCAACGTCGCGAACCTGCTGCTGGCGCGCGCCGTCGGCCGCCAGAAGGAAATCGCCATCCGCACGGCGATTGGCGGGAGCCGCATCAGGATTGGGATGCAGCTCCTGACCGAGAGCCTCATCCTCGCGCTCGCGGGCGGTGCCGCCGGACTGTTGCTCGCGGACTGGAGCCTGCCGCTTCTGGCCCAGCTCGCCGGATCCAATGCGCCTTCTTCCGGCGCGATGGTCATCGACCGTACGGCGCTGCTCTTCACGCTGGCCGTGTCGATCGCGACGGGCATCGTCTTCGGGTTGGTGCCAGCGCTGCAAACGACACGTGTCGATGTGTCCGCCACGATCAACGAGGCTGGCCGCGGCGCCGCCGCCGGCGTCGGCCACCACAGGCTTCGAAGCCTGCTCGTCGTCGTTGAAATGACGCTCGCCACCGTGTTGCTCGTCGGCGCCGCGCTCTTGACCAAGTCGCTGATCAGGCTTCAGGACGTGCCTCCGGGATTCGAGACGTCCGGCCTGCTCGTCGCCGACGCGCCGCTTTCCCCGGTCTCGTACGCAACCGCCGAGCAGCGCAATCAATTCGTCGATCGATTGCGAGTGCGCCTGAAGCAGATTCCCGGCGTGAAGATCGCGGAGATTGGCACCGCGCTTCCGTTTTCCGGCGCGGGCTCGACGATCCACTTCAACATCATCGGAAGGCCGCCAAAGGGACCCGAGGACTACATCGCCACGGCCTATCGCGCTGTGGGGCCGGACTACTTCGAAGCGCTCGGCATCCCGATCGTCGCCGGCCGGACGTTCACGGAACGGGATCGCGATCGGTCGCGCGCGGTTGCGATCGTGAACCAGACATTCGTGCGCCGGTATCTCGGAGGCGACGTCGCCAATGCGCTCCGGAGCCGCACGCAGCTCGGCACGACGCCCGACGACGACCCCGACTCGCCGATCACCGACATCGTCGGCGTAGTCGGCGACACGCGGCAGGCCTTCGAGACGACGGTGCAACCGACGATGTTCGTGCCGTACCTGCAGCACCCCATCGAAGTGATCGGCGGCCTCTACCGGGCACTCGCGATCATGCTGAAAACGGACGGCGATCCGCTGGCGCTCGCGCCATCGCTGCGGG
>DASSGK010000337.1:0-4750 GCA_035693505.1 Vicinamibacterales bacterium
GCCCGAGGAGACGAGCCTCCTCGTCATCGGGCCTCCTGGCGCGCGCCGGACGGCTCGCCTCCTCCGCCATCCGCGCGTCCGCATCTTCGATGTCCGAACGTTGACGTTCGGCGACGATCCGACGAAGGTCAGCGTCCCCGAGACGCGCATGAGCTCCGCCGCCGACTCTGGGCACGCGGAGCCCACGGCATCTGACTGGCCCGCGCAATTCGAGCTGGCAGCATCGAACCCGCTCACCATCGTCGCCATCAGCCACCTGGAGCATCGTCTGCACGACCCGGCGTTCCGCGGACCCATGCTCGAGTGCCTGGAATCGGCGCTGTACCGGCACAACGCCACGCTCTGGTGCAGTTCGGCTCGAGATCCGATCGAACTGCTCGACGACTTCCAGCCAACCGTTGCCGAACGACGGGGATGGGCCCACGTGTTCGCGCGATTCCGGCGCGAGCATCTGAGCCTCGAGATCGAACGCGACCGCTCGGATGCGCTCGCGGCTGCGCTGAAGCAGCACAGAGCCGATCTTGATCCAGGTCTGCAATCGCTCATCGTGTCCGAATGCGAGGTGGCGCCGGAGCTGTTGGCGATTGCCGAGAACCTGGTGCGCCGACTGCCGCCGAAGGCGCGTCCGACCCGCGAGGACCTGCTCGCGGAAATCGAAGCCGGAGCACGGCACTTCTATGAAACCGTCTGGAATGCCTGCGACACCGACGAGCGGGTGGTGTTGCGTCAGCTTGCCGAGGAAGGCCTGGTCAATCCGAACAATCCGGCCGCGATTTCCCGGTTGTTGAACAGCGGCCTCGTCCGGCGGGGCCAGGCGTTCCACATCGTGAACGAGACGTTCCGCCGCTTCGTGCTGGGTGCGGCGCCGCACGCCACGATCTCGACGTGGGAGCACGAGGGCGTTCGCGTGCCGTGGGGAACGATCGCCACCACCGGCGTCACCGCGGCGTTCGGACTGGCGGGTCTGCTGTTGCTCACACAGGAACAACTCGTCGATGCCTGGATGAGTTACATCCCCGCACTGGCGCCGGCAATTCCGACCGTCTGGAAGGTGCTGGCCAGCGTTCAGAAGGGGCGCATCGAAATCACCGCATGAAACACGAACGAATCCCGGAGTAGGAGTACATGGCGAAACGCATCGTGATCTGTTCGGACGGCACCGGCAATTCGGCCATCAAAGGACGCGGCACCAACGTCTTCAAACTGTTCGAGGCCGTCGACCTGGAAACGCACAAGTTCAACCCGGACGCGACGCCGCAGATCGCGATCTACGACGATGGGGTGGGGACGGAGAGATTCAAGCCGCTGAAAATCCTCAGCGGCGCGACCGGCTGGGGCCTCAGCCGGAACGTCAAGCATCTCTACAAGGAGCTGGCGCGCGTCTACGATCCCGGCGACGACATCTACATGTTCGGTTTCAGCCGCGGTGCATTCACCGTGCGCACGCTCGTGGGGTTCATTCAAACGTGCGGTCTCGTCGATCCCGAGCGGCTTCAGCCCAAGACGTTCAGGACGCTGCAGCAAGTGGTCAACAAGGGCTACAAGACGTACCGGAAATGCTATCGGCCAAAGCTGTGGCGGATGCTGTTCGGGGCGAGGCCCGGCGTGAACGGCACGTTCAGGAAGGAACACTCGCTGCCCGGCGACATCCCGATTCGGTTCATCGGCGTCTGGGACACTGTCGATGCCGTCGGTCTCCCCTTCCGACTCAGCGACGTGATCAACGCGACCGTCTATCAATTCAAGTTCTCCGATCACAAGCTCAGCCCGCTCGTGAAGCGCGCCTCCCAGGCGCTCGCCATCGACGAGACGCGCGAGTCCTTTGCACCGCTGCTCTGGGAAGAGGATGCGCAGGATCGCAATCGGATCAACCAGGTCTGGTTCGCCGGCGCGCACTCGAACGTCGGCGGCGGCTATCCGAAGCAGGGCATGTCGCTCGTGGCCCTCGACTGGCTGCTCAGCGAGGCGGAGCGTCCGCTGGATCCCTCGTCTGCGCCCGACGGCGATCCCGCCAGCCTGAAAGGCCTGCGGATCTGCGCCAGCGAGCGGCAGTCGTTTCGCGAGCATGCGAGCGTGGACGACAAGCTCTACGATCCGCGCGCGGGCCTCGGGATGTTCTATCGATGGAAAATTCGCGACATCGAGGAGTTGTGCGCGGCCAGCAACGTGAAGCCGAAGGTGCACGTCAGCGTCCTCGAACGCATCGCGCACGGAACGGACGACTACTCGCCGGGCAACCTGCCGGCGAACGCGCAAGTCGTTTTCACGCCGCCGCCAAAGGGCGCCGACACCGAGCTTGCGGCGCGACGGGTGAAAGCACTCCAGGACGTCGTGACGACGATCCCCAATCGCACGCTCCTCAATCTGGTGAGACGAGCGCTTCAGCTCGGGCGAGCGTCGTACACGCTGTATCTGACATCGTGCATCGTCGCCCTGTTCGCGCTCGATCGCGCGTTCTCAGCAGGTGAATCGCATCTGTTGAACTTCGATGCGGACGCCGCCGGCATCGCGGCCGCCGCCGGTTTTATCGTCGCCTATCTCATGGCGGCGATCGCCGACCGGCGGATGGAGGGAGTGTTCTCGGGATTCTGGTATCCGAAGCAGAAGGATCTGCGCGGCGGCTTGAAGCAGGCGCGTCAGCTCGCGCAAAGGCCGGCGCGCGAGGCTGTCGAGCTGCGGGCTATCCGATCCGCGTGACCGCGCAGGCTACGACGTTTTCGCTCTGGTGCGCACCCACACCAGAGCGAAAACGCTGAAGGATATTACTGACGGTTGTACTTGATACCGGCTTCCTGCGCCTTGTCGATCGCGATGACCATCGCCGGCACGATCGTCACGCCGGGCAGCAGGTTCGCCCGCAGTTCCTTGTCGATGTCCGCCATCTTGCCCTTGCCTCTGGCTTCGAGCTCGAGGCACCAGATGCCGAGCGCGTTCGCGCAGAGCAGGAACTTCGCGCCCATCTTCTGCAAGCTCTCGATCCCGAGCGCCGGCATCGCGGACGCGAGCGCCGGAATCATCGGCGAGTCGATCGACTGCATCACGAGATGCAGATCGTCGGTCGTCGGCTGGTTGAAGACGTTGCGCGTATAGGGCTTGCCCGCCGAATCCTTGAGCCCGAGGTACGCGCCCAGGCCGTACTTCGCCCACATCGCGTCGTTGAACGCGAGCGAGATGCTCGACTGGGGGCCGGCGCTGTAGAACGTTCCGACGGCGCCCACCTGGCCCGGACCGGTCTTGTAGGCGGCCGAGTAGGTGTTGATGTAGTTGAGGATGTGCAGCAGCGGCATCCCGTTCTTGTGCTGCGGGAAATCGAAGAGGCAGCGGTGCGTGCCCTTGACTTCCTTCAGCCAGCCATCGGCGTCCGACTCGGCCACGGCGGCTGCGACCTTCGTTTCCAGCATCGGCACGCCGGCAGCGGCGACCACGCCGAGCATCCCGCCCAGAAACCCGCGACGATTGGTGTTCAGTAGTGAATCCACGTCCATCTCCTTCTCAACGATGTTTCCTATCGAGACTGGTTGACGGCGCCGCGGGCCCGCGACGCCGGTAGGGCCGGCGAGGTTCACGAACGCAGCGCGCATACACACATAGGCTGGACGAGGCAAAACATTTCAGCCCATAGGTTCTTTGACCGTTTTCTGAGACACTGCGGCGCATGAAGCGATATCCCTGGCTCCTGGTGCTCGTCGCCGTCATGGTCGTGGCCACGCTGCCGTCCGCCCGCGCCGCGAGGACGGTGGACTTCGACGCGCTGACGATCGCCGACATCGGTCACGCCTTCGAAAGCGGCGCCTTGACATCCGAAACGCTCGTGCAACTCTGCCTCGCGCGCATCCAGGCCTACGATCGGCAGGGTCCCTCGCTCCGGGCTGTGCTGACGTTGAATCCGAAGGCGCTGGACACGGCTCGCGCGCTCGACGCCGAGCGCAAAGCCAAGGGGCCGCGCTCGCTGCTGCACGGCATCCCCATCGTGCTGAAGGACAACTACAACACCGCGGATCTGCCGACGACCGGCGGTTCCGTGCTGCTGGAAGGATCGATTCCCCTCGAGGACGCGTTCGTCGTGAAGAAGCTCAGGGCGGCCGGCGCCATCGTCCTTGCCAAGGTGAACATGTCGGAGTTCGCGTCCGGCCCTGCGCGCAGCTCTCTTGGCGGCCAGTCGCTCAACCCTCACGACTTGACGCGCACGCCCTCGGGATCGTCAGGTGGGACCGGCGTGGCGATCGCGGCGGCCTACGCACAGCTCGGCATGGGTACGGACACAGGCGGCTCGATTCGCGGGCCGTCGACATCCAACGGCATCGTGGGGCTCAAGCCGACGCATGGCCTGCTCAGCCGAAGCGGAATCATCCCGCTCTCGTTGACGTTCGATACCGGCGGACCGATGGCGCGCAGCGTCACGGACGTCGCGATCGCGCTCGGCGTCATGACCGGCGTGGACCCGGCCGACGCGGCGACATCAAAGAGCCAGGGCAAGTTCGAGAGCGACTACACGAAATACCTGAAGGCCGATGCGTTGAAAGGCGCGCGCATCGGGATCGGCCGCGATTTCCTCGGCGCGGACCCGGACGTCGACTGGGTGGTCGACGCGTCGATTGAGGCGATGCGCAAGGCGGGAGCCACCGTCGTGGACGTGCGGTATCCGAAGTGGCTGCTGGACGCCAAGCAGGAGATGTACAACGCGATTCGGCGCCCGGAATTCCACGCGCAGATCGCCGACTATCTCAAGACGCTCCGTCCCGGCTATCCG
>DASSGK010000338.1:0-3921 GCA_035693505.1 Vicinamibacterales bacterium
AACGAATCGCCGCGGACACCGTCGGCCGCGCTGAAGAGCAGGCCGCGCGCCTGACCAAAGACGCCGAGCGCGACGCCGAAGCGCGGAAGAAAGAAGCCCTCCTCGAAGCCAAAGAAAAAGCGCACGAGATCCTTCGCGACGCCGAACAGCAGGCCCGCAAGGATCGTCAGCAGGCCGACGCCCTCGAACAAACACTGCACCGCCGCCAGACCGCGTTGGCCGAACGCGAAACCGTTCTCGAACGCAGCGAAAAGGACGTCGCCGGCCGCGACCGCACCGTCGCCGAGCGCGAGAAAAGCGTCGCCGCCAACGCGAAGAAGTACGAGGAACTGGTCGCGCGTCAGCAGCACGACCTCGAGCGCGTCGCGAGCCTGACGGCCGAGGAAGCCAAAGAGCTGCTGATGAAGCAAATCGAGGCGGACGCGCGGCACGACTCGGCGAACCTGCTGAAACGTCTCGACGCCGAAGCGCGCGAGACGGCGGTCGAGCGTGCCAAGCAGTACATCACGCAGGCCATTCAACGCTGCGCGGGCGAGCATGCCGTCGAAACCACCGTGAGCGTGGTCGACCTGCCGAGCGACGATCTGAAAGGCCGCATCATCGGCCGCGAAGGACGCAACATCCGTGCGCTCGAGCTTGCGACGGGCGTCGACCTCATCGTCGACGATACACCGGGCGCGATCATCCTGTCCGGTTTCGATCCATATCGGCGCGAGATCGCGAAGCAGGCGATCGAGCGGCTCATCGCTGACGGCCGCATCCATCCCGCGCGCATCGAGGAAGTCGTTCAGAAAGTGAAAGACGAAACGGACGAGGCGATGCGCAAGGAAGGCGAGGCGGCGGCCTTCGACCTCGGGCTCCACGACCTCCATACCGAAATCTGCCGGCTGATGGGACGCCTCAAGTACCGCACCAGCTACGGGCAGAACATGCTCGCGCACTCTTTGGAAGTCGCGCGGCTCGCCGGCATCATGGCGAAGGAACTCGGGCTCGACGCGCACGTCACGGTGCGTGCCGCGTTCCTGCACGATATCGGCAAGGCCGTCGACCGCGAACTGCAGGGCACGCATCTCGAGCTGGGCATCGAGCTCCTTCGGAAGTACGGCGAGAGCGAACCGGTGGTGATGGCCATGGCGGCGCACCACATGGACATCGACTGGCCGTCGCTCGAAGCGATGCTCGTGCAGGCGGCCGACGCGATCTCCGCGGCACGTCCGGGCGCGCGCCGCGACATCCTCGAGTCGTACGTGAAGCGTCTCGAGAAGCTCGAAGGCATCGCGGATTCGTTCAAAGGCGTCTCGAAGTCGTTCGCGCTGCAGGCGGGACGCGAAATTCGCATCATGGTCGAAAGCGATAAGGTGTCCGACGAGGAGGCCGTCTGGCTCTCGAAGGACATTGCCCGCCGCATCGAGAACGAGTTGGAGTTCCCCGGCCAGATCAAAGTCACCGTCATTCGGGAAACACGCGCGGTCGACTACGCGAAGTGAACATCGTCGCGGACTTCACAGAACGCGAGCTCGTCGCTCGCATCTCCAGCCAGCTGCCGCCTCCGCCGGCGTGGATGCCGGTCGGGATCGGCGACGACGCCGCTGTCGTCGAACCTGAGAGGAACAGGCTCGAGGTGCTAACTGTCGACGCGCTCGTCGAGGGCGTTCATTTCGATCGCGCGTTCACGCCGGCGCGGGCCATCGGCTACCGCGCGCTCGCTGTGAACCTCAGCGATATTGCGGCGATGGGTGCGGCGCCGCGCGCGTGCCTGGTGTCGCTAGTCCTTCCGGCTGCGCTTCCCATCGCGGACTTCGACGCCATGATCGAAGGCCTCACGACACTTGCGCGGCAGCATCGCGTCTATGTGGCTGGAGGCAATCTGACGCGCTCTCCCGGCCCGATGATGATCGACATCACGGTTACCGGAACCGCCAAGCGGCGGCAGCTGCTGACCCGCGGCGGTGCCCGCCCCGGCGATGAGCTGTATGTCACGGGCACTGTCGGATCGGCGGCCGCCGGTCTCGCTATGCTCAAAGAAGGTTCGACAACGGCGAACGACAGCGCGAACCCATGCGTGGCCCGCTACCTGTACCCGGAGCCGCGCGTCCGAATGGGTCTGCTTATCGCGCGCAACCGTGCCGCCACGGCAGGCGTGGACCTGAGCGACGGGCTGGCTGACGGCGTTCATCAGATCGCCCACGCCAGCGGCGTCGGCGCCGTCATCGAGGCCGACGCGGTTCCGGTCGAACCCGCGGCGCGCGAATGGTTCAGTCAGCATGGCGGCGACCCGGTGCGGTCCTCGATCACTGGAGGCGACGACTACGAGTTGCTGCTAGCGGTGCGGCCTCGCGTCGCGCGCCGTCTGACCGCCGCACGACGACACGGCGACGTGCCTCTGACGCGGATCGGTGTCTGCACGGAAAACCCCGCGATGCTGCTCAACTGCGGGGGCGGCTCGGGGCCAGTGCCGCTTCCCGCCGGATTTCAGCACTTTCGATGATTCGACTGACGCGCGGCCTGGTCCGCCGGTGGCTCGGCGCGCTGCTGCATATCGACGACTCTCCCGAACGGACCGCAGCCGCCTTTGCGTTGGGCGTGTTTCTCGGCTTTTCACCGGTTGTCGGCTTCCACACGCTCATCGGCGTGCTCCTCGCGTTCGTGCTCAGTTTCAACCGGGTCGCCGTCCTCCTGGGGGTCTATTCGAACCTGCCGTGGATCGTTGCGCCCTACTACGCATTCGTCACGATGTTCGTGGGCGGACCCCTCACCGGCCACCGCATCCCTCCCGGATTCCGCCGGCAGGTGGCCGACGTGTTCGAGCATTCCGTGTTCACCGGCGACTTCTGGCACCAATTGCTGGCTGTCCTGAGGCCGTTGGTAATTCCCTACACTGTGGGGTCCCTGGTGGGAGCGCTCGTCCTTTCCGCCATTGCATACCCTGTCGCACTTGCTTTTGTGACCAGCCAGCGTAGGTTTAGTCACCTAATTCATAGTAGGAACACGAGATAGCGATGGTGAATCAGTAGAGATACGCGCGGTTTTCTGGCTGGAACGGCCTGTGGATGCCTACAATGGACGGATGCTGATTTCGAAGTCGCTTTGGCGCAAGGCCCTCGTGACGGCGGTTGCCGTCGTGGGCTTCGTGTCGACGTACGAGGTCACGATTCTCGATTCGAAATACGCCGCCCGTCAGGCCGCGCAGCGGGAAACCACGGCGCTGCCGACACCTGGAGCCAAACTCGCCTTCAGCGCGACCGCGTACTGCAAGGGAGAGACGACTGCCTCCGGGGCCACCATCCACTCGGGGATTGCTGCGGCAGACCCTGACTTGCTGCCCGTCGGTTCGGTCGTATCCATCCAGTCTTTACCTGGTCGCTACAGCGGTATTTACACCGTCCTCGACACCGGGCCTGCAGTCCAGGGTCGCCAGGTCGACCTGTACATGTGGAGTTGCAACGAGGCCCTCGAATTCGGGCGGCAGCGGATTCACCTGACGGTGCTTCGCCTCGGTTGGAATCCGCGGGCGACTACACCGACATTCCTCGACAAGCTGTTCAAGCCGGGCACCACCGCGGCGAACTGAACTTCGCCGTCCTTTCGTTCTTACTGTCGCACATCGAAAGGGAACGCTCCGCGCGGGTCACGGTTGAATGGCCGTGGCCCGCGCATTGACGGAGCACGCCTTCGTTTTCTAGAACTTGACGCGTACCGATAGCTGCACGCGCCTCGGTGCCTGTGCGGAGATCGCCTGTCCAAAGAACGACGACGTCAGCGTGCCGACGTACCTCGAGTAGTTGACGTGATTCAGCACGTTGAACGCGTCGATGCCCAGCACAGCGGACGGCCCAGTCTTGCCGCGCGTCGTCGACAGTGGAATCTCGTGCGACCAACGCAGATCGACATCCGCGTACCCAGGACCGTCGAGGCTGTTGC
>DASSGK010000339.1:0-9622 GCA_035693505.1 Vicinamibacterales bacterium
GTGATGACGCCGTCCTTGCCGACCTTGTCCATCGCATCGGCGATGATCTTGCCGATGGTCTCGTCGTTGTTGGCCGAAATCGTGCCGACCTGGGCCACCATGTTGCCGCTCACCGGCTTCGACATGCGCTTGATCTCGGCGGTGACCGCTTCGACCGCCTTCTCGATGCCGCGCTTGATGTCCATCGGGTTCGCGCCGGCGACGACGTTCTTCGCGCCTTCACGGTAGATCGCCTGCGCGAGCACGGTGGCGGTGGTGGTGCCGTCGCCCGCCGTGTCCGACGTCTTGCTCGCGACCTCACGCACCATCTGCGCGCCCATGTTCTCGAGCGGGTCCTTCAGGTCGATTTCCTTCGCCACCGTCACGCCGTCCTTGGTAATGGTCGGCGAGCCGAACTTCTTGTCGAGCACGACGTTGCGTCCCTTGGGACCGAGCGTCACCTTCACCGCGTCGGCCAGCTGGTTGACGCCGCGCAGGATCGCCTGCCGGGACTGCTCGCCGTACACAATCTGTTTTGCCATCGATGTCGTCTCCTACTTCTTTTTCTTGTCGCCGTCTTCAATGACAGCGAGAACTTCGTCTTCGCGCATGATCAGGAATTCCTCGCCGTCCAGCTTGATCTCCTGTCCGGAATACTTTCCGAAGAGGATCAGATCGCCGGCCTTGACGTCCAGCGGGATGCGCTTGCCATCGTCCTTCGACTTGCCGTTTCCGGCGGCGATGACCTTGCCCTGCTGCGGCTTCTCTTTCGCGGAATCGGGGATGATGATTCCGCCGATCTTCTGCTCGCCTTCCTCGATGCGGGAGACGATGATGCGGTCGTGCAACGGTCTGACGTTCATGCTGTGTACTCCGTGTGAAGATGAGGGCGTCTCTCTGTGCGTTAGCACTCGGTGAGGACGACTGCTAATTATAGGTCGCCGGCTGGCAGTGTCAAGCAGGGAGTGCTAATGAAGAGGCAGGATGGGCTGGAAGGGCAGGATGGGCCGGAAAGACTAGGAGACACAAAGCTGGAAAGCAGTCCATCCGGCCTATCCGGCCCCTCCCGCCTATCCTGCCCGTCTCTTTATCTTGTACTCACCCATCTTCCGGGTCAGCGTGTTGCGGTGCATGCCCAGCGTGCACGCGGTCTTCGTGAGGCTGCCGTCGCACTGATTGAGCACGCGGGCGATGAATCGCTTTTCGAACTCGCGCACCGCATCGTCGAACTGAACGCTGCGGTCCACCATTTCCTCGACGAGACGCTCGAGTCGATCGCTGATCACGACAGGTCGAGCTCCCGGCCGGTGAGCAGGCGGAATGCTTCGACGTACTTGCTTCGCGTGTTGGCCACGACATCGTCGGGAAGGGAGGGCACGGGCGGCTGCTTGTTCCAGCGGATCTGCTCGAGATAGTCGCGGACGAACTGCTTGTCGAAGCTTCGTTGCGGGCCGCCCGGTTTGTACGTGTCCTTCGGCCAGAACCGCGATGAATCCGGTGTGAGAAGCTCGTCGATCAGGATGATTCGCTCCTCGACGGGCCGGCCGTCGCCGTCTTCGACCGGCAGGAGGCCGAACTCGAACTTCGTGTCGGCGACGATGATGCCGCACGACTCGGCATGCGCGGCGCCTTCGGCGTAGAGGCGCAGCGTGAGGTCCTTCACCCGATCGAGGACTCGCTTGCCGACCAGCTCCGCCGCGTCCTTTTCCGTGATGTTGATGTCGTGGCCGCTCTGCGCCTTGGTCGCCGGCGTGAACAACGGCGCCGGAAGGCGATCCGACTCGCGCAGGCCGGCTGGCAGTCGAACGCCACAGAGCTCGCCGGTGGCGACGTAGTCCTTCCAGCCGGAACCGGACAGGTATCCGCGAGCGACGCACTCGATGGGAAGCGGCTCGGTGCGGCGGACGAGCATCGATCGTCCCTGCAGCATCTCGGCCGCACGGCGTGCCTCGCCCGGATACGACGACGCCGACGTCGACAGCAGATGGTTGGCGACGATGGACTGGAGGCGGTTGAACCAGAAGCACGAAATCTGGGTCAGCACCTTGCCCTTGTCGGGAATGCCCGAGCCCAGCACGTAGTCGAACGCCGAAATCCGATCGGTCGCGACGATCAGCAGGCGATCGCCGAACTCGTAGATATCGCGCACCTTACCCTGGCGGTCAGGGCGTCGGTCAGCGAGCGTGGTCTGGAGTATGGGAGCGGCGAGCGGCAACAAAATCCTCAGCGAAGAAGAAATGCATCTTACAGGGGCGTTCGGCCGCCTGACAACAACAACATGTAGGGCAGTATAGTAAGAGGCACTCAAGTCCGATGCGATCTCACGTTCGTACCATCGTCGTTCTGGCGATCGCCCTCGCGTTGATCGGGTTGTTCCTGTACAACGTGAACCTCTGGGGCGTGCTGTCAGCGATCGCGCGTGCGCGCCCTGGATGGCTCGCGCTGTCGTTCACGACGATGATCGTCAACCTCGCGATTCGGGCGCTTCGTTGGAAATTTCTGCTCGAGCCATTAGGCACGACGACGTTCGCGAGCTCGTTCCGCGCCACTGCCGTCGGGTTCGCCGCCAACGCTGTGCTGCCGGCGAGGGCAGGCGAGGTCATTCGCCCGTACTTTCTGGCTCGGCAGGCCCCGCAAGATACTAACGGGCGGATGAGCGCGACCGGCGCCTTTGCCACGATCATCCTCGAGCGGCTGCTCGACACGATTACCGTCCTCGTGCTCCTCGCGTCGTTGGTCTTCGTTTTCGGCAAGGATCTCGCCGGCGCGAATCCGACGGCCTTCGCCGTCGTGAAATGGGCCGGCGCAAGCGCCGGGCTCATCTCCATGACCGCGCTCCTTGTCCTGTTCATGCTGGCTGGCGATCCTGCGCGGCTCGGCCGCGCGATGTCACGGCTGGAGCGAGTGCTGCCGTCGAAGCTCGCCGGCCTGCTTGCGGGAATCGCCGAGAAGTTCGCTCGCGGCCTCGGCGCCATTCGCCGTCCGGGCCGCGCGCTCACCGCGCTGGCCTGGTCGTTCCCGCTCTGGCTTTCCATCTGCCTCGGCATCTGGTCGATGGCGAAAGCGTTCGATTTTGCCATTCCCTTCACCGGTTCGTTTCTGCTGCTGGCGCTCCTCACGCTCGGCGTCGCCGTGCCGACGCCGGGAGCGGTGGGCGGGTTCCACGAAGCGTTTCGCGTCGGCGCGACGATGTTCTACGGCGCGCCGAACGACGCGGCGGTGGGAGCCGCGATTGTGCTGCACCTCTTCTCGATCGGTCCTTCGCTGATGCTGGGGCTGTTTTTTGCCGCCCAGGAGGGGCTGAATCTCGGTACCATGCAGCGGCTCGCCGACCAGGCGGAGCAGGGACACACGGCCTAGCCCATGAAATGTCCGTACTGCGCGCACCTCGGTGACAAAGTCGTCGATTCCCGCGAATCGAAAGAGGGCGAAGTGATCCGCCGGAGGCGCGAGTGCCTCGACTGCGGCAAGCGGTTCACGAGCTACGAGCGCATCGACGAGATCCCGTACATGGTGGTCAAGAAGGACGGCACGCGCGAGCGCTTCTCGCGGGAGAAGGTGATCGGCGGCTTGCTGAAAGCCTGCGAGAAGCGTCCCGTCAGCGTGGCGGCTCTCGAAGCGGTTGCGGACCGTGTGGAGGCGACGCTTCAAGAGCGCCCGGAGAAAGAGATCGCGACCGCCGACATCGGTTCGTTCGTCATGGGGGAGCTGAAGCGACTCGACAAGGTGGCGTACGTCCGCTTCGCGTCCGTCTATCGCCATTTCCGCGACATCAACGAATTCGCAGACGAGCTCAAGCAGTTGTTGAATCCCAAGGAGTGATGCTCAAACATGGCTGAGGGCTAAGGACTGATGACCTAGGTTTGATGGCGCTCCATCCGCCATCCGTCATGAGCCATTAGCGATCAGCCATCAGCCATCAAGAGTGGTCGGTTATGCCAGCGACCGTAACGTCGATCACGCCTAGACGCGCGGGCGGCTCCAGTCGCGCACCCGACTCGCCGCGACGGCCCTTTCGCGACAACCCGCGCCTCATCCTCTCCGGCATCGGCGTCCTGCTGATTGTTCTCGTCGCGCTGCTGTGGGTCGCCAGCGGCACCTCGCAGTTCTCGCCAGACTTCCTGAGCGAGTTCGTCCTCTATGCATTGTCGGCGGCCGACCTGACGATGCTCGCCGCGCTGCTCTTCGTGCTGGCGCGGAACATCGTCAAGCTGATCGTCGAGCGGCGCAAGGGACTGCCATTCGCGCGGTTCCGCGCGAAGCTGGTCGCGTTGCTGCTGGGGATGGCGCTGGTGCCGACGGTCCTCGTGCTGATTGTCGGCAGCGAGCTGATTCGCACGAACATCGACCGCTGGTTCAACGCGCCGATGGCGGACATCCTGTCATCGGCGAACCAGATCGCGAGCGACTACTACCACGAGCAGCAGATGCTCGCGAGCGATCACGCCAATCGTCTGGCCCGCACCCTTGGCGGCATGGACTTGGCGAACACGGACGTGCGTCCCATCCGCGATGTGCTCACACCCGACGTCACGCTTCAGCGCGTCCAGATGGTCGAGGTCTACCGGGTCGTCCCGTCGAACGGAACGCTGCCGAGTCTGGAACCTGTCATCGACGTCGCGGCGCCGACGTTGCCGGCGGGGCACAGCCGCGCTGCCGTCGATCGACTCGCCGCGCAGGTGCTCGCCGGAGCGACCGAGGCCAAGGCCATCGAAACGCTTGGGACCGCCGGCGATCTGCTGCACGCCGCCGCGGTCATCCGGACCAAAGATTCAAAACCTTCCGGTGTCATCGTCGCCACGACTTATCTGACCGGCGATCTCGCGGCGCGATCGCGGCGCATGACGAAAGCGTTCGAGGACTACAACCAGCTTCGAGTGCTCAAGCGTCCGTTGACCGGTTTGTATCTCTCGTTTTTCCTGATGGTGACGCTGCTCATCCTGTTCGGCGCGACGTGGATGGGCTCATATCTTGCCAAGCGGATCACCCGTCCGGTGCTGATGCTCTCAGCCGCTGCCAAGGAAATCGGCGCCGGGCGCCTGGATCAGCGTCTGGAGCCGCAAAGCAACGACGAATTCGGCTCGCTGGTCGAGGCTTTCAACGCGATGGCGCGAGAGCTCGCGGCCGGTCGCCGGAAGGTCGATCGCGGGACGATTCAGCTCGAACGCAAGCACGGCGAGGTGGAAGGGAGACGGCGATACATCGAGACCATCCTCGAGCGCATCGCCACCGGCGTTGTCTCTGTCGACGGGTCCGGGGCGATCACGACGATCAACACGGCGGCGTCGCGCCTGTTGAGCCTCGATCGCCAAATCGTGGGCCAGCCGGCGCTGGCTGTTTTCGATCGCGCCGATCTGCAGCCGCTCGGTGCGCTACTGGCTGGCGCAGGTAGCCGCGGACGAGGGGAACCGCCAACCCACGAGATTGCGCTGGCGCGCGAAGGGCAGGAACTGCACCTGGCGGCCGTCGCGACGCAGCTCGTCGGCGACGGCGGAGGGTCCGAGGGTGTCGTGCTCGTGCTCGATGACGTGACGCCGCTGATTCGAGCGCAGAAGGTGGCCGCGTGGCGCGAGGTCGCGCGCCGCCTGGCGCACGAGATCAAGAATCCGTTGACGCCGATCCAACTGTCGGCCGAACGGATGCGGCGGCACTTCGCGAGCACGCCGCCTCAGACCAAGGCGCTGGTCGAGGAGTGCACCACCACGATCATCGGCGAGGTCGAGTCGCTCAAGGGGCTCGTCGACGAGTTCTCGCAGTTCGCGCGGATGCCGTCGCCGCGCACGGTACCGAGCGACCTGGCCCAGCTCATCACCGATACGGTCGCTTTGTACAACGGGATCTTTACCGATGTGAGCATCGAACAGCGATTCGCTCCGGGCGTGCCGCTCATTCGTCTCGATGCCGAGCAAATCCGCCGCGTGATGATCAACCTCATGGACAACGCGATCGAAGCCATGGAGCGGCGCGGTCAGATCGTCGTGGAAACGCAGCTCGACGCCGCCAACAGCCTGGTCCGCGTGATTGTGGCCGACAACGGCCCCGGCATTCCCGCCAGCGAGCGCGAGAAGCTGTTCCTGCCGTACTACTCGACCAAGCGGCGCGGCAGCGGTCTCGGGCTGGCCATCGTGCGGCGCATCATCGCCGAGCACGGCGGCAGCATCGATGTCGGTGACAACACGCCACGCGGCACGCGGTTTACAATCGAGCTACCGTGCTGATTAAGAAAAAACCGCGGAGCACGCCAAGACCGCGGAGTGGGTCGGTATGAAACCGACGATCCTCATTGTCGACGACGAACCCGGCGTGCGCACGTCGTTGAGCGGCGTGCTGCGCGACGAAGGCTACAGCGTGGACGCCGTGCCGAGTGGCGAGGATTGCCTGGAGCGCGTGACGCGCGCCGCCTTCGACCTGATCGTCCTCGATGTGTGGCTGCCGGGCATGGACGGCCTCGCGACGCTGGCCCGCCTTCGCGAGCGGCAGGTGGACGCCCAGATCGTCCTGATCTCCGGCCACGGGAACATCGAGTCGGCCGTGCGTGCCATCAAGATGGGCGCGTTCGATTTCGTGGAGAAGCCGCTGTCGCTCGAGAAGACGGTGCTCGTGATCCGCAACGCGCTGCACCAGCGTCGCCTCGAAGCCGAGAACCGCGCACTGCGCGCGCGCGTCGATCGTCACCAGGCGATGATTGGCGAGAGCTACGCCATGCGCCAGCTCCGCGAGCAGGTGGCGATGGCGGCGCCCACCAACGGCCGGGTGCTCATTTACGGTGAGAACGGCACCGGCAAGGAACTCGTCGCGCGCACCGTGCACGGCCTCAGCCGGCGGCGGGCGGCCGCGTTCGTCGAGCTCAATTGCGCCGCCATTCCCGAGGAGCTGATCGAGAGCGAGCTGTTCGGTCACGTCCGCGGGGCATTTACCGGCGCGGTCGCCGACCGCCGCGGGAAGTTCGAGGCGGCCGACGGCGGGACGATCTTTCTCGACGAGATCGGCGACATGAGCCTGAAGACGCAAGCCAAGGTCTTGCGTGTGCTCCAGGAACAGACCATGGAAGCTGTCGGCGGATCGGCGCGCATCAAGGTCGACGCGCGCGTGCTGGCAGCGACCAACAAGGATCTGCAGGTGGAAATCCGCGCGGGACGGTTTCGCGAAGACCTGTATTTCCGGCTGAATGTGATTCCGGTCTTCGTTCCGCCGCTGCGCGATCGGCAGGAAGACATTCCGCTGCTGGCCGATCACTTCATGGCAGAGTTCGCCCGCGAGTACGGCCGGCGCGTCAAGCACTTCGAACCTGGCGCCAATTCCGTCCTGCAGCACTATGCGTGGCCGGGCAACGTGCGCGAGCTGAGAAACGTGATCGAGCGGCTGATGATCATGGTGCCGGGCGATGCCATTTCGGCGGCGGATCTCAGCTTTCTCGAACCGACATCGCTTGCGCCGGCCCCCCAGGAGTCGGCGGGCGGCCGCCAGACGCTGCACGAGGCGCGCGATCAGTTCGAACGCGATCTGATTCTGCGAACCCTCGCCGAGCAGCAGGGAAACATGTCGCGGACGGCGGACGTTCTCGGCGTCGAGCGCAGCAACCTGTACAGAAAGATGAAGGCGTTCGGCATCGCGCCGTCGAGGCGCGCGGATGAAGAGACGGAAGCGGTCTAACTTCTGAGTTTGTTCTCCAGCACCTGTTCCGCTTTGAAGCCGTCGATCTGCAGATAGAATTCGGCGGCAGCGGTCAGCGCCGCTGACGGCACAAGCCCGACGATCTCACTCTCCAGAACCGCAACGCCGTAGCGTGCCGCTTCGCGCTTGACGGTCTCGAACACGCGGAAGATCGGCGTCTTCTCGAAGTTGGTGAGGTTCATCGACACCTGAACGATGCCCCGGTCCTCGAGCGTGATGCCCATCGCCTTCACGAATCGATAGCCGCCGCTGCTCTGGCGGATTGCCGCCGCGATCTTCCTGGCGACGTCGAGCCGATCGGTCGCGAGGTTGATGTTGTACGCGATGAGCGGCATGCGCGCGCCAATCACCGCGGCTCCTGCGCTCTGGTGCGGCGCCGACGGGCCAAAGTCGGGCGCCCATTCGGGTGCGCTCATCTTTGCGGTCAGACCCTCGAATTCGCCGCGCCGGATGTCCTCCAGATTCTTGCGCGCCGGATTGGTTGATGCTTCCTCGTAGAGGTAGACCGGAATCTTGAAGCGCGCGGCCACCTCGGCGCCGACCTTCTTCGCCAGCGCGACGCAGCCGGCCATCGTCACGCCCTCGATCGGAACGAACGGCACGACGTCGACGGCGCCCATCCGAGGATGCTCGCCGCTGTGGCGGCGGAGATCGATGTCGGCGACCGCTCGTTCGAACAATGCGAGGATCGCCCGTTCGACGCCGTCTGCATCGCCCACGAGCGTGAACACCGAGCGGTTGTGCGACGGATCGGAGGAGTGGTCGAGCAGGCGGACTCCAGGCACGGCGCTGATGGCCGAGGCCATGGCAGAGATGATCTCAGGACGGCGGCCTTCGCTCACATTGGGAATGCATTCGATCAGCATAAAGGCGTCCGATTCTAGCGCTGTACTTCCGCAGATCACCATGCTATGATCCCGCGGCAGCCGATCTATGTCCGACCCGCTTCGTATCGACGGCTCTCGCGCCCACGCGGACGTCGTGTCGGCCTCGGAGCGTGACGCCAAGATCGAGCAACTGCTGCTGGTCGGACTCGATCATTACTTCGCCGCACGCTACGAACTCGCCATCAACGTCTGGACCCGCGCGCTCTTTCTCGACAGGAGCCACGCTCGCGCGCGTGCGTACATCGATCGGGCGCGCAGCGCGCTCGCCGAACGCCAGCGCGAATCGGAAGAGCTGTTGCAGAACGGCGTCGCGGCCTTCCAGAGGGGCGAGGGCGGCGAAGCCCGGCGCTTGCTCCAGGCCGCCATTGATGGCGGTGCGCCTTCCGAGGAGGCGCTAGCGGTCCTCGATCGGCTCAACCGTTTGGAACCCGCCTTCGCGCCGGTGATATCGCCTCCGACAGAGCGAACGTCCCGCGGCCGCGCGCAGGAGGGATCTCGCGCGGCGACGCACCAGCTCGGCGGCCTCGGACTCACCAGCATCAGCCTTGTGGCAGTGGCGATGGCCGGCCTTGCCGCCGTGATCGGGTGGAATGTCGTGGACTGGCAGTCGATAGGCGTGTTTGCCGGAATCACCGAACGATCCGAATCCTCGCCGGCCGTGGCGTCCGCGCCGGTTCCCGTCGATGCCTCACTTCCGCTGCCGAAGCGCGGTGAAACGGCGCTGGTTCGGGCGCGCGCGCTGGCCGCCGGTGGTCATCTTCGTGATGCGCTGGTGACGCTCGACGCGGTCCGGCCGACCGACCCGCAGGTGGCCGAGGCCAACCAGCTGCGCGCCGACATTCAGCAGCAGTTGCTCGCCCTGACTCCCGTGCCTTCAGGTGATGGGTCCGACCAGGCGAAGGGGGAGCCGCGCAGCCGATGAAGTGTCCAAAGTGTGGGTACCTCGGCTTCGAACCCGCTGACCGCTGCCGCAACTGCCAGTACGACTTCTCGCTCGCCTCGCCGAATCATGAGCTCGACTACTCGATATTCCGTGAGAGCGAGACCGCGAACCCGATCGAAGACCTCTCGTTGATCGACGC
>DASSGK010000340.1:0-29158 GCA_035693505.1 Vicinamibacterales bacterium
GCCGCGAAGAACGTGCCGTTGACGGCCACGCAGACCGCCATCCTCACCGCAGCCGGCTATCCGGATCAACCGGGCCCGCAGACCGTCTTCTTCACCGACGCGCGCGGCGATCAGACGTTCAACGGATACGGCGTGTTCGACATGTCCATCAACTACGACATCCCCGTCTTCCGAACCGTCAAGCCGTGGATCAAATTCGACGTCTACAATCTCTTCAACAACGAGAAGCTGATCGCGTGGAGCACCACGGTGACGCCGAACAAGGCAACGAGCGTGGACAGCCTGGGTCTGCCGACCGGGTACACGCAGAGTTCCACGTTCGGGACGGCCACGGGCAACACCGTAACCAATCTGAACAACGCGAACATCAATGCGTTCCCGCTCTCGTTCGCGGGCGGTCAGGCTGGTGGCCGTACGATCTTGTTGGCGGTGGGAATGCGGTTTTAGAAGAAGAAACCGCAGAGATCGCAAAGACCGCTGAGAATAGTTTCTCGGCGTTCTCTGCGGTCTCGGCGGTTTTTTCTTATACGCCGGTCGCCATGTATTTCTTGATCGCAGCCACCGTGCGATCGATGTCGGCGTGGGTGTTGTAGAAGTGCGGAGACAGGCGGATGCCGGGGCGATCCTGGCCGCCGCGCGTGGCGCAGCCGATGTGGTCTTTCTGATAGAGCGCCGTCGACAGCTTACGCACGTCGAGATTCCCGGGTTGGAACGACACGACCGCAACGGTCAGCGACGGATCGGGACTGGTCCAGACCTTCAGGCCGTCAATCGTTCGCAGTCCCTGTAGCAGCGCCTGCGTCAGCTCGCGCGAGCGCTTTTCGATGACCGCGCGGCCAATCTTCGTCTGGAACGTCAGGGCTTCGCCGAAGGCGATCATGGTCGGCTCGTCGCGCTGACCGAATCCTTCGAACGTGCGCGACACGCCGACGCGGCCGGGATACGCGCTGAAAATGCTGGCCCAGATCTTCGACTGCGCGCTCTTGTTGATGTAGAGCACGCCGTTCTCCTTGGGCCCGCAAATCCACTTGTGGGCGCTCCCGCTGTAGAAGTCCGGCTGCATGTCGCTCAAGTCGACGTCCATCAGGCCGAACGACTGCGCGCCGTCGACCAGGCTCAGGATGCCGCGCTCGCGCGCGAGCCGGCAAATCTCCCTGGCGGGAAACAGATCGCCGACCGTGCTCGTCTGGTGCGTGATCGCAATCACTTTCGTGCGCGGGGTAATCGCCTTGGTGAAGGCGTCTACGTAGTAGGCCATCCCCGGATGGGGATTGGGCGTCGGCACGTCCTTGACGGTGAACCCGAAGCGCTTCGCCTTTTCCTGCCACGCCGTGTGGTTGCTCGGATGGTTGTCGGCGGTGAGCAGCACTTCGTCGCCCGCCTTCAGATCGATGCCCGTGGACACGAGGTTGTTCGACTCGCTCGTGTTGCGCGTGATGACGATCTCGTCCGGAGTCACCCGCAGGAAGTCCGCGAGGAGCTTGCGTGTGTTCTCTCGCCCGTCGCCCAGCTTTGCGCGATTGTCCTGCGAGGGGTCCTGATCCATGTCCTTCGTCAGCCGGTACATCGTTTCGAGGACCGGGCCGGAGGCGGGACAGAGGTTCGCGGCGTTGAGCATCGTGAGCTCTTTCGGCATCACGAACTGATCGCGCACGCTCATCCAGAATTTTTCATCCGGCGTTGAGGGCGTCGGTGGAAGATCGAGGGATCGTGGCCAGGCCGCCGTCGGCGACAGGAATGGAGCCGCACCGCCGATGGCCAGGAGCCGGGCAAAGTCACGACGATTCATAGTCCCCTCCAGCCGGAGATTCTACGCCTGTTCAGGCCGTGGCTGCCTGGGGAGCCCGGCGAGTCGTTCGAGGCCGGTTCCGCCACCGCTCCACCGCCAGGTCACGCCAGCCGATCGCGCGATACATCAGGACCGAGAACAACGCGCAGGCGATGGCAGTCCCCCAAAGTGGCAGACGATGACGCCACATCCAGCTCGCATAGCCGTACACGAGCTCCACGTGGATCCAGTAGATGAACAGCGAGCTGCGCCCGAGGCGGGCCAGGGGATCGATGGTTGCCGGGAGCGGCCTGCCATCGGGAGCCGGCTGTTTCCCCCAGGCCGTGAGGACAACCTCGCAAACGTAAATCACGCTGAGCGCGATCATCAGGATGCCAAGCCGGATGGCGAACCAGGTCGGTGAGCTCGTCCAGAACGACGATACGGCGTAAATCGAAGGACGCCCCGCCGTGTAGAAGCCGAGCAGCACGAGCGACACGCCGGTGAGGCCAAGGATCGCGAGCCGCCGTCCCTCGTCGCGCTCGTTTCCGGCCGCTGCGATGACCGCCCCTGCCGCGCCGCCTGCGAACACGAAACCGGCCCACGGAAGCATCGTGAAGATGGTGAACTCGCCGAACGGCCGCACGTACCACTGGAGCCAGAGCGGGAGCGCGTCGACTGCGGGCGCCGCGCGAACGATGGGCGTGATCATCGCAATCGCACCGGCGATCGCCGCGTACCACGCCGCGCGAGCCGTCGCGGTGCGCCCGGCCCCCCACATGATGCCGGCGACGGCGATGGCCGGACCCATGACGTTCAGGATGTCGACGCGAAACAGCGTCACGGGGTGACTACCCGGCGTGATCACGAACCCTTGCAGCCTGAAGAGAAAGCCGAGGATGAAAATCTCCAGACCTCGCCGGCAAATCATTTCGGCCGCGGCCCGGCGGCTGCCCGTTCGCTCGGCGGCGCGCGTCGCCGCAAGCACCACCGCGAGCCCCGCCAGCCAGAGAAACAACGGCGCCGCGAATCCGCCGAGGACCGTGGCGTCGCGAAACGCCTTCGTGTGCCTGACGTCCAGACGCGTCCACGCATCGACAGTGTGCGCCTCGATCATCAGGAGGACCGCGATGCCCCGCGCCCAATCGACGTAGACGCGCCTATGGGTGGACGTCATGCGTGGTGGTGAAGACGATGTCCTGCCGCATCGAATGCCACACCGAGCAGTACTTCTCGTACGACAGCGCGAGCGCCCGCGCCACGGCGTCAGCCGCGACGTCGCCTTCCACGGTGACCTGCAGATGCATCTTCACGATGCGATGCGGATCTTCCTGCGCGCGGTCGGCGACCAGGTGCGAGCGGAGCGCACGAAACGGTTGCCGTCCCTTCGTCAGGATGTACGCGACGTCCATCGTCATGCAGCCGGCGAGGGCGAAGCCGAGCGCCTGCACCGGCGACGGGCCCGCGACGCCGGAGCTGTCGAGCGTCATCGACGTCTTGTCGCTGGTCCCGGAGAGCACCAGATCGTGGGACCACGCCAGATCGACGACCGTCGGTTTCTTCGCCACGAGCGGATTGTAGATCGGTCAGAAGAAACCGCGGAGCGCGGTTCCTTCTTTAGCGTGCTGCGGAGCTGCGAGCGACGGGGGCGGGCGCCGCTGACGGAAACAGCGGACTCTTGGACACCATCGACTTCAACGCGATCCACGCGAGCGGCAGGACCACGAGGAGGTAGGTCAGCACGTGGCCGAACGTGCTGTCGGGTCCCCAGGATTCAGTGCTGCTGTGGATGATCTCGCTGTAAGGCAGATACTGCTGCTCGGACATTTCGTGCGCGCCCTTGATGACCAGCTGCACGACGAACACGAAGAGGAAAATGGCGGTCGCCTGGAAGAACAACGACAGGTTGATACGGTGCCCGTACCGCGACCACAACCAGGCGACGCCGGCGGCGGCGAGGCTCCCGATAGCGGCACCGAGCACGAGGTACGTCGTCTGGTGCAGCTGCATGAGCAGCAGCGCCGTCTCCATGCCCTCTCGACTGATCATCAGCAGCGTGAACAGAAACACGCCCGTGAACGCGGCAAAACCGGGCCGCGCGCTCGACGCCTGCAATCGGCCTTCGATGTCGCCTTTCATCCGTCGGCCCGTTCGCCACATGTGCACGATCATCCAGGCCACCGAGGCGGCGGCCACGAGCGCGAGAGGACCGTCGAGCCATTCCTGATTCAGCGAGTGGAAGAGCAGGTAGCCGCCGAGGGCGCTGACGGCAACCGCCACGCCGATGCCCCAATGCACCGCGGTCGTGAGCGCCGCACGTCCCGACTTGCGGAGGTACGACAGGCTGATCGCGACGATGAGAAAAGCTTCGAGTCCCTCTCGAAGCGTGATGACAAGCGCCTGAAGCATGACTGCCGATTCTCGATAATGAGACTGAGTCTCAGGATGATTTCTTAGTCTATCGCCCGCATATCCGACCGGTCAAGTCGGTGATAGACGTACCGGCGTCACACACAGGAGAAAGCTTTGCGCCAGCCCGTCCTGTATACTGATGCATTCAGTTCATTCGCCTTCCCAACGCGACGACACTCCGCGTCGCGACTCCTAAATCGTTCTTGGGCAGGACGTACTACGCGGGCACGGGCTCGCATTGGATGGTGTTGAGGATGCGCAGGCGCGTTTGCTGTGGAATTCTGTCTCTCGCCGCGCTGATCGCGGCGGCTGCTTGCGGGAGCACGGCGGCTCCAACACCGGCGCCGGCCGGGGCGCCGCAACTTGTCACGCCCGCCAACGGCTCGCAGGTTGCCAACCAGACGCAGCCGGTGAAGCTTGTCGTGAACAACGCGCCGGCGGGAACGACCGTTGGCACAAGGACCTACACCTTCGAGGTCGCCTCCGACGTGGCCTTCACCACCAAGGTGCAGACCAAGGATGGCGTCGCCGAAGGCACGAACGGCCAGACCAGCGTGACGCTGGATCCGCTCGCGTCGGTGAAGGACTACTACTGGCGCGCGCGCGCGACGATCGGCACGACTCCTGGCACGTTCAGCGATCCGTTCAAGTTCACCATCGGCGCGGCGATCACCCTGGCGGCGCCGAATCCGATCGGTCCGCTGACGAACGCTGAAACCACTCCGCGACCGGCACTCCGCGTGAGCAATGCGGCCCGATCCGGACCGGCTGGACCAATCACGTACAAGTTCGAGGTCGCCAGGGACTCGTCCTTCGGTTCGATCGTCATGACCGGAAACAACACCGAAGGCATCAACGAAACGGGTTTCATTCCAACGGCCGATCTGCCGACGGGCACGCTGCTCTACTGGAGAGCCACGGCGACCGATGCAGCCAACAGCGTCACCAGTTCACCGAGCGCGGTTCAGAGTTTCACCGCGCGACCGTTCTCTCAGGCCGAGTCCGTCGCGAATCAGCTGAACGTCGTTCTGTGGCCTGGCATCGTGCCGACGGGCGCATTCGGCCACGCGACGATGGGGGATAACTGGCAGGTGCAGACGTTGCATTATGTGCCTGGCAACGTGTTCTTCCAGAGTCCCGACATCGAGATGTTGAGGATCTTCGATCTGCTCGATCGTGGTTTCGACCCCGATGGAGCGATCGGCTGGATGCAGACTCACGGCTATCCAACCGCGGCGCTGTGGTACCCGCCGCCGGAAAAGGCCGTGATCGGCCTGCAATACGTCTATCTGGCTTCGCGGAACAAGGTGTTCGTGAACGGCATCTGGGAAATCGTCGTTCGCGTCGAGTAAACCGGACGACAACACATGGCTAGCGCCCGGCCGGATTGCCGGCCGGGCGTTCGCTCGCGCGATATCCCCGGAGCAGGTTCGTCAACGAGTAGTTGCCTTCGTGGCACGCGTACTCGTAGATCGGCCCTGACGACCGCGTCATCGTGAACTCGCCCTTCCACGGCAGCGTGAAGGCCGTCGGATCGTCAACCTCGAATCGGTACAGCAGCGTGTCGGCGTCGAGCAGGCTGAATCGCTCGACGAGGTGCAGGTTCCTGTCCCACCCGAAATTGCCTCCCGCGTCGCCGTAGAATCCCCCCGCGTCGTTGAAGTTCGTCGTGTCGACGATGAGCGTGTCGCCTTCCCAGCGGCCCACCGAATCGCCCATCCATCGTCTGATGTCGGCTGGAAGATGCGGGCTGCCATCCATGCGAATGATCCGCGCGTCGTGAATCATTTCCACGTGCACGACGACGGCATCTTTGGTCTGCAGGATCTGGTAGTTGCTGTTGTACGAGTAGGGCAGCATCGGCGGCCCGGCGGTGAGAAACGCGAGACACTGATCCTGAAGACCCAGATCCTCTGCGCTCTCGGGGTTCTTGATGGCGGCCAACCGGCGCCGCTTGATGTCGGCCGCAGCGGGCGTGAGCGCAGGAATCCGCCCATCGGGAGGATCCGTGACGATTGACGTGCGGAGCGTCTTGACCGTGCGCGTGCCGAACTCGCGATACACCGTGTTGTAGGTACCGGTCCCGGTATTCTTCGAAACCTGGTCGGCCGGAGGCTCCTCGTTGCTTTTAGCAACCTGGCGCTCCCAGTCAGCCGCTTCGGCCGGCGTGAAGAAGGCTTTGTCCTTCAACTGCGCCGGACGTTCGAGCGGAGTGACGGTGGCGGAATTCCAGATCCCGTTGAAGCCCGCGTGAGTCTCGCGAGCAGGCGCGGCGGCGAAGGGGCGCACGAGGTTCAGCGCCGCGAGGCACGCAATCACGAAGAGCGCTGGCCGGGTCACAGTTCGGATATCCTAACCCGCTCGAACGACGGGATGGATCTGATGAGGACTCTCAAATAGCCGACGGGCACTATGCTGTTCGCCATCATGATCACGATCCTCGCGCTGGGTGACTCCACCACCGCGGGCACTCCAGGGTACAAGTCGCCGGTCGAATCGCCGCCCAACGGTTCCGGCAACATCGAAAGCCAGTACGCATATTGGCTCTCGCGGACCCATCCGGACTGGCAGGTGTTGAACCGGGGCGTCAACGGCGAGCGCAGCGATCAGATCCGCGCGCGGTTTTCGACTGACGCAGCTGAACCGAAGCCGGCTGTTGTCATCATCATCGCGGGAGTCAACGACGTCTATCAGGGCCGGAGCGCGGAATCGGTCGAGGTAGAGCTGGAGGCGATGTACGCCGCGGCCCGGACAGCGCGAATCATCGTCGTCGCCGGCACCATCATCCCGTTCAACACCGCGAGTCCGGATCAGAACCGCCGGATGCATGCCGTGAACGACTGGATACGCAGCTACGCCGCGCGTCACCAGGGCTCGGTGGTGTTCTGCGACACGCGCGCCGCGGTGTCCGCTCCGGGACAACCCGATCGACTCGTGTCCTCTCCGGACGACCTTCACCCGTCTCCCGATGGATACAGGCTGATGGCCGGCGCGCTGGAACCCGCGATAACCGAGGCGTTATCCCTTGTGGAGAAGCTCCCGCCGCCGGCACGTTGAGGCGCCCCACTGGACCTTCCGTTGCAGTAAGCTGAAACCATGAAGGTCTGGAAGCCGATTGCCGTTACCGCTGCGCTCGCACTCGCGATGTCCCTGACGCTGATGGCGCAACAGCCCACATTCAAGGCGGGCACGCAGGTGGTGTCGATCTTCGCCACGGTGACCGATTCGCAGAAGCGGCTCGTGTCCGATCTCACCCAGGAAGACTTTTCGGTCTTCGACAACGAGAAGCCGCAGCCGGTGGTCTACTTCGACAACAGCATCCATCCGATCAACGTCGTCGTCATGCTGGATACGAGCGGAAGCATGACGCTCACGATTGATCTGCTGAAGCAGGCGGCGGAGCAATTTCTGCTCCGGCTGCTCCCCGACGACAAGGCGCGTGTCGGCGCGTTCAACGACAAGATTCAGTTCAACGCCAAGTGGAGCAACAACCGCGATCAGTTGATCACCGACGCGAAGAATCTCGACTACGGCAACGGCACGAGACTGTGGGACGCCGTCGGTGCAAGCCTCGACGAGCTGAAGACCCAGGACGGGCGCAAAGTGATCCTGGTCTTCACCGATGGTGACGATACGGAGAGCAAGCTGCGTCTGGGAACCGTGCTCGATCGCGCGCGCGCCGACGAAGTGATGATCTACGCCATCGGGCTCGAGAGCGTGTACTTCAACGGCCAACAGAAGGTCCGCACCAAGCCCGACGGAGGTCTGCGGAAGATCGCCGACGAAACAGGCGGCGGCTACTTCGAGCTCACCAAGGCGAGCGATCTCGCGCCGACCTTCACGAAAGTCGCGCAGGAGCTCCACAGCCAGTATGTGATCGGCTTCACGCCGATGACGCTCGACAACAAAGTGCACAAGCTGGCTGTGAAGATGAAACAGCCCGGCATGACCGCGCAGGCGCGTCGCAGTTATCTAGCGGCGGGCGACAAACCGACGGGATCTGGAAAGTAAGCGCTCTGGACGGACATCGCGCGGGCCCTTAGGGCCCGCGGTGGGACGCAGTGCGTCAGATGAATGCGGCGACGACGGCAACCGCCAGCAGGAAGCCGACAACCCAGTCCGCGGACGCTGAGAAACTCCACTCGTGCATTCTTGCTCGCATGACTCTCTGACCTCCTATCTATCATCCCGTTAGACGGACGCCCCCCGGCAAAGGTTTAATAGAGCGATATGTCACTGTCCGAACAGGAATTTCGTGTCAAGAGCGACGAAGCGCTGCATGCGGCCCGCCAGGCCCTGCTGCCGCTGGCCGACAGCGAGGGCTTCGAGGTCGAGCTGCAGAATGGCGTGCTGAACCTCGTGTTCGAAGAGCCCTCGGAGACGAAGTTCGTGATTTCGCCGAATGCCCCGGTGCGACAAATCTGGGTCTCGGCGATGTCCAGAAGCTTTAAACTCTCGTGGGCGCCGGCGGCCGGCGCCTTCGCGCTGGACGGCGAGACGCTGCCGCAGCTGCTCGATCGTCTGACTCGAAGTTTTCTCGCGCAGGCCTGAAGGCGGACACTACCGACACTCGGTAGCGTCCCGCTTCGCATGCTCGGTAGTGTCCGGCTTCGCATGCTCGGTAGTGTCCGGCTTTAGCCGGACGTTGGAGACGACATGAAACGCGCCATCCTCGGCCTGCTCGCCGTCATCACGATCTCAATCGCGACGTTCACCTTGTCCGCACAGCAGGCTCCCGACCGCGTACGCTCGCTGCCCGGAGACCGTCCGGCGGCGAACATTCACGCGACGCGATCGGCCGTCTTCGGACGGAACGGAATGATCGCAACGAGTCAGCCGATGGCATCGGCCGCGGGCCTCAAGGTTCTGCAGGAAGGCGGAAACGCGATCGACGCGGCAGTGACCGCTGCGGCCGTGCTTGCGGTCGTTGAGCCGTCGATGACCGGCATTGGCGGCGACCTCTTCGCGATTGTGTACGACGCGAAGACGAAGACGCTTCACGCGCTCAATGCGAGCGGGCGTTCCGCGTACGCGGCCACGCCGCAGGAGTACGCGAAGCGCGGGCAGACGCGCATGCCGGGAACCGGCGTCCTCTCGGTCACCGTGCCCGGCGTCGTCGAGGGATGGTCGGAGCTGTTGTCGAAATACGGCACGCTGCCGATGTCGAAGGCCGTGGCGCCGGCCATCGAGTACGCGAAGAACGGTTATGCCGTGTCGGAAATCATCAGCGGACAGTGGAAAGCCAGCGAGAAGAAGCTCGCGGCTGACCCTGTGACCGCTGCGACGTTCCTGCCGAACGGACACGCGCTCCAGGCCGGCGAGATCTTCACGAACCCGCATCTGGCCGCGACGCTGGAAGCCGTCGCCAAAGGCGGACGCGATGCCTTCTACAAGGGAGCCATCGCGCGGGCGATCGTCGCCGACATGCGGAAGCGCGACGGATTACTCGACGAGCGTGACTTCGCGGAACACAAGGCGGACTGGGTCGATCCGATTTCGACGACGTACCGCGGATATGACGTCTACGAGACGCCGCCCAACACCCAGGGGTTCGTCGTGCTCGAGATGCTCAACATCCTCGAGGGCTTCGACGTGAAAGCCATGGGGCACAACTCGCCCGAAGCGCTGCACGCGCTCATCGAGGCGAAGCGGATCGCGTTCGCCGATCGCGCGGCCTACGACGGCGATCCAGCATCCGTGCCCGCCTCCGTGCTGAAGACGCTGATCTCGAAGGAGTACGCCGCGCTGCGGCGCAAGGAGATCGACCCGCAGCACGCGGCGGAATCGTACAAGGCCGGCGTGATGCCTGGCGTGCCGCCGACGGCGGCGATCGCCGAAGCACTGCAGAATTTCACGGGCATGGATCGCGGCGACACCATTTACATGACGGCCGCCGACGGCAAAGGGAATTTCGTCTCGCTCATCCAGTCGCTGTTCTCCGATTTCGGATCGGGGGTCGTCGCCGGCGATACCGGCATCCTGCTGCACAATCGCGGGAGCGCGTTCAACCTGACGCCCGGATCGCCGGATCAGATCGCGCCGCACAAGCGGCCGCTGCACACGTTGATTCCGGCGTTCGTCATGAAGGACGGGAAGCCGTGGCTCTCGTTCGGCGTGATGGGCGGCGATCACCAGGCGCAGGGGCACACGCAGGTCCTGCTGAACGCGATCGACTTCGGCATGAACGTGCAGGAGGCCGGCGAGGCCGCGCGGGTGACGCACGGCAACAACGGGTTGCTGGTCGAGAGCAACGTGCCGGAGTCCGTCCGCGCTGCGTTGATTCAGCGGGGCCACAAGGTGACGTCGAACGCCAACCCTGGCGGCGCGTTCGGCGGCTTCCAGGGAATCATGCTGGACCCGCGCACGGGCGTTCTCATGGGCGGCTCCGACGTCCGCAAGGATGGCCTGGCGATCGGATTCTAGCGAGAGAGCGCGAAGGCTTCAGCCGAGCGCGCGTCGGCCTGTAGCGCGAAGGCTTCAGCCGAGCGCCCGCGCTAGATCCTGAACCCGTCTTTCAACGGATCGGACTCATCGACGAGAAACGTGTGCTCGCCGGTGATCCAGGCCGAGCCCTCAATCTCCGGAACAATCGCCTGCAGTTCTCCGACTTCCGTGCGCGACGTGACTCGACCTTTGAAGCGAGTGCCGATGAGGCTCTCGTGAACGAACGGCCTGTCGGCTCCCAGGAGTCCCATCGCGTCGACCACGGCCATGACTGCCGCTGTCCCAGTGCCGCACGGCGAGCGATCGACCTCGGCGTCGGCGAAGATAGTCACGTTGCGAAGATCGGCGCTCTCGTCGGTCGGTGGTCCGGTGAAGATCGTGCCGTAGATCCCCGTCAGCCCGGCATCCAGCGGGTGCGCGATCGTGTGCTCGGCCTCGATCGCGTGTTTGATCTCCATGCCGGCGCGCCGCAGATCCGGCAGGTGCGCCGCGTCGATCGGCAGGCCGACGGCTTCGCTGTCCACGATGGCGTAGAAAGCGCCGCCAAACGCGACGTCGGCCTGGATCGTCCGGGACCTGAGCTTCACGATCAGCCCGCCATGGAGCACGAACGACGGCACGTTCTGAAACGCGACTCGCTCGACTCGCGTCTCCTCGACTGAGTTTCCCAGCGTCGCCCGCGCGCGAATCGTTCCCGCCGGCGAATCGTAGACGATGGTTCGCCCGTCGCCGCCTGGCATCAGCAATCCACGCTCGAGCGCCATCGTCGTCACGGCGATCACGCCGTGGCCGCACATCGTGCTGTAGCCTTCGTTGTGCATGAACAGGACGCCGGCATGCGAGCCCGGGGCGACCGGCTCGGTGAGAATCGCGCCGTACATGTCCGCGTGTCCGCGAGGTTCCAGCATCAGCGCGCGGCGGAGGTGATCCGCGTGCGTTTTGACCCACTCGCGCTTGGCGAGCATCGTCTTGCCGAGAGGAGATGGGAATCCGCTGACGATCAGCCGGAGCGGTTCGCCGGCGGCGTGTGCGTCGATTGTCTTGAGCGTAATCATTGCGGTAGAACTTTAGCACCGACGATTCGCGACGCCGTCGCGTCCGAGCCGTCGCGGTCACAGGAGTCCCCGTGTCCATGAAGTTTCGTCTTCTTACTGAAGCTGACGTCAGAGCCGTGCTGACGATGGAGGATCTGATCGAGACGATGTCCTCCGCGCTGCGCCGGTTCTCCACCGGCCGCGTCGTGCAGCCCGTCCGCCCGACCGTCGAAATCGCCGACGATTCATTTTTTGCGACGATGCCTGCCTACGTCCGCGCCGACGCCCCGGCACGGGGGTCAGACCTGGGTCAGACCGGGGTCAGACCCGGGTCTGACCCAGGTCTGACCCTAAACGACGATTCGAGCGATTCGGCGGCCCTGGGAGCGAAATTGGTGACAGTGTTCGGCCGCAATGCGCTGCGAAATCTGCACAGTCACCTGGCGTCCATCCTGCTCCTGGATCCCGAAACTGGCGCGCTGCAGGCTCTTCTCGACGGCCGCTACATCACCGAGGCGCGGACCGCGGCGGTGTCCGCGGTGTCTTCGCGTCTGTTGGCGAGGAAAACGGCCGCCTCGCTGGCAATCATCGGCACAGGCGTTCAGGCGCGCAGTCACCTGGACGCGCTGAGCCTGGTACACCGACTGCGTCAGGTGACCGTCTGGAGTCCGAACAAATCGCATCGCGACGCGTTCGTCGATGATGCAAGAACTGCGATTTCAGGGTCTGACCCAGGTCTGACCCTGAAGGCCGTCGATCACGCAGGCGAAGCCGTCGTCGGGGCCGACATCATCGTGCTGGTGACGTCATCGCCGACGCCGGTGCTCGAAAACGGTTGGGTCAAGCCAGGCGCCCATGTGATTTCAGTCGGCGCATGCCGGCCGAATCAGCGCGAAATGGATCCCGCGCTCGTCGCACGCGGCCGTCTCTTCGTCGACTCCCGCAGGGCGGCGCTGGTCGAATCGGGCGATGTCGTGCTCGGCATGCAGGAGGGACGATTCGGCGCCGATCACATCGTCGCCGAGCTCGGCGAGCTGCTGGCCGACGACTCGCTGGCGAGACGCCGCAGCGACACCGAAGTCACGATCTTCAAGAGCCTGGGGCTGGCTGTCGAGGATGTGACGGCGGCGGCACTCGCGTACCGGCGCGCCGTCGAGCGAAACGCAGGACAGGAATTGATGCTCTGAGTCGAGAGCGACCTACGGGTTGGCCGTCGTAGTCGCCGGCCGCAGTTCCTTCTCCTGATCGTCGTACCACTTCTGGTAATCCGCGGCGTTCTGAATCGTGATGAAGCCGCGCATCCTGAAGTGACCGAGGCCGCACAGCTGCGAGCAGGCGATCTCGTACTCCCCGACGCGATTCGGAATGAACCAGACCGGGATGGTCATCCCGGGAATCGCGTCCTGTTTTACGCGCATCTCGTAGAGACCGAAGCTGTGGATCACGTCCTTGCTGGACAGATGCACGAGCACAGGCCGGTCAACCGGCAGGTTCAGCTGGTTGATGGTGGTGATGTCGTCCTTCGCGTTCGGATCGCTGCGATCGAGCCCGAGCGGATTGTCGGCGCTCACCAACTTGATGTCCGTCCGGCCGAACTTGCCGTCAGGCCCCGGGTAGTGCACGTTCCACGCAAACTGCTCGGCCACGACTCGCACGACGACCGCCTGACTCTCGGCAGGAAACGCCTTCACGCGCGTCGCCCAGGCCGGGATGGCGTAGAAGATCAGGATCCCGATCTCGATAACCGCCACCGCCACTTCAGTGGACTTGGCGAACTTCCCGTGCGCGCCGGTGTAGCTGGCCTTGGGATTCGCGCCTTTGCGAAACCGGAAGAGCACGAACACGAAGAAGAAGCCCCACCCGATGAACAGCACCAGCATCAGCCAGTGCACGAGGATGGTCATGTGATCGACTTCAGCGGCATGCGTCGACGCCTGAATCGGAAACATCGAGAGGAAGGTCTGCATTTATACGGTCCTCTCCTGAGCGGCGACGCGCTTGGCGCGCCGATTCAGGTAGATGAAAAATGTCGCGAAGGCGCCGATCATCCCGGCCACCACCACCAGCATCGCGATGATGCCCAGGTTCGTGGCGATCGCCAGAGGCGAGTCGCTGTTGCCAAAGCAGACCGGGCACGCAAGCGCGGCACGCGGCGCGGCCAGCAGGCCAATCGTGAATAATGTTTTTCGCATGTCTTCTACCGCTCGCCCGGCTCCTGCCTGCGTGTTATAGCTGCTTCGTCTTCTGCTGAAACGCCGTGCCGTACGCGATCAATCCGCCGCCGGCCGCCAGCGACAACGCGGCGGTCACGGCATACCCGATGGCGTGCACCGACTGATATTCCTGCACCGCCCAGGCCGCGACGAACGCGGCGAGGATCACCGAGACGCCGATGAACACCAGATGGAACGTGCGGAGCGACATCAGTGACCCGTGTGCGGCGCTGCCGGCGCCTCGACGTGAATCGGCGTGCCGATGCTGTCGTTGATCGTCAGGCTGGGCACCAGCATCAGGATGGCAAACCCGATCACCGTGAGAATCAATGCGCCGTACACCCACTTGCGCTCGTGGCTCAGGTGCATGAACACGCTCGCCACCATCGACCCCTTCGTCGTCGCGATGATGAGCGCGACGGTGATGGCCAGCGGCACCGCGAGGTGCACCTGGTTGACGGCGACCGTGATCCCGGTGAACACGAAGAGCGCGGCGCCGATCATCCAGTAGGTCTTGATCGTCTTCCGAATCGATTCCTGATCAGAGTGCATGCGGTCTCCAACGGTCCGCCTGAAGGCGGACACTACCGATACTCGAAAAAAGCGGACGCCACCGATAGCGGGAAGACGGACACGACCCATTTTCGGTAGTGTCCGGCTTCAGCCGGACCTACAACAAATACAAAACCGGAAACAGGAAGATCCACACCAGGTCGACGAAGTGCCAGTACAGGCCCGTGTACTCGATCCGGTTCGTGAACTGTTCCGGGCTCTTCTTGTACAAACCGGCCCCGGGTCCGAGGAAATAGAGCATCACCACGATCCCGCCGAGGATGTGGAGACCGTGCAACCCGGTGAGCGTGAAATAGATCGCGAGGAACGTGCTGTGATCCGGCAGCTCGCCCTTCGTCCAGTGCGCGGCGTACTCGAAATATTTGTTCACGAGAAAGGCCGCCGACAGCAGCACTGTCGCGAGCAGGTAGATGCGGTGCTTGCCCCAGTCGTTCAGCTTCAGCGACGCCCACGCCATCACCATCGTCACCGACGAGCCGATGAGGATGAACGTGTTGGCCATGCCGAGCCACACGTTCAACTCGCCGTGCGGCCACTCCGGCGCGCCGACGCGCAGGATGATGTAGGTCGAGAACAGCGCGCCGAACAGCATGACTTCGGACGCCAGGAACAGCCAGATGCCGAGCTTGCCGTTGGTCAGGCCCGTATCGGGCCGCTCTTCGATCGTGTACGGAATATTCATGGTGGGCTACGCCTTCTCCGGCTCGAACGTCGGCGTAAAGTCCCGCGGCGCGCCCGGCACACTGTATTCGTACGGTCCACGGTACACGATCGGTTCGGTGAGGAAGTTGCCGTGTCCCGGCGGCGACGGCGCCGACCACTCGAGCGTGGTGGCCTCCCACGGATTCTTGTCCACCAGCGCGCCCCACTTGATGCTGCTGAAGAAGTTGACGATGAACGGGAGCTGGAACAGGCCCAGCGTCCATGCCGCCATCCCGATCCAGATGTTGTACTTGAGCAGCTCTTTGTTGTGCGCGTACTGCATGCCGCCGTCATACATCCGGCGGTTCATCCCGCCCAGGCCCTGGATGAACATCGGCATGAAGACGATGTTGATGCAGATGAACGAACCCCAGAAGTGGATCGCGCCCAGCATCTCGTTCATCTTCCGGCCCGTCGCCTTCGGGAACCAGTAATAGATCCCGGCAAACAACGCGAAGATGGTTCCCGGCGCGACCACGTAGTGGAAGTGGCCGATGACGTAGTACGTGTCGTGCAGGTGGATGTCGGACGGCGCCAGGCCGAGCGGCAGGCCCGTCAGACCGCCGATGCCGAACATCGGCAGGAACGCCAGCGCGAACAGCATCGGCGTCGTGAAGCGGATCGACGCGCCCCACAGCGACAACAGCAGCGCGGTCAGAATGACGACCGACGGAATCGAAATGATCATCGTCGTCGTCTGGAAGAACGCGCTCATCGTCGTGCCCATGCCCGTCATGAACATGTGGTGCGCCCACACGATGAACGACATGAATCCGAGGAACGACACCGAGTAAACCAGCGCCTTGTAGCCCCACAACGGCTTGCGGGTGTTGTTCGCGATCACCTCGCCGACGATGCCCATCGCCGGGAGAATCAAGACGTACACTTCCGGGTGCGCGAGGAACCAGAACAGGTGCTGCCAGAGCAGCGGGTTGCCGTTGCCGGCGATCAGCATTGGTTTACCCGAGACGACCAGGCCGCTCGGCATGAAGAAGCTGGTGCCGGCGAGACGATCCATGAGCTGCAGGACGCCGGCCGCTTCGAGCGGCGGGAACGCGAGCAGCAGCAGGAACGACGTAACAAACTGCGCCCAGACGAAGAACGGCAGGCGCATCCAGGTGAGGCCCTTCGCCCGCAGCTGCACGATCGTCACGATGAAGTTGACCGACCCGAGCAGCGACGACGTGATCAGGAAGACCATGCCGACCAGCCACAGCGTCTGACCGGGCGCGATGACGGCGAGCGGCGGATACGACGTCCAGCCGGACTGCGCGGCGCCGCCCTTCTGGAAAAAGCTGACGAGCATCGTCACGCCGCCGACGAAGTACACCCAGTAGCTCATCATGTTGAGCTTTGGGAACGCCATGTCGGGCGCGCCAATCTGGAGCGGCATCACGAAGTTGCCGAACCCGCCGACCGCCAGCGGCACGACGCCGAGGAACACCATGATGGTGCCGTGCATCGCGCCCAGCTGGTTGTAGAACTCCGGCAACATCACGCCCATCGGCGCCCGATCCTGCCCGAGCCACATCCCGATCAGGGGAATCGGCCGGCCCGGATACGCGAGCTGCCACCGCATGATCATCATCAGGGTGAAGCCGAACATGAGGAACAGGAGCGCCGTGATCGCGTACTGGATGCCGATCACCTTGTGATCGACCGAGAACACGTATTTGCGCCAGAACCCGAGATCCTCGTGATGCTCGCCGTGGCTGTCCACGTGGATGTGAGCGTGCTCGCCGCCCGGATGAATGCCGGTTTTGTCCATAAGCGAGGCGATTGTATGTAATAGGCACAAGCGGCGCAAGTTGGCGCCCCGGCGTAAGATCGAGGCATGTCCCGCTCCGCCTTACGTGCTGCCGGTTTCGCCGCCGTCCTGGCGGCTGCGGCCGCACCGGCGCGCGGAAATCCGGAGTCCGAGGCGCTTCGCGCGAAGGCCGCAAACCACACGTACAACCTCGAACACGACCTTGCCATGGCCACATTCAGGCAGGCAGTCGCCGCTGATCCGCAGGACGCGGGCGCGTACCGCGGGCTCGCCTCGTCTCTCTGGCTGAGCATCACGTTCCGCCGCGGCAACATGACCGTCGACGACTATCTCGGTCGTCCCAACAAGCCGAACACGAACCCGCTCCCGAATCCGGATCCCGAAGCGGTCGCCGGTTTTCACGACGCGATCGAGAAGGCAACCACGCTCGCCCGCCAGCGCATCACCAAAAACCCCAAGGACGCCGACGCGCACTATCAGCTCGGCGCCGCCGTCGGCCTGCGCGCTTCATATACCGCGACCGTCGAAGGGAGCGTGCTCGGCGCGTTCCGTGCCGCCCGCGAGGCCTACGACGAGGAGGAAAAGGTCCTCGACCTCCAGCCGCAGCGCATGGACGCCGGCCTCATCGTCGGCACCTACCGGTACATCATCGCGACGCTCTCACTGCCGCTGCGCATGGTGGCGTATGTCGCAGGGTTCGGCGGCGGCAAAGAGAAGGGAATCAAGCAGATTGAGGACGCCGCGGCGTACGGCGGCGACAATCAGACTGAAGCGCGATTCGCACTGATCCTCCTGTATAACCGCGAAAAACGTTACGACGATGCGCTGAAAGTGCTTGGGACCTTACGGGAGCGGTATCCGCGGAATCGGCTCGTATGGCTCGAATCGGGATCGACGTCGTTGCGAGCGGGTCGCGCGGCCGACGCCCAGAAATTCCTGAGCGACGGGCTCGCGCGCTTTGCGGACGACAAGCGTCCGCGAATGTTCGGCGAGGAGGCGCTGTGGCGATACAAACATGGCGCTGCGCTCGCGGCACTCGGACGTCCTGAAGCGGATGCTGAGCTGAAAAAGGCGCTCGCCGCCGAGGGCCGCAAGTGGGTCCACGCCCGGAGCCACCTGGAACTCGGCAAGCTGGCGCTGAAAGCGGGCAACAAGGCCGGAGGAAACGCGGAGCTTCGCGCCTCCATTCCGCTCGCGGATAGTGACAACGATCCGCTCACATCGGAAGAGGCGCGCCGCCTGTTGAAGTAGCCGAACCGCGCCGGGAACCGACTCGTCTACAGAGGAAAGTGCCTTCAGCGCGGGGCGGGACGTGCCGAAGGCCGGAACGACGATGAGTCAAAACAAACAGCGAACGTGGGTCTCCATCCTCGTTGCGACGGTCATCATCGTCGGCATTCTGGCGGTGTCAGCCGTGGGCGGAACCGCGTATTTCATCTACCGGCACGTGCATACGCAATTCGTGCCGACGGAAGGTGCCGAGCGGCAGTTCGCTGACGCCCGCGCCCGATTCGCCGGGCAGCAGCCGCTGCTCGAGCTGCGAAGGGGCAGCGACGAGCCGGTGCTGCATCGGGAAGTGATTCCCAAGACGATGCCGGCCACGAAGCTCGACACCCTGAGGGTGTTGGCCTACGACACGCACGCCAACAAGCTGGTGGCGGTCGCGATTCCCATGTGGCTCCTGCGCCTCGCGCCTTCGAACAAGTTCTCCTTCCTCAGCGACAACGGCATCGACGTCGACTCCGACCGAATCCACATCACGCTTGACGATCTCGAGCGCCGCGGCCCCGGTCTGCTGCTGGACCAGGCGGACCGCAGGGGATCGCAGGTCTTGGTCTGGACCGAGTAGGTCGGGTGGGTCATAGGGGTCATATGGGTCGGGTAGGTCGGGTGGGTCGGGTGGGTCACGTGGGAAGGGTGGGTCGAGTAGGTCACGTGGGTCAGTAGGTCAGGTGGGTATCAATTCGCAGAGATCGTGAGTTGCAGGAAGACGAGAAGCGCGCTTCCCACAGCCATCACCGTGTGAATGCGCTCGGATCGAATCAGACCCGCAAGTGGCGCTCCCACCTGCTTTATCTGCACCTCAATCTCGCGTGCAACGTCAGCCGGGAGGTAGCCCAGCCTCTGCGCGACGTGGATGCAGTAGCCGACTTCGGCCAGTGACGACTGCGAAATGTGCAAGAAATTCAATCGCGCTCGGCCCTGCGGTCTGGCAAATCCTTCAACGATGTTCACCGCCACCGAGAACGCCGAACGACGCAGCTGAGACCCCAACTCGAAGCGCTCGATTGCCGGAAATGCTTTCAAAGAAAGCTGATGCAGCTTGATGAAGAGATCGTCCGCACGCTTCCACGCGATCAACGTGTGGTGACTGAGCGCCATCGCGCACCTCCATACAACTCAAGCGCGGTGCCATCGTCCACTCGGGGAAGTCGGGTAAGTCATGTAGGTCGCGTGGGTCAGGTGGGTCGGATCAGCTACCCATCCGACCTACCTGGCCAACCGACCAACGCGACCTATCCCACCCGACCCACCCGACCACCCGACCCACTCGACCTATCCGACCCAGCTGACCTACCCGACCAAAACGCCCATCTGACCTCTAAGCAGGACACATCGGCACCGAGCTTCAGATTTTCCTAACAAATTCTCAAGGCGAGTCGTGGCACCCAGCTTGATCCCCTATGGGTCAGTGAGGGCTGAACATGACCAGGATGAGCCGATACATTCCGACGTTGTTTCTGGCGGCTGGTGTTGCGGTCGCGGCGCCTGCGTGCGCGGCGCGCATCTACGACACGGGTTATCCGCAGGCCACGTATTACCCACCGCCTCCCCCGCCACGCGTCGCCTACGTCTCGATCGCGACGCAGAGCGGCTACCGTGACGGTCTGGAGGCCGGCCGTGACGACTGGCGTCACCACGACCGGTTCGATCCGGCGCACTCACGGCGATACCGCGACGGCGATCGCGATTACGACCGGCGCTACGGATCGCGTGACGAGTACAAGCGTGAATACCGTTCGGCGTTCGAACGGGGCTACCGCGAAGGTTTCAGCGGCGGCGGCGGCTGGCGCCGGTAGGCCGGGTGGGCCGACCCACCCGACCTATTCAGAACGCGAGCATGTGCGTGTATTTGACGATGAGGCCGCGGCCGGTGTTGACGGGCGTGGGTTGATCGGTCAACTGCTGCTCGTTATAGACGACGAACAGATCGCTCAGCGGCCGATGAATGAGATCGAAGCGGACGTTCGCGCTCAGCTGCTTCAAGTCCGTGTTGTATTGCAGGAGCGTGTCGAGGAACATCCGTGTGCTGAACGCGTAGCCGATGCGTGACGTCACCAGATTGGTCACGAACGCGTGCATCGGAAACGGCAGGTCGATGTCGTTGCGCTGCAGCGCGAGATCGAACAGCAGGTGATACGACGGCCGGACGATCATGCCGACCTTCGTCGAGCGCTGCGTTCCGGACCAGAACCCGCCAGTGGTGAGGTCGAGCGACGCCGACACCATCTTGCTGTGGTCCGTCTCCACGAGCAGGTTGTATTCCGTCCAGCTGTACTGTCCTACTTGAAACGACTGATCCGGACGAATGCGAAACGGCGTCACAATCCGCTCGAATCGCGGGTTGACGGCGAACTCCACGTTGGCGCCGTTCTCGAAAAACGCGGTCATGGCGACGTGATTGGTGTGCGTCACCTTCACGTTCGACTGATCGGTGTAGATGTTGTATCGCGTGTGCGGATGCAGTTCGCGGATGCCGTACTTTCGAAGCGCCGCCGGCCGCGGACGCACGCCGAAATCGGCGAAGTGCTTGCGGATGCCGGTCCGCTTGACGAAGCCGATGTCGTCGCGGAAGTTGTCGCCCACCGACAGCAGCGAGTACTGCGTGTGGAGGAAGTTGTCGTTCCACACGATCGAGCCCTTGCCTGACATCTGGCCGTCGACGACCCCTGGCGTCTCCGATTTGGCCAGGAAGCCGTTGATGCTCAACGCGCGGTGGAACCGGAAGTTCGCGTCGGCCCCGTACACCCGGTTGTAGTCGCCGCCCGCCGTGGACTGCCGCGACAGAAAAATCGCGCCGATGTCCGAGGTGCCGAGGATGTCGCGGCGGCCGCGCAGCACCGTGTAGTTGTCTCCCGGTGCGCTCCCCTCGGGATCGGTTTGAATGGTCATCACGCCGATGCCGTAGGCGCCGGCGCGACCGGTCAATCGCGCCCCCGCGTCGATCGGAATCGGTTCACCGCTGCCGGTCAAACCGATCCGGCGGCTGAAGAACAGCAGCATCTCCTCCTCCGGCGGCGAGAAGCGATTGTTCCCGAGCCGTGATTCGCGCGGGATGTCGCCGAAATAGAAGATGCCGGAGTTTTCGAGAAAAAACTCGCGCTTCTCCGGATAGTAGAGGCTGAACTGCGTGAGGTTCACCTGCTGCTCGTCCGCTTCGGCCTGGGCGAAATCGGGCTTGGCGGTGACGTCGAGCGTCAGCGAAGGAGTGACGCCGTACTTGATGTCCACGCCGGCGTGCGCGCCGGAGTCGAACCCCCCGCCCGCAACGGGCCGGGTGGAATCGGCGCTGATCCATGGCTTGATGCGAAGGTTGCGTCCCTGGCTGGCGTCGGAAAGACCGGACAGGTTGCCTTCAAGACCGGTGCGATACAGGTTGTAGACGCGCGGCACCGGCGACCAGTAGTCGATCTCGTTCTTGCGCCGGATCCTCCGGCTGAAATTCACGCCCCAAATCCGATCGGCGCCACGTTCGAAGCGAAGGGTCTTGAACGGGATGCGGATCTCGGCCGACCACCCGCTCGCATCCTGCTTCGTCGCGACGGTCCAGACCGCATCCCAACTCGTGTTGACGTCGCGTCCCTCGTTCGCAATCTGCGTGTCGGACTTCGCACCGGCGGCGTTCGTCACGAACACGAACCCATTGCGGCGATCGGCGAACGTGTCGAGGATCACCTCGAACGTATCCTGTTCGCCGGGCGTGAAATCTTTCCGGATGTCGTTGACGATCACCTTCGCCGCGTCGGTGTCGTGGCAGACGACAGCGATGTAGAGCGCGTCGCGATCGAAGGCGAGCCGGACCTCGGTCAACTCGGTCGCCGGCTGTCCTTCGTGCGGCTCTGCCTGGACGAAGTCCGCAGTCGATTCGGCGGTCTGCCAGACCTCCTCATCGAGTTCGCCGTCGATCGTGATCGGCGATCGCGTCTCCATGGCGGCCACTGCACGGCGGCCGTCGGACGACTGAAACGTGATGTCAGAAGCGGCCGCGATCGGAGCGGCGAGCAGTCCGATCGTCAGCAGGGCGGCAGGAAACTGGCTCATCCGTGGCGATTATAGGGCCACGAGATCGCGCCTCCATCGGCGCCAGGCGCTCAAGACGCGCCGGCACGACGCAAAATAAAAAGCCCCGGCCAACGGCCGGGGCTGTTACCAAGGGGATGATTACTCGAACCGAACGTTATGATGATGGTAGCGGTACGGGGAATCGAACCCCGGTCCCGTGGCTGAGAACCACGTGTCCTGACCCCTAGACGATACCGCCACTCGCCGCCACGAACCTCGCATTTTATCAAACTTGTATGATGGAGTCCATGTTCCGCTGGCTCCTCGTCCTCCTCGTGCTCATCGCCCTTGGCTTCGCCGCCGCCTACACGATTGCCGGCCGCGGTGCGCCGCCGCAGGTCACGATCGGCAAGCCCGATCGCTTCGTCGGACAGGCGGGATCGCTCGACGTCAGCGCCGAGGCGCCCAACGCGCAGATCACGGCGCTCACGATCACGCTCGAACAGGGCGGCCGCAGCATCCCGCTGTTCTCGCTCGACGGACCGCAGACGGCGAGCGTCACCCGCGTCGATCGCAACCGCCTTGTTGTCACGCGCCCGCTCGGCAAGCAAAGCGTGCCCGAACTCCAATCTGGCCCGGCGCGCGTCGTGGTCACGGCGACCCGTCCGTCGTTTCTGAAGCTCCGTCAGCTCACGAGCACGGCGACCAAGGACTTTCAAGTGCGTCTCGAGCCGCCGCGCATCGCGGTGCTCTCCATCCACCACTACGTGAACCACGGCGGATCGGAAATGGTCGTGTACAAGGCGACGCCGGCTGACATCGCGTCGGGCGTGCGCGTCGGCGACGTCGAGTATCCGGGCTTTCCCGCTACCGGCGCGGGCGTCGAAGGCGCCGACCCTTCCGTGAAAGTCGCGTTCTTCGCGCTGCTCTACGATCAGCCGCTCAACACGCCGATCGCCGCCTTCGCGCGCGACGAAGCCGGCAACCAGGCGAAGGCGACTTTCATCGACAACGTCTTCGAAAAACCGTTCAAGAAAAGCCGGATCGAAATCGACGACAAGTTCATCAACCGCGTCGTGCCCGAGATCATCGAGCATTCGCCCGAGCTGAAGATGACGGCGCCGGCGCAGGACAGCCCGGAGATGCTCGCGGGATTTCTTCGCGTCAACGGCGAGCTTCGCAAGGTGAACGCGGATCAGATTGCCGCGATGGCGGCGAAGACGGCGCCGAAGAAACTGTGGGACGGACCATTCGTCCAGCTGGGCAACTCGAAGGTCGAGGCCAGCTTCGCCGATCACCGCACCTACATCTACAAAGGCAAAGAGGTCGACCAGCAGACCCACCTGGGCTTCGATCTCGCGGTGACGCAGCACGTTCCGGTCGTCGCCGCGGCCGCCGGCACCGTCGTCAACGCGAGCTGGCTCGGCATCTACGGCAACTGTGTGATCGTCGACCACGGGCTCGGCGTGCAGTCGCTCTACGGCCACCTGATGTCGTTCGACGTCAAGGTCGGCGACACCGTCACGCGAGGCCAGCAGGTCGGCCGCAGCGATTCAACCGGCCTGGCCGGGGGCGATCACCTGCATTTCACGCTGCTGGTGGGCGGCCACATGGTCAACCCGGTCGAGTGGTGGGATCCGCACTGGATGACCGACCGCGTGGATCGCAAGCTCAAAGAGGCCAGGTAACGAACTCGACAGGGAAGCAAGGTAGAATAAGCAGCTGTTTTGTCCTTAGTCTTTTTTGTTCAGGAGAGCTCAATGCGCTTACGAAACACCTGGGTCGGTCTGCTTGGAATGGCGCTCGCCACGACGCTGGCGTGCGGCGGAAGTCAGGAAACGTCGAGCACGGCCGCGAAGCCCGAGTCGCCTTCGGCGGCGCCGGCGGGTCAGAAGGTCGACACGGCGACGGCTGGCGACGTGAAGGGCGTGGCGATGCTCGACGGCGCCGCACCGAAGAACGAGCCCATCAAGATGAACGCCGATCCGGTCTGCGTGAAGGAAAACACGACGCCGCAGTTCCAGGAGACGTATGAAGTCGGCAGCGACGGCAAGTCGCTCGCGAACGTCTTCGTCTACGTCAAGGACGGCCTCGGCAACTACGTGTTCGAGACGCCGACCAAGCCGGCGACGATCGATCAGAAGAACTGCCGCTACCATCCGCACGTGTTCGGCATCATGGTCAACCAGCCGCTGGAAATCGTGAACAGCGATCCGACGCTGCACAACATCCACGCGCTGCCGAAGGGCAACTCGGAGTTCAACAACGGCCAGCCGATCCAGGGCATGAAGATGACCCACACCTTCGACAAGCCGGAGGTGATGGTGCCCTTCAAGTGCGACGTGCACGGCTGGATGAATGCCTACGTCGGCGTCATGAGCAACCCGTACTTCGCGGTCACCGACAAGGACGGCAAGTTCGACCTGCCGAACCTGCCGCCGGGCACCTACACGATCGAAGCGTGGCACGAGAAGGGCGGCGCGCAGACCGCCAGCGTCACCATCGGTCCGAAGGAGACGAAGGAAATCACGTTCACCTTCAAGCCGGCGGGCGCGACTGCTACTAACTGACGTTCGTCATGGCTGATGGCTGAAGGCTGATGGCATATGGTTCATGGACCATTGGCCCTATGCCGTTAGCCATCAGCCATTAGCCATTCGTGATGCTCCACAGATTTGCAAAGTTCCTGGTCGCCTGCACCGTCATCCTGATCCTGGCCGGGAGCCTCGTCACCAGCCACGACGCGGGCCTCTCGGTGCCCGACTGGCCGACCAGTTACGGCTGGAACATGTTCACGTTCCCGCCGTCGATGTGGGTCGCGAACATCCTCTACGAACACGGCCACCGGCTCATCGCCAGCACGGTCGGCTTTCTCACGATCATCATGGCGGTCTGGCTCTGGATCGCCGAACCACGGCGATGGCTGCGGTGGTTCGGCGTCGCCGCACTCGGCTCGGTGATCGCGCAAGGCGTGCTGGGCGGACTCACGGTGTTGTTCTTCCTCCCGGCGGCGATCTCCACGGCACACGCCGGCCTCGCTGAAATCTTTTTCTGCATGACGGTCGCGATTGCGATTTTCACGTCGCCGGGATGGATCGCCGGCTACGACGGCGACGCGGACCGGTCTGAAGGCCGGTCACTGCGGTTGCTCGCGACGACGGCGACTGTTCTGATCTACTCGCAGATTCTCGTCGGCGCGACGATGAGGCACACGGGTGCAGGATTGGCGATTCCGGACTTCCCGCTGATGTTCGGCCACTTGATCCCAGACCATTGGAGCGGCGCGATCGCGATTCACTTCGCACACCGCGTCGGCGCGCTGGTCGTCACGATGTGCCTGCTGGCGCTCTTCGCGCACATCCGTTCGCGCTACAAGGAACGCACCGAGCTGATGCGCCCGGCCACGCTCATCGTCGCGCTCGTCGCCCTGCAGGTCACTCTGGGCGCGCTGACAGTGCTCAGCCGGCGCGATCCTTTGATCAACAGCTTGCACGTGGTGTGCGGAGCTCTGGTCTTGACGACTTCGCTGGTGATCACCCTGCGATCGTGGCGTGACAGCTTTGCGGCGACAGTGGTCCGGCTGAAGCCGGACACTACCGAAGACAGGGCGGTCAGCAGCATCGGCAGTGTGGGGCTTCAGGACCGTCGGGGTCACGCATGAGGGACGCACTGATCGGCTCCACGGTCACCGACATCGGTAGTGTCCGGCTTCAGCCGGACCGTCGGGGTCACGCGTGAAGGACGCACCGATCGACGCCGCGGCGATCACCCTGCCCGAGGCGCGGCGTGCCTCAGCAGCCGCCGACTACCTCGCGCTGACCAAGCCGCGTCTGAACGTCCTCGTTGTCGCCACCAGCGCCGCGGGTTATTACCTGGGCTCCACCGGCGCGATCGACGCGCTCTCGATGACCGAAGCCGTTGTCGGCACCGCGCTCGTCGCCGGCGGCGCCGCGGTGCTGAATCAGTTGTACGAGCGCGACACCGACGCGCTCATGCGGCGGACCCGGATGCGCCCTCTGCCGGCCGGGCGCGTGTCGACGGACACAGCAAGAGCGTTCGGTCTGGTGCTGTCCACTGCGGGTCTCGTGATTCTCGCGGCGCGCGCCAACTGGCTGTCGGCCGGGCTCGCGTTCGCCACGCTGCTCACGTATCTGGTGATCTACACCCCGATGAAGCGCCGCTCGCCGCTCTCGACCATCGTCGGCGCAGTACCCGGGGCGCTCCCTGCGCTGATCGGCTGGACCGCATCGCACGGCAGCATCGATCGCAGCGGTGCCGCGCTGTTCGCGATCGTCTTCTGCTGGCAGCTTCCCCATTTCATGGCGATCTCGTGGCTCTACCGCGACGACTACGCAAAGGCCGGCTTTCCGATGCTGCCGGTGATCGATCCCGACGGGCGTCGAGCCGGCAAGCAGGCGGTCTACTGGGGACTGCTGCTGGTCCTGGCCAGCCTCGACCCGAGCTTCAGCGGCCTGGCCGGTCGGGTGTACCTGGCCGTCGCACTCGTGCTCGGCGCAGCGCTGTTCTATCTCGCGGTGCGGTTCGCGTCCGCACGCAACGAACAGACCGCCCGCGCGCTGTTCTACGGTTCGATTACTTATCTGCCGCTGCTCTGGATCGTGATGATCGCCGACAAGCTGTGACGGTTCACGACCTGCCCGCCGTCAACGCCAGCCTCAATGCGATCTCGGGCGTGCTGCTGCTCGCCGGCTACACGATGATGCGGTTGCGCAAGATCGACATGCACCGCCGGCTCATGATCGCGGCGTTTGCCGCTTCGGCGCTGTTCCTCGTCTGCTATGTCGTCTACCACGCACAGGTCGGCTCGGTGCCGTTTCCACGCCACGGCTGGGTGAGGCCGCTCTACTTCACCATCCTCATCACCCACGTCGTCCTCGCCGCATCCGTCCCGCCGCTGGCGATCGTCACGCTGACGCGCGGCTTGAAGGGACGGTATCCGCAGCACCGCAAGATTGCGCGCTGGACGTTTCCGATCTGGATGTACGTCTCGGTGACGGGCGTGCTCGTTTACGTGCTGCTCTACCAGCCCACTTGGCTCATTTGATTGGGTAATTGGATAATCGGGTAATTGGGTAATTGGGTAATTGGATAATCGGGCAATCCGGCAATCGATTACCAGATTACCCAATCATTCGATTACCCGATTCAGTACAGCAGGTACTTCGCGCGCGTAAGACGCCACTTCTCTTCGTCGGCGGCCCACGACGCAGCGATCGATGCCGGATCCGCACCGGCGCGGATTTTCTCGAGCATCGCCTTTGGCGCGAACAAGGTGGCGGCGTCTTCCAGTTTGAACTGCGATCCGTAGAGCCGCGAGAGCGTCGAGGCGATCTGCAGGCCGACGCGCACGGGGCGGAGTCTTTCCCGGTCCGTCACGATCAGGAACACACCCTGGCACGCCTGGCCGCCGAGTTTGGCGCCGGCAGCCGGCGTGAACGTCACCGGATAAAAGCGGATGCCCGGCATCCCGCTCGCGTTCAGCGCCGCCGACAACGCTGGCCCGTCAATCCACGGCGCGCCGAATTGCTCGAACGGCGAGTCGGTGCCTCGCCCCACCGAGATGTTCGTTCCCTCGATCGCGCCGATTCCCGGGTAGACGGTGGCGGCCACTAGATTGCGCAGGTTGGGCGACGGGTTCACCCAGGCGATGCCGGTGTCGTCGAACCAGTCGTCGCGCTGCCAGTTCTTCATCGGCACCACCGTCAGGTCGGCGCCGAGCCGCGCTTCGCCGTTGAAGAGACGCGCCAATTCTCCGATCGTCAGACCGTGGCGCATCGGCATCGGCAGGTAGCCGACGTACCGGTTGCCGCCGGCGTCTTGCGCCGGCCCCTCGATGTCGAAGCCGTCGATCGGATTCGGCCGATCGAGCACGAGGATCGGAAGCTTGCGCGCTGCCGCCTCTTCCATGAAGTACGCAATCGCGGCCGGGTAGGTGTAGATCCGCGCGCCCGCATCCTGCAGATCCACGACGACCACGTCGAGGCCCTCGAGCATCGCGGCGGTGGGGCGCAGCGTCTTGCCGTAGAGCGAGTTGATGACGAGGCCCGTCTTCTGGTCGCGCGACGACTCAATCCGGTCGTCGGCTTCGCCGCGGATGCCGTGTTCGGGGCTGAACAGCGCGGCCAGCGTCACGTTCGGCGCCTTCGCCAGCAGATCGATCGTGCTGGCGCCGCCGCGCGCGCGGCCGGTCTGGTTGGTCAGCAGGCCGACGCGCTTGCCTCGAAGCCTCGCGAAATTCTCCGCCGCCAGGACGTCGATGCCCGCGAGAACCGGCTCATGGATCGCGTGCCTTCCAGGCGAGCGGCCAGCAGCCGGGTCATTCCCGCTCGGCTGAAAGCCTCGCGCTCCGGGAGCAACGATGGGTTGAAGCCTTCGCGCCACGTCTTCCGCCGACAGCAGCGCCGCCGCGGCCACGGTCGCCACCTTGCCGCGCAGCGCCGTCACATCGCCCTTGCCGTCGGGGTGCACGCGGTTCGACAGAAAGATCACGTAGGTCTTGCTGGCCGGATCGAGCCACAGCGAGGTGCCGGTGAATCCCGTGTGCCCGTACGATCCGATCGGAAACAGCTCGCCGCGATTCGACGAGTACGACGAGTCGATGTCCCACCCGAGCCCCCGCACGGCGTGCATCTCCACCGGCGTCGCCGGCGACGTCATGCGCGAGACGGTGGCTGGTGAGAGGATCCTTGCCGCTCCCAGACGGCCGCCGTCGAGCAGCATCCGGCAGAAGCGCGACAGATCGGCCGCCGTGCTGAACAGGCCCGCGTGTCCGGCGACGCCGTCCATCCGGCGCGCCGTCGGATCGTGGACGATGCCTCGCAGAAACGGCGCATCGCCGCTGCATGGCCAGGACAGCATCGCGCACGCTTCTGTCGGGGCGATGCGCGGCCGCCACGATTCGGGCGGCAGAAACGTCGTCTCGGTCATGGCAAGCGGATCG
>DASSGK010000341.1:0-43482 GCA_035693505.1 Vicinamibacterales bacterium
CACAGGCATTTACTGACAGAACGCCTGGCAATGTTGTCCGCGGTCGATTCACATCCGCTGGCCAGATCGATATCGCTGTCCTGTGCTCCCAGGCGCTGGTCTCAACCATTCTTGTCTTTCGAGGCGGCAGGACATCCTCTGTTGCCGAATTGGCTCAAGGCAAAGACGAAGAATTCCTGCAAGTCGTGGACGCGGGTGATGTCGTCGGGTATTCGCGTGCGCTGGGGGTAGCCACCCCCGCATATATTCGTGCGCACCACGCAGCCTACGGAGGGCCGAAACCACCGCCAATGGATCACGATGGCATCGATGACATCTTCGTCGAGAAAGCGTCGGTCGTGTGGTACTGGTATCGCGGTCGTTGGCTGCAGCTGCAGGGAGCCGATTGAGCGGCGATAATTAGCGCGTCGTTGGTAACGGATGGTCACGCGAACGAGGAGCGGGTCATCTTTTTCAGCGTCGACAGTCCAGCAAGCGTCAAGCGCAGGTAAGTCCGCGGGAGTCGCAGCGCTGCTGAAGTGAGGATCCGGTCATGAAAACGAAGATGCGATGTCGTTCATGAAACGGCGATTCCTCGCCAGCCTCCTGCTGATCGCGGCGTTCACGGCGCCGCGCCTCTCGGCGCAAACGCTGACGATCACCAACGCGACGATCATCGACGTCTCGAACGGCGCGCTCCGCCGCGAGCAGACGATTGTCGTGAACGGGAATCGCATCGTGAGCGTTGGGTCGCCATCGCCGACGGGCGGGCGCGGTGGTCAGGTCGTCGACGTCAAGGGCATGTATGTCATTCCAGGTCTCTGGGACATGCACACCCATGCGTACTTCGGCTGGAGCCGCGACTTTGGCGACAGCTACGTCCTCCCGCTCTTCATCGCCAACGGCGTCACCGGCATTCGCGATATGGGGAGCGATCTCGATTCGGTCCTGCTGGCACGGAAGGCCGTGGCTGCTCATCGCCTGGTCGGTCCACGCATGATGGTCTCCGGTCCGATGCTCGACGGTCCGCGGGCGACCTATGCGGCGTCGATCGCCATCGCCACTGCGGACGATGGACGCAAAGCTGTGCGCCTGCTCAGGAGCAAGGGTGTCGATTTCATCAAGATCCAGTCGGGCGTGCCGCGTGATGCGTATCCCGCCATTGCCGACGAGGCAAAGAAGCAGGGTGTGCCGTTCGACGGCCACGTGCCGGATGCGATTCGCGCGTCCGAAGCCATTGCGGCCGGCCAGCGGACGTTCGAGCATCTCATCGGCATCTTCGAAGCCAGCACGCCGGATGAAGACGCGTTCCTCTCGCGCCGCTATGGAGCGGGCAAGGATCCGTCGGTCAACAAGAGTCTGGCGGCGTTCCTCGATCGCTACGATCCGGCGCGCGAGCGGATCATCGTCGAGCGGCTGGCGGCGAACCGCGTGTGGCAGTGTCCGACCCTGTTCTGGGAACGCGGTCAATGGCTGGTCGATGTGATCGACTATCGCGCGGATCCGGATATCGCGTTCACGCCGCGAACGTGGATCGAGAAGAAATACCCGGCGTCACAAAAGTCGATTACAGAGAGCATGGATACGGACCCGCTGGAGGTGCGACGGCGGTTCGTCGATCACGAGCTGGATCTCGTCCGAACATTGCACAAGGCCGGTGTGCCGTTTCTCGCCGGAACCGATACGCCGGCGGGGGTAGACGTGACGCCGGGCATCAGCCTGCATCTCGAGCTGCAACGGCTGGTGGCGGCCGGGTTGACGCCGCTCGAAGCCCTGCAGACGGCGACGCTCAATCCCGCACGCTTCTTCGGCAGGATGTCTGACTTCGGCAGCGTCCAGGCGGGCCGCGTCGCGGATCTCGTGATCCTACGCGCGAACCCGCTCGACGACATCGTCAACACACGGACGATAGACGGTGTGGTCGCCGACGGAAAATACTGGCCGCCGGCCGAGATCGAGCGGCTCCGCGAGCGTTTGAAGCAGGTTGCGGCTCAGCGATGAGTGCCGCTCGGGAGGCTGGATGAACGCGCGTCTGACCTCGTTTGCTCCACAGTTCCTCGTCGACGATCTCGATCGCTCGATGGCGTACTACCGCAAGATCGGTTTCGCGTTCGGCGAGCCGTGGGGCGGTTTCTACGCCATCGGACGCCTCGATGGATTGGAACTTCACCTGAAGGAAGCGCCGAAGAACACCGCGGAACGGCAATCGCGTCGCGCAAACGAACACCTGGACGCCGCCTCCGGCGTAGATGGCATCGAAGCGTTCTATGAACACTGCGTCGCCAACGGCATCACAATCATCAGGCCTCTTGCAGCGACCGAGTGGGGCACGAAGGATTTCTACATCGAGGATCCGGACGGCAACGTCATCAGCTTCGGCGGGCTCCCCTCCGCCTGACCGAAAGCGTCAAGAGCCTTCGCGCGTTTTCTCTGAACCGGTGTCCGGTGGTCTGATCGCATCGAGGCGGTTGGTGGCGACCAGGATGTCGCGCTTCAGCCGGCTGATCATGTCGCGCACAAGATCCTTACCGCCTTCAGCAGCTTCGTCCACCATGGCCTTGAGCTTTCCGAGCGGCGATTCCTTCAGCGCCGTCAGGTCGCCGGCGATCATTCCCAGCTGATCTTCAATCTGGCCGATCCGCCGAACCAGTCGTAGTCGCATCGCTTCGGGATCATCTCCCTGCACCGCCTCGGGGCTTCGCTCCCACGCGTCGAGAATGTCGCGAAGCTGCTGCTCGTCTCCGAGGGCGTAGGCCTTGTTGGCTTCGATCATGAGTGAGTGACGGCGGTCGCGCGTGGCGGCGTCGCCGGCGAGGTCGGGATGAATCGCCTTGGCGACGTCGCGGAACAGTTTGCGAACCGCGTCCGACGTCAGCCGCGGCGATGGCTCCGGTCTGGCAGCGGCCGGTCGTTGCGTCCAGTCGGCATCTTTCAGCCGCTTCGAAATTTCTCCGAGCTCGGCCTCGGCTATGGCAAGCTCCAGCTGCTCGAGCCGTTCGTGCAGCGTGCCGACCTTGTGGCGATAGCTGACCTCGAACGCGTCCAGAGCGGCCTTCGTGCGGCTCAATTCCGTGGAGCGTTCGTGAAGCAGCGCTTCGAGCTCGGCCAGCCGCACCCGCAGTTTCTCCCACTCCTCGTCTCCACGGCTCCTCTCGGGACGCACAAGGATCGTCACATCGAAATGATATTCGAACGCGTGCTAGCATCCTTGGCTCGCAATCAACCTTGAGAGGTGCATGTGGCGTGCGAAGCTGAAATCCTGCGGGAGGTGCCGTTGTTTGCGCTGCTGGACGATGAGGAGCTGGCGGTGCTGGCAGCTCAGGTCGATCTGACGCGCTTCACTCCGCGGCAGCGCATCTACCGCATCGGTGATCCCGGCGGCCGCGCCTACGTCCTGATCTCAGGCAGGGTTCGCGTGACGACGATCGACGAGGACCAGCAGGACGTCATCGTCGACGAGCCGGCGAGCGGCGACTTTTTCGGCTTTGCGTCGATGCTGGATCAGAGCGCGCATCAGACCAACGCCGTTGCCGTCGACGAGGCCGTGTGCGTGGAGGTGGACCGCGACGATATCGAAACGTTGATTCAACGGCGGCCCCACGCGGCCATGGACATGCTGACCGTCCTCGGACGGCAGATTCATGCGGCGCAGCAGCTGGTTCGCGTCCGCGCCGCGCGAAATCCGAACGAACTCATCGAGGAACAGGCGACCTTCGGGGAGCGCGTTGCCGACGGGGTCGCCGGCTTCGGCGGCTCGTGGACGTTCATCATCACGTTCCTCGTCGGCCTCCTGGTCTACTCGGCGATTAACGTCGTCCTCAAAGGCCGAGCCTGGGATCCGTATCCGTTCATCCTGCTCAACCTGATTCTGTCGATGCTGGCGGCGCTCCAGGCGCCCGTGATCATGATGAGCCAGATCCGCCAGGACACGAAGGATCGCCTGCGCGGCGAGCTCGATTTCGCCGTGAATCGCCGCGCCGAGGCGGAGGTGCAGGCGCTCTCACAAAAGCTGAACGCGATCATCGACAAGATCGACGATCTCGACCAGAGCGTCCACCGGCGCCTCGGATAGAGACACTCGACGCCGCGAAGGTCGACGAACTGTTGCGTCGCTTACGAGAATCAGGCTCCCGGCCGGACGCCCTCCTTCAAGAACGCCACGAGCGGCGGGAACGTCTTGTCCGGCGCTTCCATGTGCGGCACGTGGCCGAGTCCCGGCAGCAGGAGGAGCTTCGCCTTCCCGTTCGGGATCGTGTCGGCGATGTATTTCATCCGTTCCTTGAACACGGCCGGCGATCCCGGCAGGCTGTCTTCGGCGCCGCCGAAGACGAGCGTCGGCGCCTTGATGTGCGCCCAGTCGTCGACGACCGGATCGAGATACTGGACCTGGTTGATCAGCGTTTGCACCATGGCGAGGCGCGGCCAGTCGGCGCTCAGCGTCCATGCGTACCGCACACGCGTATAGGTTTCGAACTCCGGCGTCCAGGCCGCCGGGTTGTGCGCGACGTAGCGCATGATGCTGGCGCGGATGCTCTGATACGTCGATCCGAGCGTCTGCTTGTACGCCTCGTCGGTGCCGCCAAATGGCCGGTCGAATCGCCCGTCGGTCAGGCCGATCGGGTTGTAGAGCACCAGCCGCTCGGTGATATCCGGATACTGGGTCGCGAATCGCGACGCCAGCATTCCGCCCATGGAGTGTCCGACGATCATGGCTTTGTCGATCTTCAGGCTCTGAAGGATTGCGCGCGTGTTCCGTGCCATGTCGGAAAAGTGGTAGGGGATGATTGGCTTCGACGATCGGCCGTAGCCGATTTGATCGGGGACAACGACGCGGAATCCTTCCTTGCGGAGCACCTCGATCACCGGGCCAAAGTAGAAGCCGGCGAAGTTGTTGCCGTGGAAGAGCACGACGGTGTGGCCGTTGGCCGCAACGCTTGGCGCGACGTCCATGAACGCGATCCGGACGTCCTGACCGTACAGCGTCAGCGGCAGGTACGACACCGGGAACGGATACGGCACGTCCTCGCAGGTGATGCTGCCAGGCTTGACGTCGGTGGGCGTGGGCACGGCCGGCGGGCGTGCCTGTGCGATGGCGGCGGCCGGCGCGCCGCATGCGAGCCCGAAACAAAAGATCAACACAGTGGGTTTCACGTCAGGTTCTCCTGAATGAAGCGCGGGCTCAGGTGGACGTCGAGCTGGACGAGCGGTGCATCGCCGACGCACTTGAAGCTGTGGACTTCGCCCGCTTTGATGACGAGGATGTCGCCGGCGCCCGCCTCGAACTCTCGTCCCTCCACGTTCCAGAGGCCGCGTCCTTCCCGAACGAACTGGACCTCATCGTACGGATGCCGATGCGGGCCCGGACCGGCGCCGGGTTTGGCGTTCAACAGAAATACCGACACGTTGACGTCGCCGTTCTCGGCCCCGACGAATTGATGCGAGCTGCCGACAAACGGCAGTTCCTGCTGGCGGATGCGGTACATAGCGGCCTGGTTCCTTTCGAGCGGAATCCGTTTCGCGGCTATGATACGCCGCAGCGAATCCTCGGTGGCTTCGTGATACCGTGGGGCCTTATCTCGTCAGCGATGGGAGCCGACATGGGCTCGATGATTCGACGGCGATCGCATCCGTCACATGACGAAAATCTGGAACGACGCCATCAGCATGAAGCAGCTGGGCTGGGCATAGCGCGGCTGCACGTTCTCGAAGACCTGAGAGCGCGGTGCACGGCATTCACGCGGGAGCCAGAGAATGCAGATGCAGATGAAAATGATGTGGGCGGCTGCAACCATGGTCCTGACGATCGGCATGCAGATGTCGGCGCAGCAGCCCGGCGCGCAGCGCGGCGCCCCGCCGGCGCCTCCGGCCATGGTCCTGACGGTTTCGGGATTCGCTGACGGCGCCGATATCCCGGTGAAGTTCAGCCAGGCGGCTCCCGGCGTTGCGACGGGCGAGGGGCTGTCGCCCGCGATCAGCTGGACCAACGTGCCTGTCGGCACACAGTCCTTCTTCCTCAACATGCGGGACATGGACGTCTCTCGCAACAAGACCACCGACGATCAGGCTCATTGGGTCGTCTGGAACATTCCGGCCTCCGCGACGGGCCTGCCCGAAGGCGTGCCCAAGGGCCCGAAGCTGGCGAACGGCGCGTTTCAGTTCAGCGCGACCGGCCAGATGTATCGCGGTCCCGGAGCCGGCGCGAACGGTCCGAAGCATCACTACATGTTCGAGCTGTACGCGCTCGACACGATGCTCGACGTGCAGCCGGCCGCCGATGCGTTCGAGTCGCGCGCCAACGTGATGAAGGCGATCCAGGGACACATTCTCGGGAAAGCCGTCTACGGCGGACTCTTCAAGCGTCCGCAGTAGCGGGACGCGGTGCCGGCCCGGACCATTCTCGATCTCGCGACTGATAGCCGCCTGATCGAGCCGACCGCGCGACTTCTTCTGGACGCGTTTCGCGGCAGAACCGAGGATTGGCAGGATCTCGATTCCGCCCGTCAGGAAGTCGTCGAGTCGCTGACGTCCGAACGCATCAGCCGGGTGCTGCTCGACGAAGGCGGTGTCGTGCTCGGCTGGATTGGCGGCATCCCCGCCTATGGCGGCCGCGTGTGGGAAGTGCATCCGCTGGTGGTCAGCGGATCGCATCGGCGCCAGGGGATCGGCCGCGCCCTCGTCGAGGATCTCGAGCGGTGCGCCGCGTCCCGCGGCGCACTGACGCTCTGGGTGGGCAGCGACGACGAGCACGGTGACACGACGTTGAGCGGCCCGGATCTGTATTCGGACATTCCGGGCGCGATTCAGCGGATCAGAAACCTCAACCACCACCCGTACGAGTTCTATCTCCGCCTCGGCTTCACGATCGCGGGCGTCCTGCCCGATGCGAACGGGCCGGGCAAGCCGGATATCTTCCTGGCCAAACGCGTCGCCATTCCATGAAGTCGTCGCGCTGATTTCAATGTTGTGGCTGATGCGCTGAAATTGCACAGCGATCACGCACCGTCGCCACGGCCTGGCTGCACACTCCCGCAATCGAGCTGCCCGCGCTGATCCGCATCTAACCGATTCAATAAGAGACATTTACGTCCTCAGTGCGAGTCGGCGGCGATCTCGCACACGGCGCTGAATGAGCGCGGTACCCCGATTGCCAATCGCTCAGCCGTGGCCATATTGTCAGTTAGTGTCGCTCCGAGTCTCAGGTTTGCGGCGCTACTTCCTTTGGCAAGGACGCTGGCGGCCAGGGACACGGCGACGTTCGAGCACGCGCGGCGTGTTCGCCGCTATGCCAGAGCCCTCGCCTCGAGGGTCGGCATCGTCGACGAAGAGGAACTTCGCACGCTCGAGACCGCGGCGCTGTTTCATGACGTTGGCAAGCTCGCGATTCCCGATCATGTACTGTCGAAAGCCGGCCCGCTGACGCCGGAGGAGTACGAACAGGTCAAGCGTCATGCGGCGATTGGCGCCGACCTGCTGACCGGCCTCGCGTTCCCCGGGCCCCTGGCGCTGCTGGTTCGCCACCATCACGAGAACTGGGATGGAACGGGCTATCCCGATCGCCTGCGCCGTGAAGACATCCCGGCCGGCGCCCGCGCCCTTTCCATCGCTGATTGCTACGACGCGCTGACATCCGATCGACCCTACCGCCGCGCGCTCTCGCATGCCACCGCGATGGCGATGATGACCGACCGCTGCGGCTCGATGTTCGACCCGATGATGATCGAGGCGTTCGTTTCGATCGCCGAAAGCCTGCAGCCGGCGGCGCTCGTTTCCGCGCACACCGTGTCCAGCGTGCGCGCCGGGATCTCGTCCCCGCTCGAGTCTGGTGTGAGATGAGACCGGCCTCCACCGCGGCCCCCACATTCGCCTCGCTGTCCGTGGAGGCGCGTGTATACATCACGGTAGTCGTTTTGTTCGGCGCCGGCCTTCTCGGTGTCGCGCTGACGCATCTGAATCTGCAGCGGCCGGTCCTGTTCGGCCTGCTGATGGTGCTCGCGGTCGTCGCTTCGTCGGCGAAAATCGACTTGCCGCTCGGTCGAAGCCAGTCCAACCTCTCGTTCTCGCACGCCGTCAATTTCTGGTCGCTCTTCGCGCTCGGTCCGGCGCCGACCGTCTGCATCGCGAGCGCCAGTGCCTGGGCGCAATGCCGGCTCAAGGCGTCCGAGCAGAACCCGCTTCACCGCGTCGCCTTCAGCGTCGCTTCGCTTGCGGTCACGGTGGCGGCCGCGGGGATTCCGTCGATGGTGCTGCTGCCCGGCGATGGCGGAGCCGCCGCGCTGCTTCAGGCCGTCGCCGTCGTCGCGCCGCTGTACTTCCTCGTCAATACCGGACTCGTGGCCGGCGCGATCGCCTTGTCGACGCGTCAACCCGCGGTTGGAATCTGGCGGCGGAATTTTCTCTGGAGCGCGCCGAGCTACCTTGCGGGAGGCGCGCTTGCCGCCGTCGCCACGATGGCGACCGAGCGCGGGTGGTTCGGATGGCTCGCGCTGCTGCCCGTCCCGCTGTACCTGGTGTTTCGCAGCTACCACACGGTGGTGGCCAGGCTGCGCGAAGAACAGGATCAGACGAATCGCGCGATGGAAGTGCAGCTGGCGACCATCGAAGCGCTGGCCCTGGCGATCGAAGCCAAGGCAGGCTGCACACCCGAGCACATTCGATCGATTCAGCTCTGTGCCGCAACGCTCGCCGAGGCCGCCGGGATGAGCGACGCCGAGGTCCAGGCCGTGCGCACCGCGGCGCTGCTGCACGACATCGGCAACATGGCCGTGCCCGAGCACATCCTCGCGAAGCCCGAGGCCCTGACCCCTGAAGAATTCGAACGCGTCAAGATTCACCCGCGCGTCGGCGCCGACATCCTGCACGGCGTGCCGTTTGGTGCGCCGGTCCAGGAGCTCGTGCTCTGCCACCACGAGCGTTGGGACGGGCTCGGATATCCCGCCGGGCTCCGCGGCAAGGACATCCCGCTGGGCGCGCGCATTCTGGCCATCGCCGATTGCTACAGCACCTTGCAGGCCGATCGGCCGTACCGGCCGGCGCGAAGCGAGGCCGACGCGCTCGCGGTGCTGCGCGAATTCTCCGGCACCTCATTCGATCCGGAACTGGTCGACCTGCTCATCGCACGCCTCGGCGGGCGGGCTCCGTCCAGCGCGGAGGCGATCGATCAGAGCCTCTGGGCGCTCACCGAGCCGATGGCCCTGCGGGACATCGCCGGCACCCACCGCGAGGCGCAGACGCTCTACGAAATCGCGCAGTCGCTGGGCTCCAGCCTCGGCGTCACCGATGCGATGGCGTTGATTCAACAGAAAGTCAGCCGGCTGGTGCCGTTCACGACCTGTGCGCTCTTTCTCGGCGACGACGAGGAGGGTTTTGTCTGCCGGTATGCGCACGGACCTGGAACGGAGGCGCTGTACAAGTGGGCGCCCAAGTCGTGGAGCGATCTGTCGCTCCGTCTGCCGTCCTGCGCGGATGGCCGCGCGTCGCGCGGCGAGGATCTGACGTCGCTCCTGCCGTGTCCGTTGAGACTCGAGGGGCAGCTCATCGGCGTTCTCGTTCTCTATCACACGGTCCCGGGCAGCTTTACCGATGAGCATCGGCGCGTGCTCGAACGCGTGACCGAGCAGGCCGCCGCCGTGGTCTACAACTCGAAACGGTTTGAGCAGACGGAACACGAGTCTCATACGGACCCGCTCACGGGCATGCCGAACCGGCGTTCGCTCGACCGTCAGCTCGAGGCCGGGCTCCAGAAGATCAGGCATTCGGGCGTCGAAGGCACGGTGGTCGTGCTCGATCTCGATCGGCTCAAGGAGATCAACGACACGTACGGACATGAAGTCGGCGACCGCGCGCTTCGCACGGTTGGCAACGTCCTCCGCGATACCGTCCGCGAGAACGACCTGTGCGCGCGGTTCGGCGGCGACGAATTCATCGTGGTGCTCTGGGACTGCTCGCCCGAGCACGAAAAGCGTCGCGTGGCCGACCTGCAGAACGCCGTGGCCGCGCATCCGTTCGAGCCGCGTCCCGGCGTCCGGGTCTCGCTGTCAATCAGCGCCGGCGCCGCACGCTTCCCCGAGGACGGCACCTCGTTCGAAGAACTGCTCGCGGCCGGCGACGAACGGATGTATCGCGACAAAGCGCTTCGGCGATCGCGGAGCTCAGCGGGCCGCCACGCGACGGCTCATTCGGAACGCGCGTAGAAACGGAAGGATTGAGGAGTCAACGATGGCTGTCTTTCAACATCCGCATTTGACCCGCGGCGTCGTCATCACCGCCAAGGGTGCGTTCGTCGTCACACGTGGCTTCGTCACCGCCCCCGATGAAATCGGCGATTCGCTGGGCTGGAGGCGCATCGATGAGGAGAGGATGCCGGCGCAGACGCCGATGCCATCCGCCCGGCCCTCGGCGATGAGGGCTGACGCCATGGCGCCAATGGACCGGCCGTGACGAAAGTCGCCACCGCTTCGGAGCCGGGCCATCCGGAGTCGTGTCCCTGGTGCGGCCGCCCGCAGATTCGCGGCGTCTGGCCGTCGCCGAACGGCGATCGCCTGTATCGCTGCGTGGCGTGCGGAACCAGGTTTTTCATCCACCAGTTGTCGCATCCGGCGATGGAGCGCTCGCGTCCGGCGCCCGTTGCGGCGACGGTCGATGCGCCCCGGCGATTGGTGTCGCGCTTCGCGCACAAGCGCTGACGCCGGCCAGATTCGCAGGGCTAAAGCCCTGCGCCACAGGTGATGTACTAGTTGTGGCGCTTCAGCCGTGCGGCGCTGGTGACGGTCCAGTTGTGGCGGCGACGCGCCCGGTTGACGGCGCGCCTGTGAGATCGCGCACAATATCCGGGTGTTCGACTCTCGATGTGCGCGCGTGCCGAGGACGCTGTGAAGAGCACGCGACGCTCGGCGGTGATGACGCTGATCTCCGCGCTCGCAGGCGCCCGGGTGTCGGCGCTGCGACAGACGGGAGCGAGCCTCGTCGAGCTTCCCGCCCCTACCGGACCCTATCCGGTCGCGACCACTTCCTGGAAACTGACCGATCGCTCGCGCGCGGAGGCATTCGCGGCTCCCGGTGAATTCCGCCAGATCGAAGTCCTCGCGTGGTATCCAGCGGCGGCAGGCAACGGCGCCCGCGCGCCTTACCTTCGCGAAGGTCTTGCCGAAGTGCGAACGTTCGCGAAGGTGTTCGGCGCCGAAGCGGCGTTCGACGGCCTGGCGGACGTGCGAACGCACGCCGAACTGGACGGCAGCCCGGCGGTCTCGCCCGAGAAGATTCCGTTTCTCGTTTTCTCGCACGGCTATACCGGCGTGCCGAGCTCGTATACCGCATTGCTCGAAGACCTGGCGAGTCACGGCTACGCGGTGATCAGCATCGTCCATCCCTATGAAGCGACGGGCGCGACGCTGGCGGACGGCACCGTCGTCACCACAAACGGACCCGACGGCACGCTGCGGAAGGGCGTCCAGAATGTGTTCGCTGAATGGGGTGCCGAAGACTCGACCATGGCGGCGGTGACTGCCGCCACTGATGACGACGAGCAGATCCGTCTGCTGCGGAGATATCTTGGTGGTCTCCATCAGACTGGGCTGGCGCTGCGCCGATGGGTGGACGACACCAAAGTGGTGGTCGATCGTCTGCAGACTCTTCCGAAGACCACGGCCGCCGGGCGCCTTGCCGCCCGGCTCGATTTCGGTCGCATGGGCGTCTTCGGTCACTCGATGGGAGGCGTGACGGCCGCGCAATTCTGCGTCGAGGATGCCCGCTGCAAGGCCGCGCTGAACCTCGATGGCATTCCGCAGTACGGCGCGATGATCGATGCGTCGATGCCACGCCCGCTCGCGATGGTCTATTCCGCGAGGCCCGGTCGCGCCGGAGCCAGCGATCCGATCTACCGCCGCGCGGCGCATCCCTACATCCGATTCGACGTGCGCGACACGCTGCACCTGACGTTCAGCGACATGGTGTTCTGGGGCGGCCCGCTTCGCGCGCGCCCGCTCCTCGGCGCGATGGCTCCCGCGCGCGCCGCCGAAATCACCGCCGCCATCGTCCGGCAATACTTCGATCAGGAGCTGCGTGGTCAGCGCTCGCCGCTGCTGGAGGGGACCCCGGTGTTTCCAGAAGTCAGCGTGAGAACGGTTCGCTGACGATCAGGGTAAGGCCGCTTCGCCGAGCCGCTCCAGCGCCAGGTTCTTGATGACCTCGGTCGTGGAACGCGCCTTGTTGAGCGTGTAGAAGTGGAGGCCCGGAGCGCCTTCGCGCAACAGCTCGTCGCACTGGCGCGTGGCGTACTCGATGCCGAATTGCAGGACCGCCTCGTCGTCGTTGCTGCGCCGCTCCAGCTCCGACAGGAAAGGCGCCGGAAGATCCGCGCCGCATAGCGCGACGAATCGTTTGATCTGCGACGTGCTCAGCACCGGCATGATGCCCGGGACGATCGGCACGGTGACGCCCTGCGCCGCGAGGAAGTCCCGAAACGCAAAGTAGTCGGCGTTGTTGAAGAACAGCTGCGTGATCACGAAGTCCGCGCCGTGATCGATCTTGACCTTGAGCCGCTGCCAGTCGACCAGCTTGCCTTCGCGGCACGCGATATGGCCCTCAGGAAATCCGGCGACGCCGATCGAGAACCCGCCGCTCTCTCTGATGCTCTTGACGAGCTGATAGGAATACTCGAAGCCGCCGTCCGTCTTTACGAATTCGGAAGAGCCCGCCGGCGGATCGCCGCGCAGGGCGAGCACGTTCTTGATGCCGAGCGCGCGCGTCTGCTCGAGTACGGCATGCGTCTCGGCGATCGTCGAGTTGACGCACGTGAGGTGCGCCATCGCGGTGATGTGCTGTTCGCGCTGAATGCGATCGACGATCGCCAGCGTCGTCCCGCGCGTGCTGCCGCCGGCGCCGTAGGTCACCGAGCAGAAGTCGGGATGAAGCTCTCTGAGCGCTGGAATCGTCTTTTCCAGCAGCGCGCGCTCTCCCTCGGGTGTCTTGGTCGGGAAGAACTCGAACGACACCACCGGCCGGCGAGCGTTGCGCGCGTTCTCGAAAATATCGCGGATGAACTGGATCAACGGGTTCTCAGTGTAAATATACACTTGTACACGGAGGATCGGACTTATGAGCCTGAGCCGTCGCGAACTTCTCTCGGGCACCATGCAGCTCGCGGCCGCAGCGGCGCTGCCGCCCTCTGTTGACGTGTCGCTCCCCGCGATCGGCGATTTCGCCATTCCGGCCGGCCAGACGTATCTCAATTGCGCCTTCATTCACCCGATGCCGGTCGCGTCGGCGCAAGCGGTCAACCGCTATATCGAGACGCGCACGTTCAGCCGCGATCGATGGAGCGGCGACGAGCTTGCGGCGAAAGTTCGGGCGCAGTTTGCCGCGCTCATCAACGCGTCGCCCGCTGAGATCGGCCTGGTCGAGAGCACCAGCCGCGGCGAGAACATCGTCGTCAACGGTCTTGGCCTGGCGTCGAATGCCGGCAATGTCGTCACCGACGCGCTGCACTTCGAAGGTTCGCTCATCCTGTACGGCGAGTTGCAGAAGCGCGGTCTCGACGTACGCCTCGTGCGTCCGCGGGACTGGCGGATCGAGCTGTCCGACATGGAAAAGGTGATCGATCGGAAGACGCGGCTCGTCGCGATCTCGCTCGTGTCCTGGTACAACGGCTTCCAGCACGACCTGAAGCGCGTGTGCGACCTCGCGCACGCCAACGGCGCGTACGTGTACGCCGACATCATTCAAGCGGCCGGCAACACGCCGATCGACGTCCGCGAGAGCGGCGTCGATTTCTGCGCCTGCTCCACCTTCAAGTGGCTGATGGGCGACTTCGGCCTCGGGTTCCTGTACGTGCGCGAGGCGCTTCTCGACAAAGTCGTTCGCCGATCCGAGTACGGGTATCAGCAGGCGGAGACGGTGATGCACTACCTGCCGTCCGACCCGCCATCCGAGCTGCCGGTCACCTGGACGATGAACACGGATGCGCGCGCCCACTTCCAGGTCGGCACGTACGGACAGGGCACGTTGAACGCTCTCGCGACCTCGCTCGCGTACCTCCAGCGGATAGGCGTCCCGCAAATCCAGGCGCATCGGCAGCCGCTGCTCAAGCGCCTTCACGACGAGCTTCCGCGATTGGGCTTCTCGTCCATTACGCCGCCCGGGACGACGTCGGCGATCGCGGCGTTTACGGCCCGCGATGCGGAGCAACACTTCGGCCCGCGCCTGAAGAGCGCCAACGTTTCGGTGACGCTGAGCGGCGACCGCATGCGTGTCTCGCCTTCCTTCTTCAACGATGTCCGCGACGTGGACCGCCTGCTGAACGCGCTTTCCTAGCCCGGCCCGGCAGCGCGTTGTCGAATTTGCCCCTTCCGGGCGACTAACCGGTGGAGGAAGACGAAAATGAAGTATTTGTGCCTGATTTACGACGAAGAGAAGAAGCTGGCCGGGATGTCCAAGAGCGAGGGCGACGCCTTCATGGGTGAATACGGCGCCTTTACGGAATCGGTCAAGGCGAGCGGCCACTACCTCGGTGGCAACCCGCTCCAGCCGGTTCACACTGCGACGACGATCCGCAGCCGCAACGGGAAAGTGTCGACCACCGACGGTCCGTTCGCCGAAACGAATGAACAGCTCGGCGGCTACTACCTGATCGAAGCCAAGGATCTCAACGACGCCATCCAGGTGGCGTCGCGGATTCCGTCGGTCAAGACCGGCAGCATCGAAGTCCGGCCGATCATGGTGTTCAACCAGTAGAGCCGGAGTCGATCGTTTGGGGGGCGAGGACGCAGCCGACGACGTGCAGCAGGCGGTAGACGCCGTCTACCGTGCCGACTCGCGGCGCGTGCTCGCTACCCTGATTCGCCTGCTCGGCGATTTCGATCTCGCCGAAGAGGCGATGCACGACGCGTTCATGGCCGCTGTCGAACAGTGGCCTCGCGACGGTATTCCTGCAAACCCTCGAGCGTGGCTCGTCTCCACGGGCCGCTTCAAGTCGATTACCGCGATGCGAAAGCGCGCGCGGTTCGATGCGTCCCTGATCGAGATCGCCGAGCGCCTCGAGTCAGCGGCCCGTGACTCCGGAGGCCAGGACGACGACAGCGTGGACGACGATCGGCTGCGGTTGATCTTCACGTGCTGCCATCCGGCACTCACGCCGGACGCCCAGATCGCGTTGACGTTGCGCGAGGTCTGCGGGCTCACCACCGAGGAAATCGGCCACGCGTTCTTCACGTCTCCCTCCACTGTCGCGCAGCGCATCGTCCGCGCAAAAGCGAAGATTCGTGATGCGGGGATTCCCTACCAGGTGCCGGTGCTCGCCGCGCTTGGCGAGCGGCTGGACAGCGTCCTGCACGTCATCTACCTGGTGTTCAACGAAGGCTATTTCGCTTCGTCTGGTGAATCGCTGACCCGGCACGATCTGTCCGGTGAGGCCATTCGCCTCGGGCGCCTGCTGGTGGAGCTCCTGCCCGAACCCGAGGCGATCGGCCTGCTCGCGTTGATGCTGCTCCATGAGTCACGCCGCGCCGCGCGCACGTCGCCGTCAGGCGAGCTGATTCTGCTCGGCGACCAGGATCGCTCGCGCTGGAATCGCGATCTGATTGCGGAAGGATCCGCGCTGGTGGAGCGGGCGCTGACGCTGCGGCGCCTGGGGCCCTACACGCTGCAGGCGGCCATTGCCGCCGTCCACGCCGAGGCGACGACGGAGGCGTCGACGGACTGGCGGCAGATCGTCGGGCTGTACGACATCCTCGTCCGCGCCGATCCGGCGCCGGTGGTGGAGTTGAACCGCGCGGCGGCGGTCGCCATGCGCGACGGGCCGCTCGCGGGCCTCACGCTCATCGATGGAATCCTGGCGCGCGGAGACCTCACGGACTACCTGCATGCGCATTCGGCGCGCGCAGACTTGTGCCGGCGGTTGGGGAGGGTGGCGGACGCGCGGGCGTCTTACACGCGCGCCCTTGGTCTCACGCGGCAGGAGCCGGAGCGGCGTTTTCTCGAACGTCGATTGCGCGAGCTCGCCCAGGGCTGAAAGGGTACGTCGCAGTCGTCGTCAGAGAGCCGCCGTCGGATTCATGCTCACGACCGCGTGCGCATCGGCCGGGCCGCCCGCCTCGGCGCGCGCTCGCTTGAGCGCGTCGCGAAGGTCGGTCTGCTTCGTGAACCAGGCGTCCGAGAAGAAGGCGCTCATTCTGCGGTCGGCCACCAGCGAGAGAACGTACGAGGCCGCGAAGCCGGCGGCCATCAGCGCCGTCAGCCGCGGCTCCTGCCAGAGGCGGCGCGCAATCGCGATCGCGGTTTCACCCGGCTGGGTGAGAAGATTCCAGGCGAGCGTGCCGGCAGTCGTGATCGCCAGCCACGAGTCTGTGAACACCGACTCCGGGCTCAGACGTGACGCTTCGAGAATCACCAGCGTGCACGACACCAGATACACGTAGTAGGACAGCGCGCCGATCGCGATGGCGTATCGCACATCGGGCAGGAGACTGGCGCCCGGCAGCGTCCGCAGCACGGCCTGAACATTCAGCGCGCGCTGCCGCGCAAGGTCGTGATGCTGATCGTTGGCCGGAGGCGTGATGGTGACCAGCGCCGAGCCAGGGACGTTACCAGGCGCGTAGTCGTCCGTCCCGTGGGCGACCCGCTCGAGGACGCTCACGTGCACCTTCGGTACGACGCCGTGGGCTGCGCACAATCGGGCGATGTCCCTGATCTTCCAGCGATAGAAGATGCCGAGCCCGGCCCGGGGATCGTAGAGCTTGTCGTCGACGCTGGCGTGCTCGCTGAACGTCGCGCGATCGTTCTCGACGATGCGCAATCCGTGACCGCCGGCACGGTGGGCTTCGCCGAGCATCCAGTCGAGGGCGACGAGCGACATTCCCTGTTTGGGATACCCGCCTCCGACGTTCGAGTGCGCTCCGGCAAACCACACCTGCTCGATGCGCGTCTCGTCCGTGGCTGCCTGCTGCCACAGCAGCGGACGAAACGATTCGCGCTGGTCGTCGATCGAGAGCGCCTGACAGGCGCGCTTGACGATCGGCGTGAGGCGCAGGTCTGGGAACTTGAACCGGTAGAACACCGCATTGATGATGTCGCTGATGTGAAACGGCAGGCCGACGGCGTCAACCGTGTCCCACACGCCGAGGAAGCGGATTTCGACATCGGCCGTGACGGCGTACTCCTGCTTGAACTCTTTGCCGGCATCTTTCGACGGCTTGCTCACGAGCTGCCACAGCCACGGCCGGTAGCACTTCCGGTATGCGGCGTAGGCGCGATTGACGCTCCGGTCGAGGGCGCGAAACGTGTGCTCGCCGAGGCGCTTAGGGTCGACAAGGCCGCATGTCGCGATGAAGCCCGCCAGCGTCCGCACGGTAAATGCGCCGCGGCTGAAGCCGAACATGTAGATTTCGTCGCCCGGGTCGTAGACGCGTGCGAGCTCTTTGTACAGGTGTTTGACGTTGCGGCTGAGGCCCCACCCGGTCGCGCCGGCAAAGACTTTCAGCGGCTTGAAGTTCTCCGTGCCGACGCCGTCGTCGTAGATGGCGATTTGAGGCGTGAGCGTCGGATCGTAGCGATGGCCGTTCAGGTCGACGGCTTCGAACAGCTTGAACACGTTCGTGCCGCGCCCCTTGATCGCCGTGTTGCCCGTGCCGTCCGAACACACGATGATGCGTTTGGCCATCGGATCTCCCGAGCAAGTTGAAGCGCCGCGGCGTTCCGGATCGACCGTGGTGCGCCGTCACCGCGGACGAAGTTCCCAATTTCGCGACGGGTGGCCGTCGCAGGGATATTGGACCGCCGTGGTGTTTCTGCCGGTCCCCCCGCCGGCAATCGTCAAACACAAATTGCTGTTCATGTTCACGAGCTGGAACGTCCGGTTGTCGCTGGACGTCATGCGCCAGCTGCGCGACGGGTCGCCATCGCAGGTGTAGATGACCGCGGGCGTATTCTGTCCCTTGCCGCCGCCGGCGACGGTCAGGCACAGACCGCTGTTCACGTTGACGATCTCGCTGATGTCGTTGCCGTTCAGGACCCTGAACGCCCAGACGCGCGACGGATCGTCATCGCAGAGGTATTGCACCACCTCGACATTGTTGCTCTTGCCGCCGCCCGCGGGGCTGAGACACAGGTTGCTGTTCGCGTTGAGAATCTTCTGATTGTCGATGATGCGGCCTCGACCGCCGATCGCAGCGCCGGCGGACTGACCGCCACGGGGCCTGCTGGGGTAAACGGGATCGCCACGCGAAGGGCGGACGCTCGGTGCGGATCCTCTCGGGGGAGCTTCCGATCCGCCCGGCGGCGCCGTTCCGGTTGGCTGCGGTGTTGGCGATGCGGAAACCGCTGCTGTCAGGCCGAAGGGAAAGCCCCATTGTTCGAAAGCCTGGCGTATGTTGTCGACCGGCGTGCCGTACGACGTGTCTCCCTCATCCTTCGTGACCATGCCGATGATGCCGGAGTCCGCTATCAGCGGCCCGCCTGACGAGCCGACTCGGACCGGCAGCCCTTCGAGCTGAAGTTTCGACTCGAACGTAACCGCTGTCAGCTTGCCCGGAGCGACCGGTGTGTACCAGTCCCTGTCTCTTCCGATGAACCACACGTTGGTGCCGTGGGTCCTTTGGTCCGCCGCGCTGCCAATCACGTCCGTCTTCCACGAGAACCCTTGCGGTTTTGCGACGCGAAGAACAGCCAGGTCGAGCGCCTGGCTGGAGTCTTCGAGCAGCTCGGCCACCGTCGAATTCCCTTCGCCGCGCAGCCACACCTTGACCGCTGTCGACTTTCCGCGATCCGGATCCCGCACGACGTGGTTGGCCGTGGCGATGTACAGCTGCGTGGAGGCGCGCTCTCCCACGATGAAGCCGAATCCGAGCTGCGCGCCACCGGTCGGCCACGCCGCCTCGATTCGTACCGTGTTGGATTTGAGCAGCTGAATCAGTTTCGGCTCGTTCTGCGCTCGCGCGAGCGGCATGAACACTGCCATCAGCAGCGCGACGGCAGGCCCGAATCGCGACACCTCCCGCCTCACGACAGAAGAAGACGCTTGGCGCTCCATAAACTCCCTCCCAGGAACACGGCGGCGCTCCAGAACACGCTGAGCGACGGGTGGCTGCGGAAATACTCCAGATACGTCGGCGTCAACCGCCGCTCGAATCCGCGCGAGCCGACGACGATGTTGCCGGCGTCACCTTCGAGGTTCAGATGAATCTGCTTGTCGATTTGGAGATCGACGATGCGCGCGTGCAGTCGATCGAGCGACAGATGCTCGCCTTCGCCGATCGTCACGGTCGACGACGAATCGAACAAGGTGATCTCGCCGCGGAGCAGAGGCGTCCGCTTGCCCGGTCCTCCGGGCTGCGCTCGCTCGTCCCACGCGAAGTTCAATTGATTGACGGACAGGCCCCGCAGATTCCAGGGTGACGGCGTGTGGAATGCCAGGATCGTCGACACGGCGTTCTTGCCGGAGGCGGTGAATCGCAGCACCTCGGAATCTTCGAGCGTGCGGTCGTACTTCTGATCAGTTTGTCCGTCCGCCGCCCCGCCGGACAGCGTGCCGCGCCCGTCGATTTCGAGGGCGCCCTTCAGCTCCGCGCCTCTGGAAAAAAAGCGCACGGCGCCGTCGCGATTGCCGACCTGGATGACCAGGTGGCCGTTGTCCTGGAGGCTCAGCTCGACCGGATGGACTCGATAGTCGTCGATGCGCATCCATCCGTCGTTTCCGGGACTCTTGAGCGCGAGGATCGATCCGGAGACCTCCGACAGCACGTCGAGTCGCGCGCCCGGCGAGGCCGCGGGAACATCGGCGTCGGCCATCGTCCATGGCTCAGCGAGCGTGAATTCCACGGCTGACGCGTCGATCTTCATGAGGACGCGCGTCCGGGACAACGGCGTGACCCAGAGCAGACCCGCGGTCAGCGCCGCACAAACCGCCACGGCGATCGCCCAGCGCGTCTCGTGTGTCGCGGCCGCCGGCATCGCTGCGAGCAGCGCCGTATATGTCTTGATCCGTTCGAGCCGTTCTTCGGGCGTCGCGGGTGTCGTGTTCTTCAGCTGTTCAGCGGCCTGCGCAATTTCCGCCGAGCGGGCCGCGAGGATCTGTGCGCGGAGCTCGTCACTCATGGCAGGCCCGGCCTTGCGACGCGGACGGAGAGCAGCTGCATCTGGTCGCTGTTCTGCGGTTTTGCGCGAACGTCGACTCTGAGGATCGCGGCCCCTCCAGCCGGAAGGGGAATCGTCACCGGCTTCCAGGCATCCAGTCCTCGGGCCGCCTCCTGCCATTCAGGCAGGTCCTGTGGAGGCGCGCCGTCGATGTGCGCGCGCCACCGCACCCAGTCAGTCGCGGAAGCCGATCGCACGCGGAGCTCGATCGGCTCTCCGGGGCGGGCCGGCTGCCCGCCCGGACCGACGCGAAGCGGGACGAACACACGCTCCGGGGACGCATCAATCCACCCGAACACACCAAGACGGTCGATCGAGAGCTGCGCGGGTCCGAGCACCTCGCCCGCCGGCCACGAAAGGCGGCCTCCGGGAGTGACGGTCGCATCCATCCGGTAGTAAGTCCGCGGAGGAATGGCGACGGCCCTCACCTTGACGGGCCCCGTCAGCGAGCCTTGCAGCGCGGGCGCAGCGATTTCCAGTGGCGATTTTGGCGTCGTCTCGGCAGGCAGGCGCCCGACGAGCAGCGACACGAGCTCGAGGTCGCCGGACGAGACGTTCGATCGATAGAACCCCTCGCAACGGTTCTGACGCCAGCGATACTCGATCTGTCCCTGCGCCGGGACGAGGGCGTCGCAATTCTCCGGCGGCTGCGCGGATCCTGATCCGAGCGCAGCCAGCAGCGAACAGGCCGCCGCAGAAACGAGGAGTCCAAATCTCATGACCGTGGTCTGTCGACTTGGACTGTCGCACAGTCGTCCCTCGACGGGCCAGCGGTTTTTATGTTTTTCTTACCTGGCCGCGAGGGCCGTTTTCAGATGCCCGACAGCCGTTCCGTGGCGTCGCCGAATCGATCGAGCTTCACGCCGACGCGATCCATCAGCGACAGATAGAAGCTGCACAACTTGCGGTTCTCGTCGCCGGCGTCCGTGTAATCGAGCACGCGGCCGGTCTCGAGCGTCCCGCCAAGCGTGCCCGCCGTCAGCACCGGTACCTTCGTGCTGTCGTGGTGGCTGCCGGACCACATGTTCGACATGAACACGAGGCACGAGTTGTTCAGGACGGTGCTCTCGCCCTCGGGCATGGCCGCGAGCTTCTCAATCAGGTAGGCGTACTGCGTGAGGTAGAACTGGTTGACGCGCATGAACGCGTCGCCGGTGTCTTCATGACTGGCGAGATGGTGAGCCAGTTTCACGTCGAGGAATGGGTAGAGGAGTCCCGAGATATCGCGGCAGAGCAGCAGCGTGGCAATGCGCGTCTTGTCGGTCTGGAAGGCGAGCGCCAGGATGTCGCACATCAGGCGCATGTGATCCCGAATATCCTCCGGCAGGCCGTTGTCGGGGCGCGCCATCGTCGCGACGGCCCGGCCGCGATTCATCGCGTTGGCGTCGGCCTTCTCTTTCGCCGCGCGCATGTCCTGCGCGCGTTTCTCGACGTCCCGAACGCTGGTGAGGTATTCGTCCAGCTTTCCTTTGTCCGTGCTGCTCACGCGCCGGTTCAGTGAGGACACCTGTTCCATCACCCGATCGAGCACGCTCAGGTTTCGCTGACTTCCGCGATTCTCGAAGAGACTGTCGAATGCCAGTGACGGATACACCTCCATCGGCACCGGCGACGTGGGGCTCGACCACGAGATGTGGGAGCTGTAGGCCATCGAGAAATTCGTCTCGTGGTAGCCGGTGACCGGCTGCTCGCAGCCGAGGACCATGCTGGGCTGCACGGTCTGATCGCCGATGTGGCTGGCGAGGACCTGATCCAGGCTGACGCCGCCGTGCAGTTCGGCGCCTTTCGTCAGCTGCGCGCCCGAGAGCAGGTTCCCCGTCATCCCGGGATGGATGCCGACGCCGGTCGCCGCTTTGTTGAACAGCCCCTTGATGTAGTTGAAGCGCCCTTTGAGCGGTTCCATCGGCGCGAGGCTGCGGCCCAGTTGGATGTCGGCGCCCGAGCCCTTCGCCCACCACTCGTTTGGATTGACGCCGTTTCCCATGAAGAGAATGGCCAGGCGTTTGGGCGTGGCGGCGGCGGCCGGCTCGGCCCCCCAGACGGGGACCGATTCCAGCCACGGCAGCGCCATCACGACGCCGGTGCCGCGCAGGAAGCGGCGCCGGGACAATTCGCGTGAGTTGCGCTGAAACGGGCTCGTCATCGTCTTCATGGGCGAACTTCCTTTTTTCAGGAACCGGGCGTCGCGCGTTTCATCAGGAACTGCCGGCTCACCACGATATCCTGAACGAGGTGACCGAACTTGTAGTCGCCGCTCGTCAGATCTTTGCGCATCTGCGTGAGGAGCGGCTCGTCCGATTGCAGGAGACTTCGTCCTAGAGCATAGACGAGGATCTCACGGCACAGCGTGTCGATGAATTCGGCCTGGCCGCGGGCGCGCATGAAGGCCCGCAACCCGTCGAGACCGGCGCCGGAACTGCCATCGGGAAACGTCACGCCGGTTTCGACCGGACGTCCGGCGAGGTCTTTGTCGCGCGTTTCGCCGACCGGACCGTAGCCTTCGAACGCGAGGCCGAACGAATCGAATTTCGCGTGGCAGCTGGCGCACGCCGGATTCGCGCGATGCTGGACGAGTGTCTCGCGCAGCGTCAGATCGCCCAGCCTGGTCTCGTCCGTCGGCAGCACGGGGACGTTCGGCGGCGGTGCGGGGATGTACTCGCCGAGCAGCCGGTGAACGATCCAGTAGCCGCGTTTGACCGGGCTCGTGCGCAGTCCCGGCGCGTTCTTGGTCAGGAACGCCGACATGGGCAGCAGGCCTCCGCGCGCGTACTTCCCGGCATCGTCGACGCGAACCCAGGCGTCGCCCGGCGGCTCCGGCATCCCGTAGTGCCGGGCGAGCACCGGGTTGACGAACGTGTGGTTCGCGTACAGGAAATCGAGGACCGAACCGTTCCGCTGAATGACATCCAGGACGAATCGAATCGGTTCCTGGAACATCGCTTCGCGCAGATCGTTGGTGAACTCCGGAAACCGTTCGCGATCGACGGCGTTGTGCTCCTCGAACCGGCGGATGTCGAGCCAGTTGCCGGCAAACTCGGTCGCCAGGTGCCGCACGCGGGCGTCCTGCACCATCCGGCGGCTTTGCGCCGTGAGCACGTCAGGCTTGTGGAGATCTCCGGCGGCCGCGTGCTTCATCAACTCCTCGTCCGGCATGCTCGACCAGAGGAAGTAGCTCAAGCGGCTCGCCAGTTCGTAGTCCGACAGCGCCCGCACCTCCTCGGTCGCGGCCTTGCCATCCGGGAGCGTATCGACACGGTAGGAGAAATGCGGCGACATCAGCACGCTGGTTGCGGCGTCGCGAATCGCGTCCTCGTGACTCAGATGCTGTGCGCGCAGCGAACGGTAGAAGGCGACGAGGTCGTCGGACTCCGCGCTCGTCAGCGGCCGTCGATACGCGCGGGCGGCGAACGTCAGCAGCGCGTCGATGTGGCTCGGCTCGGCAGCGGTCCTGGACTCCTCGAGCGCCCGCACGTTCGCGTTCATTCGATCGAAGTAGTCGCGGACGACGCCGAGCGCGACGTCGTTGGTCACGTCTCGCGCCTTGGCGAGGTATGCCTCCGCCAGCTGCGACATCTTCACCGCCGACGTGACATCGTCGTCTTCGGATCGGAATGCGTTGAACTGCGCGGTGGCCATGAAGCTGGGCGGCTCGGCGCGCTCGAACCAGATGAATTGCTTGAACTGCCGGACAGGCGCCAGCGTGACGAAATCCAGCTCCTTCCAGAGTGCGTCCAGCTGGCGCTGCTGGCCGGCGTCGAGGACCAGCTCGTAGAGCGGGCGATCGTCGCGGAAGTAGCCCATCTGGCTGTGGAAGCCGGCACTCAACAGCCGGTGTCCCGCCTCGTCGGACGCGATTTCGCGTGCGTCGGTGAGGAACATGCGGCCGCGTTCCGAGACGTAGAACCGATCCGGAAACAGCGCGCAGAACCGGGCGAACGCGTCCTCATACCGCGCGCGTGCGGGTTCCGTATCTGGCGCCACGACGAGAGGATCGGTCTGCGCGTACGCCGACAGATCCAGCTGCTGTGCGTTGCCCGCGTAGCTCGTACGATGGTCGGCGAATTGCCGATCTTTCCAGAGCACCAGTGATTGCGATCCGGGCGCGATGCCGCGGGCCGGCAGGTTGGTGAACACCTTCGCGACGCGCGGTCGAAGGCCGTCGACGAAGTCGCGCATCCAGCCGACGGCCGGCCGCAGTCCGTTCGGCTCCGCGTGATTCTCCGGTAGCGGCAGATTCCGCCAGCGCGCCTGAAGCGCCGCCAGCGGCCCGACATCCTCGCCGCGCGCGTTCAGCATCGCCCAGACCCTGGTCAGGTAGGTTGCGCTGACGTGAGCGCCGGTCGCGGCGTCGGCGAGCGTCATGCGCGGCTGACGCAGCGCCGAACGATGCTGATACCGCCACGCGGCAAGAAAATAGTCGGCGTAGTCGAGCGGCTGCCGCTTGTAGAAGTCGACGATGCGGTTCACCGCGTACTTGTCGCGGTCCTCGTCCGTCACGACAGGATACGGCGCGAACGAGAGGCCGTTGGGCAGGAACAGGATGTGGTCCGCAACGCGCCGGGCGGCGTCGAGATACTTCTGCACGAGCGCGGGCGACATCGCCAGCGATTCACCCGAATTGTCGAAGCCCGCCTGGTTGGCGGGATCGACCGGAAATTCCTTCGTCGGTCGGATATCGACGCCGGTGAGATCGTGGATCGTGTAGTCGTATTCCGCATTGCTCAAACGGTGCGCGAGCACGATGCCCGGATCGTTGGGATGGCGCCGTGCTTCTTCCGCGGAGACCGACTCGATCCAGTCGATGACGGACTGGCGCGCAGCCATCGCGGGCTGCTGGCGGGACTGGGCCGGCGGCATTTCTCCGGCCTTGAGCCGCGCGAGCACGAGATTCCAGCGGCGCTGGTCGCGGACGACGGCGTCGCGCGTGGCATAGGTCGTCAGGTCAAAGCCCGCGGCCGGCTGTTGACCGCTGTGGCAGCCGATGCAGTAGGTGCGCAGGAAAGGCTTGACACCCGTTTCGAACGCGTCAGCGCGCGCCGGCACTGCCGGTTGAACGGCGGTCTGCTGGGAAAGCGCCGTCATCCCGAGCGCCGTGAGCGTCAAGGGGAGCGCGCAGGCAAAGACCATCGCACGCGCCTTGGAATTCATCGACGAGAATTCTAACCGCTCTCCCCGGCATCGGGCGACAGGGCTTTTCGAACGGACTGTCGATTCGAGCACGCATCGGCGCAGAATAAGCCCATGAAGACTGCGCCGTTGACCCTCTCGATCGCGATACTGTGCCTGGTCGCCGGCGGTTCGCCGTCCGGCCGCGCGCAGAGCACCGTCCCGCCCCAGACACCAGTGCCTGCGCCTGCTCAGCCGCCCCGGCCCGTGCCGCCGACCAGGGATCCGCGGACACCGGGCTATGTGACCGCGACGGAGTTGCCCGACGGCACGCTTCCATCTGCCGATGTCGACGGCAACTTCATCATCGGTCCCACGCACAATGCTGCGCCCGAGATGACCGTCCGCGACGATGTGCCTCACGGCAATGTCTGCGAGCTCATCATGAGCTCGGCCGACAGCAAGATCTATCCGGGCATCGCCCGCGAACCGGGAACCTTTGGGGTTCCCGATCCCGCCGATCCCGCCAAACTCGTGGTGACGACGAGCCGGCCTGCGCCGTACTCACGCCGCGTGGCGGTCTACGTACCGAAACAATAGGTGCCCGGCACGGAAGCGCCGTTCATCGTTGGTGCGGACGGACCCGATCCGCTGTTGTTCACCGCCCTGGACAATCTGATCGCTCGCAAGCGAGTGCCGGCGATGATTGCGATCTCGATTGCCAATGGGAGCGGCGATGCCCAGGGCAGCCAGCGCGGTCTCGAGTACGACACGATGTCGGGACGGTATGCGGAGTTCGTCGAGTCAGAAGTCCTTCCGCTCGCCGAGCGCGAATGCCACGTGAAGCTGACCCGCGATCCCGACAAGCGCGCCACGATGGGAGGGAGCTCCGGCGGATCCGCGGCGCTGGCGATGGCGTGGTATCGAACCGACCTGTACCACCGCGTGCTGACGTACTCGGGCACGTACGTGAACCAGCAGTGGCCGCCGAGCACGGACACGCCGCACGGCGCGTGGGAGTTCCACGAGCGCCTGATACCCAACAATCCGCCGAAGCCGATTCGGATCTGGATGGAAGTCGGCGACCGGGATCTGCTCAATCCCAACGTCATGCGCGACGACATGCACGATTGGGTCGTGGCGAACGAGCGCATGGCCCGGGTCCTCGCGAACAAGGGCTACCACTATCAGTTCGTGTTCGCTAGGAACGCGGGCCACACCGACCGCACCGTCAAACAGCAGACGCTGCCGCTGGCGCTGGAGTGGATCTGGAAAGGCGTGCCGCCGGAGTGACGGCGCGGATGACGCAGGGCTAAAGCCCTGCGTTCACTCGTGACGATGGGCGTCCGGCATCCCGAGGCGGCTGACGGTGTCGCCCTCGAAGTCGAACTCGATGAGGATCACCGGCTCCTTGCCGACAACCCAGCCGTCGTGCCCGGGCTCGATCGCCACAATCTGCGGCGCCTTGTGCTCGACGATGCAGCCGTCGGCGTACTCGATGTGAATCTCGCCGCGCGCCAGGAAGCCGACGTGCGCGTGCATGCAGAGTTCGGTGCCGACATTGGGCTTCATGTCCACGGCCCAGTGGAATCCCGGCGGATAGATCATGCGCTTCACGCGCGCGGCGCCCGCCTTCCCGACCTCGAGCTGCACGTGCCCGATATCCCGCTTGATCGCGCCTTTCACGGGCGCGAGTAGCGGATCGAACGCCGCGGCACGCCGCACGGTGCTGGCAGGCTTTTTCGACGCAGCCTTCTTCGACGCGGCCTTTTTCGTTCCGCTCTTCTTCGCCGGCTTTGCCGATGCCCTGGGTATCCGGATGCCCCTCTGTTTTTTTGCCATCGAATCTTCTCCCGGTTTCGGAATGTGGATGCTAGCACGCGCGAGCGGCTTGCAGGCGGCGTGCGTTGCGTTCATGATCGGTCGGCCGGGACGAGCGGAGCGGGAATCAGAGAAGGATAAAAGCATGGGAATGCAGGTGGAGGTGAGATGGTCCGTCGCGTAGGCATCCCGCTCGTCTTCGTGTTTGCCCTGGTGGTCACCGCGCTCGCGCAAACCAACCGGATCGACACGGTGACGCCGTCAGCACCGGAACTGGCCGGCTACGGCCGCTACGCCATTGGTGTTCGCACGCTGCAGGCGACCGACAAGAACCGTCCGGATGTCCTGAACACGAAGGAGGGCGGACCGACGGCACGGTACGATCGGACGCTGACGCTCGAAGTCTGGTACCCGGCCGCGTTGGCCGCCGGTCAGAAACCGGGCGGCGAGTACCGCGCGATCACTCGTGACCCCGCTATTACCGTCACGTTGCACGGCCAGGCTGTCCGCGATGCCGCTCTCGTGACGGGCGAGCCGGCGTTCCCGCTGGTGATCATCTCGCACGGCTATCCCGGCAACCGCTACCTGATGAGCCATCTCGCCGAAAACCTGGCAAGCAAGGGGTTCATCACGGTGTCGATCGATCACAAAGAGAGCACGTACGACGATCAGAAGCCGTTCGCGAGCACGCTCTACAACCGGGCGTTCGATCAGCTGTTCGTGTTGAACGAAATGGCGCGCCTCGGCAAGGCCGGCTCGGGCAGTTTTCTGAGCGGACATCTCGACGCGAGCCGCACGGGCATCGTGGGGTATTCCATGGGCGGCTATGGCGTGGTGAACGTGATCGGCGGCGGCTACAGCAAAGCGAGCGAGACGATCTCGGGTGCGCCGCCCAACAAGATGCTGGCCGAGCGGGGCGCCGCCAATCCCGAGTACCGCAAGACGATGGATGCGCGCATCAAGGCGGCCATCGCGATTGCCCCATGGGGGATGGCCGGCGGTTTCTGGGATGCGGACGGCTTGAAAGGCATCACGACGCCGGTGATGTTCGTGGCGGGGAGCGTTGACGATGTGGCGGGTTATGAAAAGGGCACCAGGGCGATCTATCAGGCCGCGGTCAACGCCGACCGGTATCTGCTGACGTTCATCAACGCGAACCACAACGCCGCGGCGCCGATACCGGCGCCCGCGGAAACATACGTGCCGGCCGAGCCCGGCAAGCCCGCGGCCTTTGCGCACTATGCCGACGCGGTGTGGGACACGGTCCGCATGAACAACATCCTCGATCACTTCGCGACGGCGTACTTCGACCTGTATCTGAAAGGCGAGCAGGACAAGCAGTCGTATTTCGAAAACTGGAAAGGCTTCAAGCGCGGCACGACCGCAGGCCTCACCCTGGATCACGCCGCGCCGGCGAAATGAGGATCCTTCGTTGGTCGGCGCCGGTGATTGGCGCGCTCGTCCTCGCGTTGTCCACGCTTGGCGCTGAGTCGCAACGGAGTGAGCGGGCTGGGGACGCGTCCGGGCTTCCGCGCGCGGCGCCGGAAGCGGTCGGCCTGACGTCCGCGCCGCTCGGGGAAGCGACCGCGCTGCTGAAGCGTTTCGTCGCGGATCGAAAAATCGCCGGCGCCGTCGCCGCCGTCGCGCGGCGGGGAAAGCTCGCGTACATCGAGCCGGTCGGCGTCCAGGATCTGGAATCGCGCGCGCCGATGACGGAGCGATCCGTGTTCCGGATCTACTCGATGACCAAACCGGTGACGGCGGCCGCCGTCATGATGCTTCACGAGGCCGGCCGTTTCAGCCTGAGCGATCCGGTCTCGAAGTTCCTGCCCGAGTTCAAGGACGTCAAGGTGGCGCAGCCCGACGGCAGCCTCCGTCCGCCGTCCCGCGAGATCACCGTCCAGGATCTTCTGCTGCACACGTCCGGATTGAGCCATCGAACCGCGGAGATCTACCGGACCAACCGCGTGCGCGTGCGCACCGACACGCTGTCGCAGTTCACCACGAAGATCACCCACACGCCGCTGATGGAGGATCCGGGCACTCGCTTTCGCTACAGCGAGGGGACGACGGTGCTCGGACGCCTTGTCGAAATCTGGTCGGGTCAGGGGTTCGACAGCTTTCTCGAGGAGCGCATATTCAAGCCGCTGCGCATGACCGACACCGGCTTCTGGGTCCGGCCCGATCAGCGTGATCGGCTGACGACCGTGTATCAACCGGCACCTGGCGCCGGCCTCAGCCCGATCGAGATCGAGCCGGACGCGCCCTTCACACAGCGCCCTGCGCTTCTCGAAGGCGCTGTCGGACTCGTGTCGACGGTTCCCGACTACTTGCGATTCAGCCAGATGCTGTTGAAGCGTGGAGAACTGGACGGCGTCCGTATTCTCAGCGCGAAGACCGTCGACATGATGACCGTCAACGGTCTGCCCGATGCGGTGCTCGCCGTCCGGGGCGGCCGGCGCGGCTGGGGCCTTGGCAACGTCGACGTCGATCTCGACAGCGGGGAATACGGGTGGGACGGAACCGCTGGAACGATCTTCACCGTCGATCCGCGCCGCGAGCTGACGACCGTCCTGATGTGGCAGACCGTGCCGGCGGATCCGGATCGTCTGCGCAGCCGCTTCAAGGCGCTCATCGATCGCGCAGCGGTGAATTGAGGATGGTGGCCGCCTGGGGCGCACGACGGCCGCGATAAGATAGCGCCGGGTCTTTCGATTGGCCCTCGCGTCGGCACACTGTAGCGGAGGACTTTTTTCATGCGTCGTGTGGCTCTTTTCCTGCTGTCGCTGCTCGCGCTGCCTGCGACGGCATCGGCGACCTGGTCCGTGATCGCGGTCGATCGCAGCACGGGCCGCGTCGTGATCGCGTCGGCCACATGCGTCGATCGCGACGATCAGTTCCTGATGGGCGTCCAGGCCGTCGTCGTGCCCGGAAAGGGCGTGGCCGCGTGCCAGGCGGGCGTCGACAACACGCACCAGAATCAGATGCTGGTGTTTCGCGAGCTTCAGAAGGGCACCGACCCGAAAGCGATCATCGAACTGCTGAGCGCGGATCCTGCCTTTCAGACGCGGCAATTCGGCATCGTCGATCTGCAAGGCCGCAGCGCCGGGCACTCGGGGCTCACCAACGGGTACGTGTCGCAGGACATCCACGGTCAGGTACCGGGAACCGAGATCTTCTATTCAATCCAGGGCAACATTCTTCGTCCTGGTACCGTCGTGCCGAATGCCGTGCAGGCGTTTCTGCACGCGAAGGGCGCGATCACGGATCGCGTGATGGCGGCCATGGAAGCGGCGGACGGATCGGGCGGCGACAGCCGCTGCACCTGCCCGCCGTGGCCCACCGACGGATCGATGCCGGCGATTCCGTGTTCGGAGAAGACGGCGCACGTCGCCTACATCCTGATGGCGGAAAAGGGCGACACCAACGGCGATTCGCACAACAACGGCAAGTACACGATGTATCTCACCGTGTCGCAGCCGGCGCCCGACCATGGACCGAACGTCATTCACGAGGGAGAGAACCTGAACCCGGTGAAGACGCTCCGTATGCGCTATGACGCGTGGCGCAAAACGCAGCCGGCGTCGTTCAAGTGAGGGCCGACATGCGAATGGCACTCACCACCGTCGCGCTGATTGCGTCGTGCTCCGCGCTGGCGATCGGCCAGCAGCGCGGCGCCCCGCCCGTTCCTGCCTCTCCCGCCAATCCTGCTGCTCCTGCGCAACCGGGTCAGCGAGGCGGCGGCCGCGGTCGCGGCGGCGTTCAGGTGATGACGCTCACCTCGTCTGCCTGGCGCGATGGCGGCGAGATACCGGCGCCTTACACACAAGCGGGGGAGGACATGTCGCCTCCGCTGCAGTGGAGCGGCGCGCCGGAGGGCGTCACGTCATACGTCCTGATCGCGCACGACGTTGACGCGGCCAGTGGAAATGGCACCGAGGATCTGCTCCACTGGCTCGTCTGGAACATCCCGGCTGCCGTCACGAGCTTCCACGAGCACTCGCCGTCGATGTCGCAGCTGCCGGACGGCACGCGTCAGATCAGCGCGACCGGGCCGTACTACCGAGGCCCTGGCGCGCCGGCCTCAGGTCCGGCGCATCACTATGTGTTCGAGCTCTACGCCCTCGACACCACGCTCGACGTGCCCGCGGTCGGTGCGTCGCCGTCCGCCACTCGCTCAGCCGTGATCGCTGCGATGGCCGGCCACGTTCGCGGCAAGGCAGTCCTGGTTGGATTGTTCAAACGAAAGTCGTAGGTCACGAACTCACGAAACTCGCGAAACGCACGAAAAAGAACCAAACCTCTAGTTCTCGTTTTCGAGTGTTTCGTGTGTTTCGTGGATGGCGGTCGGCGAGCACGGGGTTTGCCCCACTTTCTCGCCTGACCGCTTGAGTCTCGATTCGGCGGCCGCTACGATGCGTGCCGTGACGTGTCGCTCAGTTCTTCAAGCGGAGACGGTGACGCGATTCTACGCGGGGTTGTTTGGATGGAAGGTGCAGACCCACAACGCCCTCGGCTATCGCGAGGTCGATACGCAGAGCCCGCGCGGCATCAACGGCGGTGTGTGGCTTTCGCCGCCGGAGGGGCACAACCTCGTCCAGCTCTTCGTCGAAGTCGACGACATCGACGCGTACCTCGGGAAGGCGGCGAAGCTCGGAGCAACCGTCATCGTCCCGAAGTCCGAGCTGCCCGACGGCGACGCGCTGGCGATCGTGCTCGATCCGGCGGGGCTGTCGTTCGGGTTATACCGCCCAAGGCGCGCTTAGTAAGTCGCTCCGCGACTCACGAAACCCACGAAATTCACGAAACTCACGAAACAGAAATCCTGGACCTGTTTGATTTCGTGTGTTTCGTGCGCGATCGAATGACCTGCGCGTCAAACGCTATCCCGAAGGTACGGCGCCGTCCACCCAAGGCCGGCGACCGTTCCCGCCGCGGGCACGTACTCGCAACCGATCCACCCGCCATATCCCAGGCGATCGATGCCGCTCAGCAGCGTGGGGAAGTCGATCTCTCCGGTGCCCGGCTCATGGCGTCCAGGGACGTCGGCCAGTTGCATGTGTTTGATGCGCGGAAGGAGACGTGCGATCGCCGGGGCGACATCTCCTTCCATGATCTGCATGTGGTAGATGTCGTACTGGAGCCAGAGATTGTCTGAGCCGACGGCATCGATGATGTCGATCGACTGCTTCGTGCCGCTGAGGAAAAAGCCCGGGACATCCCGCGTGTTGATCGGCTCGATCAGCAGCGCGACCCCTGCCTCTTTGAGGCGCGGCGCCGCGTAGCGCAGGTTCGCGATCAGCGTGTCGCGCGCAACGGCCGGATCGAGGCCCGGCGGCAGTTTCCCCGCCAGGCAGTTGACGCGCGTGCACCCCAGCGCCGTCGCGTACGTGATGGCCTGTTCGACGCCTTGCTTGAACTCGTCGACCCGATCCGGCAGACAGCCGATGCCGCGCTCGCCGGCCGCCCAGTCACCCGCCGGAAGGTTGTGCAGCACCATGGCGAGCGAGTGATCGCGAAGGCGCCGCTGCAATTCCCTGGCCTCGTAGGCGTACGGAAACAGGAACTCAACGCCCCGAAATCCAGCCTGAGCCGCCGCCTCGAACCGATCGAGGAACTCCATCTCCCCGAACAGCATCGTCAGATTCGCCGCAAGTTGTGTAGCCATCGTTGAGATTTCAGATTTCAGAGTTCAGATTTCAGATTGATATTTGAGATTGGCGAAGTCCCGCCAATCTGAAATCTGCCCTCTGAAATCTGAAATTCCTACGTTCCCTGCCGTTCCTTCGGCCATGCCGCGTCGATCGGCTTTTTCGGATCGGCTGTGATCTGGATCGTGGCGCAGTGGTGGTACGTGTACAGCCCCGGATTGTTCGGGCCGTGCTGCTCCATGAACTGAATCACCTGCAGCGTGCATCGCTTGCAGCTGATGTTGGGCAGCGTCACGTCCGTTTCCAGCGGTGTGTCCACTTTTGCCGAATGCGGAAACAGGCCATCGGCGAGGACCGGCACCTGCACGGGGTTCATGATCTCGCCCGACACCGATCGCGGTCCTCGTTCCGTCGTCTCCGTCGTCGCCTTGGGATCGACCGGCAGTTCGGCGGGTGAGTTGACCGCAAGCGCCACGCGATAGTGGCCCGGATGGAAGATGGTTTCCTGCACCTTGATGTGCAGCTTGGATCCGCCTGTCGCCGGACTGACAGCGTAGCTGGGCTTGCCGTAGTCGGTGTTCGATCCGCCGCAGGGGAAGCCTTTCTGCGGATCGCCGCGCTCGTCTTCGATGATCCAGGAGGCGGGTTCTACCAGCTTGAAATGGGCGTGCATCACGGCCGGAATGGCCGCTACGAGGGCGGCCGCGGCCGCCGTCAATCGAGTCGAAGCCTTCATCCAGATTCTCCTATTTGAGCTAGTAGTGCGCTCAAAGCTCACGAGCGAAGCCCGAACGTACACCACGGCCCGTCGCCTGTAAAGGGCGCGAACGTGCGCGTTTCCGGGAGAGGAAAGGACTCGGCACACCGGCCGCTATGAAGTGAGGGTCTGTGGCGGGACAGATGGCCGCACGGCTCATGATTCCTAGTAACTTGCATCATGATAGTTACTATGATAGCGTGCGTGTTTGACAGGGAGATCGAGCCATGTGGATTGTTCGTGTTGCGCTCAACCGGCCGTACACCTTCGTGGTGCTCGCGCTGGTCATCTTCATCGCCGGCCCGATGGCCGCGCTGCACACGCCCACGGACATCTTTCCGTCCATCGACATCCCGGTCATCTCGGTCGCGTGGTCGTACGCCGGGCTGAACGCGGAAGAGCTCAGCGGACGATTGACATCGCCTTATCAGCGCGCCTTGACGACGCTCGTCGACAACATCGAGCACGTTGAATCGACGACGGTGAACAGCTGGGCGATCGTGAAGATCTTCCTCCAGCCCGGCGCAAGCCTCGATACGGCGAACGCGCAGGTGAGCAGCGCGTCGCAGTGGACGCTCCGGTTCATGCCGCCAGGTACACTGCCTCCCGAGATCATCAACTACAGCGCGTCCAGCGTGCCGGTTCTCCAGCTGGGCGTGTCGGGAAGGGGGCTGTCCGAGCAGGAGCTGAACGATCTGTCGTTCACGCTGCTTCGCAACCAGCTGATCACCGTGCCTGGCGCCGTGGTCCCTCTTCCCTATGGCGGCAAGCAGCGCCAGGTGAACATCAACCTGGATCCGCGGCTGCTCCAGTCCAAGGGGCTGGCGCCGCAGGACGTCCTGAACGCGGTGGCGCAGCAGACGCCGATTCTGCCGTCGGGCGGCGCGAAGATCGGCCAGTTCGAGTACGACGTGCGGCTCCGCGCCAACCCGCAATCCGCCGACGCCTACAACGACATGCCGATTCGCCTTACCAGCGGATCACCGATCTACGTGAGGGATGTCGCACACGTCAGCGACGGCTTCGCGCCCCAGACCAACATCGTCCGGCAGGACGGCCACCGCGGCGTGCTGTTGACGGTGCTGAAAGCCGGCAGCGCCTCGACCCTCGACGTCGTGCGCGGCATCCGCGGCATCCTGCCGCGCGCCGCGCAGATCCTCCCGCCGCAACTGCTGACGCAGCCGCTCGGCGACCAGTCGATCTTCGTCCGCGCCGCGATTGGTTCGGTCCTGCGCGAAGCGCTCGTGGCCGCGGGCCTGACGGCGTTGATGATCTGGCTCTTCATCGGCAGCTGGCGAAGCACGCTCATCATCGCGGTCTCGATACCGCTCTCGATTCTCACGTCGGTGATCGTCCTCGGCGCGCTGCACGAGACGATCAACATCATGACGCTCGGCGGACTTGCGCTTGCCGTAGGCATCCTGGTCGACGATGCCACTGTCGAAGTGGAGAACATCAATCGCAACCTGCACATGGGCAAGCCGCTGGTGACGGCGATTCTCGACGGCGCGCAGCAGATTGCCGTGCCGGCGTTCGTATCCACGCTGGCGATTTGCATCGTGTTCCTGCCGATGTTCTTCCTGGGCGGCGTGGCGCGCTATCTGTTCGTGCCGCTGGCGGAAGCGGTCGTCTTCGCGATGCTTGCGTCGTACTTCTGGTCGCGGACGATCGTGCCGACGCTGGCCAAGTACCTGCTCACGGTTGAAACGCACGAGAGCCGTCCTTCGAGGAATCCACTCACCCTGGTGCAGCGCGCGTTCGAGCGGACGTTCCAACGCGCTCGAGTGTCATACGAAGCGCTGCTCGGCGCCGCAGTCCGCCGCCGGCTCGTTTTCGTCCCCGTCTTCCTGCTGGTCTGCGCGTCGAGCGGCCTGCTGGTGCCGTGGGTCGGCCAGGATTTCTTTCCGTCCACCGACAGCGGGCAGTTCATCCTGCATGCGCGGGCGAAAACGGGAACTCGAATCGAGGAAACGGCCAGGCTGTGCGATGGGGTTGAAGCGTTCATCCGCCGCACGATTCCGGGACGCGAGCTCGATCACGTGCTCGACAACATCGGCCTTCCGTCGAGCCCGATGAACTTCATGCACAGCACGTCGGGCGCGATTGGCGCCGGCGACGCGGACATCATGGTCTCGCTGAACGCCGGCCATCGGCCCACTGCCGACTACATCCGCACGCTGCGGGCGGAGCTGCCGCGCGAGTTTCCCGGCGTCGTCTTCTACTTCCTGCCGGCCGATATCGTGACGCAGGTCCTGAACTTCGGCTCGCCGGCGGCGATCGACGTCCAGATCGAAGGCGCCGACGTCCGGAACAACAGGAACGTCGCCGACGCCATCCTGACGCAATTGCGTCACGTGCCGGGCCTCGTCGACGCGCACATCCACCAGGCGTTCGACTACCCGAACCTCGACATCGACGTCGATCGCACCAAGGCGATGCAGAGCGGCTTCACCGAGCACGACGTGGCCACGAGCCTGCTCAACTCGTTGAGCGGCAGCTTCCAGACCGCGCCGCTCTTCTTTCTGAATCCGCAGAACGGCGTGGCCTACAACATGGTCGCGAAGACCGCGCAGTACCGCGTCCAGTCGCTCCAGGACCTGGAGAATACGCCGATCGGCGTCTCGCCCGCCTCGCGGCCGCAGATCCTGGCCGACCTCGCGTCGATCAGCCGCTCGGCCGAGATGGCCGTCATCAACGATCGCAACCTTCGCCGCGTCGTCGACATCTACGGTTCGGTGCAGGATCGCGACCTCGGGGCGGTGGGGCGCGACATCACCCGGATCGTCGATGCGAACCGGCGGCTGCTGCCGCGCGGCAGCTTCATCAACGTTCGCGGCCAGCTGCAGACGATGCGCGATTCGTACAGCGGATCGCTCGTGGGCCTCGGCTTCGCGATCGCCCTCGTGTATCTCCTGATCGTCGTGAACTTCCAGTCGTGGCTCGACCCGCTGATCATCATCACCGCGCTGCCAGCGGCGTTGGCCGGCATCGTGCTCATGCTGTTTCTGACGCACACGACGCTCAGCGTGCCGGCGTTGATGGGCACGATCATGTGCATGGGTGTGGTCACGGCGAACAGCGTGCTCGTGGTTTCGTTCGCCAAGGAGCGCCTGCACGAGCACGGTGACCCGGTTGCTGCCGCGATCGACGCCGGCCTCACGAGGTTCCGACCGGTCCTCATGACGGCGCTGGCGATGATCATCGGCATGGTGCCGATGGCGCTGGCGCTCGGCGAAGGCGGCGAACAGAACGCGCCGCTCGGCCGGGCCGTCATCGGCGGCTTGATTCTGGCGACCGCGGCCACGCTCGTCTTCGTACCCGCCGTCTTCGCCCTGTTCCATCGTCAGCAGCCTTCTGGAGAAGGACAATGAAGAAGCTTGGCGTGCCGGCCGCGGTCGTGCTCGCGTTCGGCGTTGCGATTTACTACGGCATCCACACGCGCGCGTCCGCCGCATCGAGGTTGACGGCGGCGACCGAGTCGGCGTCCATCACCGTCGTCGACGTCATCCATCCGAAACCGGATGCACCGGATGCGGAGCTGGTGCTGCCGGGGAACACGGAAGCTTTCACGGACACGCCGATCTTCGCGCGCACGAGCGGGTACCTGACGCACTGGTACGTGGACATCGGATCGCGAGTCACGCAGGGACAACTGCTCGCGGAGATAGAGACGCCGGAGCTGGATCAGCAACTGCGCCAGGCTCGAGCGGACCTGGCGACCGCCGTCTCCGTGCACACGCTGGCTGGCATTACAGCGGCGCGCAACGAGGCGCTGCTGACCACCAACTCCGTCTCGGCCCAGGAACGCGACAACGCGGTGCACAGCCAGGCGGCGTCGATGTCGACCGTCGAATCGCACAAGGCCAACGTCGCGCGCCTCGAAGAGCTCCAGTCGTTCGGGACCATTCGCGCGCCGTTCGAGGGCGTCATAACCGCGCGCAATACCGACGTCGGGGCGTTGGTGGATGCCGGCGCCGGTGCGCGGCAGGGACTGTTCCGGCTCGGCGCGATTCAGAAGCTCCGAGTGTATGTCCAGGTTCCCGAGGCGCGGTCGGCCGCGGCCGCGACCGGCTTGAAGGTCGAGTTGACGCTCGACGAGTTCCCCGGCCGGCGGTTCGCCGGCACCGTCGTTCGCAACGCGAGCACCATCGACACGGCTTCGCACACGCTGCTGGTTGAAGTCGACGTCGAGAACCCTCGCGGGATCCTCCTGCCGGGCGCCTACGTGCAGGTGCATTTTCCGCTGCGATCGGCGGCCGGCTCCGTGACGATTCCGGCCAACACGCTGTTGTTTCGCGCCGAAGGACTTCGCGTCGGCGTCGTGCGCGAGGGCCGCGCGACGCTCGTCCCAATCACCATCGGCCACGACTACGGCAACACGCTCGAAGTGGTATCGGGACTTCACACGACGGACGCGGTCATCCTCGATCCGTCCGATTCGTTGACAAACGGTGTAGCCGTCGACGTTCGGCCGGTATCCGGCGCGGAGGCACGATGAAGACGCGAGCGCTGTTTCTCGTACCGCTGGCAGCGGTGCTCGCTGCCGGCTGCGCCGTGGGACCGCACTATGCCAGGCCCGCGGCTCCAGCGAGCCCGGTCGATGTGTTCAAGGAAGCCGACGGTTGGAAGCGCGCACAGCCGAGCGACGAGGCGCTCCGCGGGAAATGGTGGGAGCTGTTCGGCGACCCTCAGTTGAATGCGCTCGAAGAGCGCTTGACCGCGTCCAACGAGGATCTCAAAGCAGCGGACGCACGCTTTCGTGAAGCGCGCGCGATGATCGGCGTGAGTCGCGCGGCACAGCGGCCAACGATCTCGACGACGCCCGCCGCGGCGTTCGTTCGCAACTCCGGTAACACGTCGCTGTCGTCGACGACGTTGAATCCGCCTGTCACCGGCGTCTACAGCCTGCCTGTCGATCTCTCGTATGAAGCCGACGTCTGGGGGCGCGTGCGCCGTGAGGTTTCGGCCGCACGGGACCGCGCGGAGGCGAGCGCTGCCGACCGGCAGACGATTAATCTGAGCCTGCAGGCCGAGCTCGCGCTCGACTATTTCGCCCTGCGCAGCTCGGACGCGCAGCGCCGGCTGCTCGACGCCGCCGTCGCCGCGTTCACCGAGGCGCTGCAGCTCACGACCAATCGATTCGAGGGGGGAGCGGCGGCCCGATCGGACGTCACGCAGGCGAAGACTCAGCTCGAGGCGACGCGCGTGCAGGCGACCGATCTTGCGGTGCAGCGCGCGCGGTACGAGCACGCCATCGCGACGTTGATGGGCGAGCCGCCCTCCGCGATCAGCCTGCCGTCCGCGCCACTCGACACGGTCCCGCCGGCCATTCCCACGGGCGTGCCGTCGCAGCTCCTCGAACGTCGCCCCGACGTCGCGTCGGCGGAGCGGCGCGCAGCGGAGGCCAACGAGCGGATCGGCATCGCGCAGACGTCGTTCTTCCCGACGGTGATGCTGAGCGCGATCGGTGGATTCGAGGGGAACTCGCTCGCCAACTGGTTCGCGTGGCCGAGCCGCTTCTGGGCGATCGGTCCGACCGCCGTGCAGACGATCTTCGACGGCGGGCGGCGCCGCGCCATCTCGGACGCGGCGATCGCGGCCTACGATGCGACCGTTGCCGATTACCGTCAGGCGACGCTTGACGCGTTCCGCCAGGTCGAAGACAGCCTCGCCGCGCTTCGCATCCTGGAACAGGAGGCGCAGCAGCAGGAGTCGGCGACCGCCTCGGCTCGCGAATCGCTGCGCATCTCGAACGACCGCTACCTCGCCGGCGCCGATCCGTATCTCCAGGTCCTCACGGCGCAAACCATCGCCCTTGCCAACGAACGCAACGACGTGGAGATCCTGAGACGGCGGATGGAGGCCAGCGTCCTGCTGATCAAGGCGCTCGGCGGCGGATGGACCACGGCGGAGCTGCCGATCCTCGCGGCAGGCGCCGGACGTTTCCAATAAACTGACGATATGGAGCGCAAAAGCTTCGGCCGCATGCAGTGCCCGATCGCCCGCAGCCTCGAGCGCGTGGGCGAGTGGTGGAGCATTCTGATCCTGCGCGACGCTTTCGCCGGGCTGACACGCTTCGATCAGTTTCAGACCAGCCTGGACATCGCTCCCAACATCCTGACGCGGCGGCTGAACAGCCTGGTCGAATCAGGATTGCTCGAGCGCTCGAAGTACAACGACCGGCCGCCGCGATACGAGTACCTGCTCACCGATAAAGGCCGCGACTTCCGCCCTGTCGTCGTCGCCCTGTACGCCTGGGGCACCAAGCACTTCGCTCCCGAGGGCGCCAGCGTGGTGCTGGTTGACGCGAAGACGGGAAAAGCCGCCGATCCCGTGCTCGTGGATCGAGCAAGCGGCCGTCCCGTGGACGCCGAGCGTCACGTGTTCGTGCCAGGGCCAGCCGCCACCGAACGCACGAAAAAGAGGTTGGAGTTCAAGGCCGCGGCGAAGCAAGAACGTTTGGCTTCCTCGAAGAGAGCGCGCTGAGACCAGAGTGGACGGAGATTACGGAGATAACGGGATCACACAGAGAAACGGAGTAGCAGAGACGAGCGGAGAAGAAAAGCGTGCGCGACCGGCCCGCAACGCGGGCCGCCGGACGGAACGAGCCACAAAAACACAGCGCACGCCAGCATGAGCGTTGTACTTCGTCGTTGGCGTTGTGTTTTCGTCGCTCGTTTCGTCCGGCAGCGAGGCCGGCTTCGCCGGCCTCCGGTCGCGCACGTTCCCAACGCCTTCGTTCGTCCCCGTTTCTCTGTTCCTCTGTGTAAAACCGTTGGCTCTGCCTGCTCCGTCACTTCTTACTTTTGTAAGCCTTGGCCTCCGCCCCCACAATGTCCAGCAGGTTGCCCATCGTCAGGTTGACGTCGATCAGGTGCAGCCCCCAGTTCGCCAGCACGTTGGTGCCGACGCCGAGGTCGCCGGTGATGTCGTCGACGCGCGGGTCCGACGGATTGCCGTTGACGGTGACTTCGAGGTAGCCCGACGCGTTGTCGTTCGACGTGCACCTGGCGGTCAGCAGCCCGGGCACGCTCACGAACGGCGTCTCGATCGGCACTTCCGGCACCACCCACGGCTTGGGTTTCGACGTGCCGGTAATCGTGCGGCCGTCGTTCGACAGATACGCGTGCAGCTCTCCGCTGCCGCCAGCCAGCGCCGCCGGATTCACGCACGCCGCGGCCATGTTGGCATCGGGGACCCTGCCGAACAGCGTGTTGGCGGGCGGCGGAACGGTCGAGCGGAACGACGCAAACGAGATGAGACACCCAAGCTGCGAGGCGGTGTGGCACAGCGGGATGTGCTGGAAAGCGCCGCCGACGTCCGTGCCCTTCGCCACCGGCACGACCGTGCCCATCAGGATCGCGGACACCAGCTTCGACTGAATCGGCTTGCCGTCTATTTCTCTCTTGATCAGGTCGATCAGGATGAACGATCCCTGCGAGTGCGCCACGAGGACGACGCCGCGCCCTTTGTTGTCGTTCTTCAGGTAGTAGTTCCACGCGTCGCGCACGTCGTCGTACTGGATGCCTTCGCCCCAGTTGAGAACAGCGCCGGGGGAGGCCAGCGCCTTGCGCAGACCGACGAGCGTGATCTGCCGGTACATCGGCGCGTACGGGCGGCACTTCGAGGCGAACCGCGCGAACTGCTGCTTGACGACGTTGATCTCGGCCGGGTCGGCGTTCATGTCGCTGTTCTGACCGGGATCGGTCGACACCGTGGGATACACGTAAAAGCAATCGATGGGCGCGTTCGGATCGGCCTTCCACGTTTCCTTCGTCAGCGTTCCGTTGGCCGCGACGATTGTCGTGGTCTCGTCGATGTCGCAGGCATCGTGGGCGCCGGGACGACAGAGCCACGCCTTGGGATCGGCGTAATCCGGCTTCGGCGCTTCGGCCGCGGCTTGTGGTGCCGCCGGTGCCGTCTGTGCCCGCGCCACGCCCGCGCCTGCCAGGCTCGCGAGCAGAGTCGTGCCGATCGCAAACTGTTTGAGCACTGAGCCTCCTATGCTGTGGCCGGATGCTAGGGCGGCGGGCGTCCTGTGTCAACAGCCCAGCCGGGAGCGCGGCGTCTCCGAGGCTGCCGCCGCCGATGGCCCGTTCCGGCCATTTTTCAAGCTCTCTCAAAATGACCCGAACCGGTGAAGCGGCGTCCTCGCGCGCGCTGCTAGATTCTCTCCAACAAGGAGCGACACATGACATCAGCCACTACCTCGATGACGCCGGAAATGGGCGCGCTCAAGGCCCGACTCAAGACGACCTGGGAATCCGGCGACTACGCGGTGTTCGCGAAGTATCTCGAACCTGGCGCCCTCGAGTTCTTCGAACGTCTCAACATCCCCGCTGGAACGCGCCTGCTGGACATCGCGTGCGGCGCCGGCCAGCTGACGATTCCGGCCGCGAGAAAGGGCATCCGTGTCACCGCACTCGATTTGGCTGCCAACCTGGTGAAAGAGGCACGTGCCAGGGCGGCCGCCGAAGGACTTCAGGTACAGGTCGACGAAGGCGATGCGGAGAACCTGCCGTATCCCGACGCGTCGTTCGACGCGGCGATGAGCCTGATTGGATCGATGTTCGCGCCGCGCCCGGAGCTCGTGGCGTCGGAAATGATTCGCGTCGTCAAGCCCGGCGGCCGCATCTACATGGGAAACTGGACGCCTGAAGGACACGTCGGCCAGATGTTCAAAGTCATCGGCAAGCACGTGCCGCCGCCGGCGACGATGCCTTCACCGGTGTTGTGGGGCAACGAGGCCACCTGCCGGGAGCGCTTCGGGTCCGCCGTGAGCCCGCTCTCGGTGACCCGCCACATGTATCCCTTCATCTACCCGTTCAGCCCGGCGAAGGTTGCCCAGTTCTTCTTCGACTACTACGGGCCGAGCAATCGCGCCTACGCCTCGCTGACGGGAGACGCAAAGCAGGCACTGAACGACGATTTCACGGCGTTGTGGACGCGCAACAACATCGCGACCGACGGCACGACGCACGTCGAAGGGGAGTACATCCAGGTCATCGGAACCCGGGTGTAAAGGAGTAGTCGTTTTCCTCCGGTAGTCCTTGCCCGGTTCGCGGCGACGGCCTACCATTTGGGCCATGCGAACACTCTCTGCCGTCGCTTTTACGCTGGTGCTCGGCACGATCGCGGCACAGAAGGCACCGATGCCGGCCGGACACTCCGGTCCGGCATCGACCTTCTCCGCTGAACGCCTCGCGCGCATCGACAAAGTCCTCCAGCAGTACGTCGACGAAAACCGCATCAGCGGAGCTGTCGGCCTCGTGCTTCAGGACGGCAAGCCCGTGTACGAGCGCGCGGTGGGCTGGGCCGACAAGGAAGCCGGCACCAGGATGGCGCCGGACACGATCTTCCGCATCGCATCGCAGACCAAGGCGCTGACGAGCGTCGCGATTCTCGCGTTGATGGAAGAAGGGAAGCTCAATCTCACCGATCCGGTCAGCCGCTTCATCCCGTCGTTCGCCAACTCCAAGGTCGCCGTGCGCAACGGCACGGCCGTGGAGATCGTGCCGGCGAAACGGCCCATCAACATCCGCGATCTGCTGACGCACACCGCGGGAATCTCCTACGGCACGGATGCGAGCGTCTCGGCGCAGTACGAAGCCAAAGGACTCGGTCCAGCCGCGGGCTACGGCTGGTTCACCGCCGACAAGGACGAGCCGATCTGCGTGACGATGGAGCGGCTCGGAACGCTGCCGTTCGTCGCGCAGCCGGGAGAGGCCTGGGTCTACGGCTACAACACGGACATTCTGGGCTGCGTCGTCGAGAAGGCCAGCGGAACGTCGCTCGACGAGTTCATCCGCACGCGGATCACCGGTCCGCTCGGGATGAAGGATACGCAATTCTTCCTGCCGCCCGCGCAGCGCGCGCGCCTGGCAGCGGTGTACACGGGCAACGGTGATGGCACCGTCAAACGGGCGCCGGACGGTCCGCGCGGGCAGGGCACGTATGTCGACGGTCCGCGCAAGAGCTTCGCCGGCGGCGCGGGCCTTCTTTCGACGGCGCGCGACTACGCCCGTTTCCTGGAGATGATCCGCCGCG
>DASSGK010000342.1:0-39500 GCA_035693505.1 Vicinamibacterales bacterium
GCCACTTCGGGATCGAACGACGGCCACGACGCCTTCGCGAGACCGCCAACGTGCCCGAGCCGCTCCCAGAGCTCTTCCGCCATGTGCGGCGCGAACGGCGACAGCATCAGGACCAGGCCGTCGATGGCCTCGCGCAAGACCGCAATCGTCTGGGCCCGCTCGACGCGTCCCGCCTCTGCCGCGACCCGCGAGGGCGCTCCGTGCGCGGTCCCCTCGCTGAACGAGTAGAGCTCGTTGACCAGCTCCATCAGCGAGGATACGGCTGTGTTCAAATGCATCCGCTCTTCGACATCGCCGGTGACGCGCCGGATCGTCTCGTGCGTCTTCCGGCGAAGCCCGCGCTCGGCGTCGGTGCAGTCTGTGCCCGACTCCGGGATGCCTTCGCCGCCGATCGTCTCGCACCAATGATCGACCAGCCGCCAGACCCGCATGAGGAAGCGGAAGCTGCCCTCGAGACCGGCATCGCTCCACTCGACTTCTTTCTCCGGCGGCGCCACGAACATGACGTACAGCCGCAGCGCGTCGGCGCCGTACTTCTGGAGCATGTCGTCGGGATCGACCACGTTGCCCTTCGACTTGGACATCACGGCGCCGTCCTTCAGCACCATGCCCTGCGTCAGCAGCCGCGTGAACGGCTCGTCGAAGGCAACCAACCCCACGTCGCGCAGCACCCGCGTGAAGAACCGGGAATACAGCAGGTGCAGGATCGCGTGCTCGACGCCGCCGCTGTAGAAGTCCACCGGCATCCAGTACGCGGCGTCGGCAGGGTCGAACGGCTGCTCGTCGTTCTTCGGATCGCAGAAGCGCAGGAAATACCAGGACGAGTCGACGAACGTGTCCATCGTGTCGGTCTCACGCCGCGCGGGACCGCCGCACGTCGGACACGTCACGTTGACCCACTCGGGCACCTGCGCAAGGGGCGAGTCGCCGCGGCCGGTGAACGTCGTGATCTGCGGCAGCTTGACCGGCAGCTCCGCGTACGGCACGGGGACGACGCCGTGCTTCGCGCAGTGGACGACGGGGATCGGCGTCCCCCAGTACCGCTGGCGGGAGATGCCCCAATCCTTCAGACGGTACTGGACGGTGCCTTCACCGATGCCGCGCGCCCTGGCATCGGCCGTCATCACGCGGTTCGCTTCCTCCCACGGCAGGCCGTTGTACTTGTCTGAGTTCACCAGCGAACCCTCACCCGCGTGGGCTTCGGTCATCGTCTCGGCCGACAGCGGCGCATCTGCCCGCTGAACGACGATGGTGATCGGAAGGTTGTAGGCCCTGGCGAACTCGAAGTCGCGCTCGTCGTGCCCGGGAACGCCCATCACCGCGCCGGTGCCGTAGCCCCACAGCACGAAGTTGGCGACCCAGATTGGAACCGGCTTGCCGCTGAACGGGTTGATCGCTCGCTGGCCGGTGTCGAAACCCTGCTTGCCGCCCATGCGGACGTCGCGTTCCTGCGAGCGGAACGCCTGTGCCTTCGCGCGGAAGGCCGCCGGATCGGAGGACGCCGCCGCGAAGCGCTCGACCAGCGGATGCTCGGGCGCGAGCATGATGAAGTTCGCACCATAGATGGTGTCGATGCGCGTGGTGAAGACCTCGACGTGATCGGTCCGGCTGACGCCGGACGATCCTTCGACGTCCTTGGTCCGGCCAAAGCCGGACACTACCGATGGATCGGCGAGCGCGAACTTGACGTAGGCGCCTTCCGATCGCCCGATCCAGTTGCGCTGCATGACGACGACCTTCTCGGGCCACGCCGTCAGCGTGTCGAGGCCGGCCAGCAGTTCGTCGGCGTATTCGGTGATCTTGAAGAACCACTGCTCCAGGTCGCGCGGCTCGACGATCGATCCGCAGCGCCAGCAGGCGCCGTCGATCACCTGCTCGTTGGCCAGCACGGTGTTGTCCACCGGACACCAGTTCACCGTCGATCGCTTCCGGTAAGCGAGCCCGCGCTCGAGCATCTTCAGGAAGATCCACTGGTTGAACTTGTAGTAGTCGGGCAGACAGGTCGCGATCTCCCGATCCCAGGCGTAACTGATGCCGAGGCGCTGCAGCTGCCCTTTCATGTGGGCGATGTTGTCGAGCGTCGATGTCTCGGGATGGGTCCCCGTCTTGATCGCGGCGTTCTCCGCGGGCAGCCCGAACGCGTCCCACCCGAACGGGTGGAGCACGTTGTAGCCGCGCATGCGCTTGGTGCGCGCCATCACGTCGCCGATGATGTAGTTGCGGACGTGACCGACGTGCGCATGGCCTGAGGGATACGCGAACATCTCGAGGCAGTAGTACTTCGGCCGCGACGCATCGACGTCGACCTCGAACGCCTTGCTCGAAGTCCAGTGCGCCTGCCATTTCTTGTCGAGTTCCTGGGGTTTGTAGTCGGCCATGAAGGACTCTTCATTCTAAACTACAATCCGCCATCGAAAGGCTGGTGCACCATGAGGAAGACGGTTCTGGCGGCCGTATCGATGGCGGCGCTCTTGGTCTGGTCGACATCGGCGCAGGATGCGAAGTCGGTGATCGCGGGCGCGTCGAAGGCTCTCGGCGTCGACACGCTGAAGACGGTCGAGTACTCGGCGACCGGCTTCGACTTCGCGCTGGGACAAGCGCCGAACCCCAGCTCGCCCTGGCCGAAATTCATCAACAAAAGCTACTCGCGCGCGATCGACTTCGAGAAGGGCGCCTCGCGCGTGGAACGCGTGCGAGCGCAGGGTGAGAATCCCCCACACGGCGGCGGACAGCAGCCGATCGTCGGCGATCAACCGGTCAACCAGACCATCGTCGTTGACGCCGCGACGCCGTGGGCGCAGCAGCTCGAGATCCTGATGATGCCGCACGGGTTCCTGCGAGCCGCGGCCGCGCGGAACGCGACGATCGAATCGAAGACCGTCGGCGGGAAGAAATACACGGTCGTCACGTTTGTCGGCGACAACAAGGCCAAGGTCAACGGGTACATCAACGCGCAGAACCTCGTCGAGCGCGTCGAGACCTGGATCGACAATCCGTTTCTCGGCGACATGCCGTTCGAGGCGATCTACAGCGAGTACAAAGATGCCGCCGGCGCGAAGTTCCCGATGCACATCGTGCAGAAGCAGGGTGGGTACCCGATCTTCGATTTGACGGTCACCGACGTGAAGCCGAACGCGGCGGTGAACATTCAACCGCCGCAGCGAGCCGCCGGTGCGCCAGCCGCCGCTCCGGCGACCTCGTCAGAGAAACTCGGCGACGGCGTGTTCCTGATTACCGGCGGCTACATGGCCATCGCCGTCGACTTCACGGATCACATCACCATCCTGGAGTCGGGCCAGAGCGAGGCGCGTGGACAGGCGATTCTCGCCGAGGCGAAACGGGTGATTCCGAACAAGCCCGTGAAGTACGTGGTGAACACGCACAGCCACATCGATCATTCCAGCGGCCTGCGTGCCGCCGTCGGCGAGGGCGCGACGATTCTCACGTATCAGTTGAACAAGGCCTATCTCGAGAAGACACTCAGCATTCCGCACACCCTGACGCCCGACAAGGCTCAAGAGAACGGCAAGAAGCCCATCGTCGAGGCGGTCGGGGAGAAGAAAGTGCTCACCGACGGCACGCACGTCGTCGAGCTGTACCACATGCAGGGCTTCGGACATCACGACGGCATGCTGCTCGTGTATCTGCCGAAGGAGAAGGTGCTGCTCGAGGCGGATGGCTACAACCCACAGGCGGCCAACGCGACGCCGCTGAACCCGCCGAGCCCGTACACGCTCAGCCTGCTCGATAACATCCGGCGGCTGAAGCTCGACGTGCAGCGCATCGTGCCGGTGCACTATCCGGCCGACAACCGTGTGGTGACCATGGCCGAACTGACCAAGTGGGTCGGCCGGCCGTCGACGCAGTAGCCTGCAGATTTTCGTCTCAGGACGAAGAAGGAACCGCCGGGACCGCAAAGACCGCTGAGAAAAACTGGTCAACCATCTCGGCGGTCTCGCGGTTCCTTCCGTCTCAGGTGGCGGAATTGGTAGCCCTGTATTTTCGGTAGTGTCCGGCTTCAGCCGGACCTCAGATCGTCCAGAACGGCGCGAGGTTCGGCCGGACCTCGGCCACCGCCGCCTCGCCGCGCGAAGGCGCCTTGCCGCTGGACGGCCACTCCGCGGGCGTCGCTGCTCCGTCGTGCGCAGCGATGACGGCGTCCAGCGACGCGCCGAGCGCGCTCAGATCGTAGCCGCCTTCCGTGACCGAGACGATGCGTCCGCGGCAGCATTCCTCCGCGACGCCGCGCAACTCCAGCGTCATCGCGGCAAACGCGGAAGTCGTGACGCGCATCCCTCCGAGCGGATCGCGCTCGTGGGCATCGAACCCGGCTGATACCAGGATCAGATCCGGTTCGAACTGCCTGAGCACCGGCAGCACGATCGCCGAAAACCCCAACCGATAGTCATCGTCGAGGGCACCGACTTCGAGCGGCACGTTGACAGTGAACCCCCGTCCGGCCTGGCGGCCGATCTCGTCCGCCGCGCCGGTGCCCGGGTAGTACGGAAACTGGTGGGTTGACACGTAGAGGACGTGCGGATCGGCTTCGAAGATGTGCTGCGTCCCGTTGCCGTGGTGAACGTCGTAGTCCACGATCGCCACCTTCGCGGCGCCCTGAGCGCGGGCGTGAGCGGCGGCAACGGCGACGTTGTTGAACAGGCAGAACCCCATGGCGCGCCCGCGCTCGGCGTGATGCCCGGGCGGCCGGACCATCGCCACGGCCGCATGATGCGATCCGCCCATCACACGCTCTACGCCGTCGATCGCCGCGCCGGCTGCGAGCAGCGCGACCTCGTACGATTCGGGCGACGTGTACGTATCCGGATCCAGCTGCCGCGACTTCAGCGCGGTTTCGGAGATCCGCCTGATGTAGTCCGGATCGTGGACCCGGGCGAGCTGTTCGTGCGTGGCCGCCCGCGGCGCCACGATCTCGGCGCCGCGTTCACGCCAGCGGTCGGCGACCGCGTCCATGACCTCGGCGCGCTCCGGCCGTTCAGGATGACCCGGCGGGGTTTGATGCTCGGCAAAGCGGTCGGAATGAATCAGAATCACAGACATCGGCAGGTCAGATTGTAGATTGCAGGTTGCAGATTGCGCCAGAGAGTGAAGCTATCCGCGGATATATATCTTGTTCATGACATCGTCACGAACCGCACTCGTCACCGGAGGGAATCGCGGCATCGGACTCGAAGTGTGCCGTCAGCTGGCGGAGCGGGAATATCGGGTGATTCTCACCGCCCGAGACCTATCCAAAGCCGAAACTGCGGCGCACAGCCTCGTGCCTTCCGGCTCGGTGCTGGGCGCTCAGCTCGACGTCACGGACGCGGAGAGCATTCGCTCACTGGTGGCGCATCTGGCTCGCCAGCGGATCGATGTGGACGTGCTCGTGAACAACGCCGCGATTCTCCTGGACGAGGGAACCGACATCGTCGATCTCGAGATCGCGGACCTGCGCAGCACGTTCGAGACGAACGTCTTCGGAGCGGTGGCGGTGGCCCAGGCGTTCGTGCCCGGCATGGTGGCCCGCCGCTACGGCCGGATCGTGAACGTGTCCTCGGAAGCTGGTCAGCTGGCGTCGATGGGCACCTACGCGCCGGCGTACTCGATGTCCAAAGCCGCGCTCAATGCCTTCACCCGGCAGCTTGCCACCGCGACCCGCGGTTCCGGCGTGCTCGTGAACAGCGCGTGCCCAGGCTGGGTCCGCACCGACATGGGCGGCGCCGCGGCCCCGAGATCCGTGCAGGAAGGCGCCGACACCATCGTCTGGCTCGCCACGATCGGAGCGAAGGGACCAACCGGCGGCTTCTTCAGCGATCGCAAGCCGATCGCCTGGTAGCGTTCGGCCGGACTGATGCACTTCTTCGACGCGGCGACCGGACAGTTCGTCATGTTCGGCTACGTCCGCGTGAAGAAATAGGTCCGATTCAACACAAAGGCCACCGAGGACACAAAGGTGAACAACGATCCTTTCTTCGTGTCCTTGGTGTCCTTGTGTTCCATCCGCTCCGCGAACATCGAAACGATTCGATCGACGCTAGGGCATCGGCTCGATCATGGAGAGGGCACGGGCCTCGAGCCGCTCGAGCCGTGCCTCGAGCGTCACCCTCGCCTGCTCTAGTGCCTCGTCGTCGGACTCCGTCGAGACCTCGAACGGCTCGCCGATCGCAATCGCCACGTTCGACCACGGCTTCGGAATCTGCGTGCGATCCCAGCTCCTCGCGGTCCAGTGACGATTCGACTCGATGTGAAACGGCACGATCGGATTCCCGGTCGCCTTCGCCAGCCAGACCGCGCCGGGTTGAGCGACGCGCGCCGGGCCGCGCGGCCCATCGAGCGTGAACGCCGCCGGCTTGCCGGCCGCCATATCCCGCTTCAGCCTGACGAGCGCCTTCACCGCGCCTCGAGACGTTGACCCCCGCGCCGTGCCGTACCCGAAGCGCTCGATGATCCCCGCGATCCACTCGCCATCGAAATTCTCGCTGGTGATGACGACGATGCCGCGCTTCCGGAAGTAGACGGTGGCGGGGAGAATGCGGCCGTGCCAGAACGCCATGATCGGCTGGCGGCCGCTGTCGACGACCTGCTGGTAGTGCTCGATGCCTTCCGCGCGCCACCGGAATGTGGACCCGAGCGCGGCGATGATCGGAAAGCCCAGCGCCGAGATGAGTCGCGCCTGGGCACGCTTCGACCGCGACTCCCGCCAGTCGCTCGAGGTCACGCGCGCGGCTGGAGTTTGCCGTTCACGTAGGTCATGAGGTCCACGAACTGGGTGTCGGCCTGCGCGCTGGCGCCGGCGCCTTTCAGCATGATCGAACAGAACGGGCAGGCGGTGACGACGGTATTCGCGCCGGTCGCCTGGAGCTGCTTGAAGCGGACGTCGCTGATCCGCGTCCCCTGCTCTTCTTCCTTGTCGTTGAACAGCAGCCCGCCGCCGGCGCCGCAGCAGTACGGGTTCTCGCGGTTGCGTTCGACCTCGCTGATGTCGCCGCCGAACCGCTCGAGCAGGGCGCGCGGCTCGTCCACCTTGCCCGCGTAGCGTCCGAGGTAGCACGGGTCGTGGAAGGTGACCTTGTCTCGCTCGCCTGAACGCTCGGCTAAAGCCTTCGCGCCACGTGTGAGCTCTTCGACATACACCGACGAGTGGACGATCTCGACCTGGTAGCCGAACTTCTTGTAGTCGTCTCCGATCGTCTTCACGCAGTGCGGGCACGACGTGAGGATCTTCTTCGTGCCTGACGCCTTCAGATCGGCGATGTTGGCGTTCGCCAGCTCCTGGAACATGTACTCGTTGCCGGTCCGCTTCGCCGGGTCGCCGTTGCACTTCTCCTTCGACAGCACGCCGAACTTGACGCCGTAGCTTCTGAGAATCGCAAAGAGCGACTTCAGCGACTTCTGGAAGTCGGCGTCGAACGATCCCGCGCACCCGAGCCACACGAGCACGTCGTGCTTCGCGGGATCGAAGGTTTCGAGCTCGGCCGACGTGACGAACTTGGAGCGCTGATCGTAGCCGAGCCCCCAGATGTTGCTGCGGCGCTCGAGGTTGTTGTACATCGCGCCGAGGTACTCGGGCGCTTCCCCGTTCGACGTCAGGCCCCGGCGCGAGCCGATGAGGATCGGCAGGTGCTCGATGCCGACCGGACATTGATTCTCGCAGGCGCCGCAGGTCGTGCACTGCCAGAGCACCTCCGGCGAATAGATCTCCGCAAGCTTCCTGTCTTTATCGCCGGCGAGCAGCGCGCCTTGCGTCTGCAGCACGATCGTTTTCGGATTCAGCTCCTTGCCCGCGCCCCATGCGGGACAGTTCACCTGGCACCTTCCGCACTCCACGCACGTAAATGCATCGAGGACGCTCTTGCTGCCGAGATCCTTGACCGTCTCCAACCCGACCTGTTCCTTCTCGAAATCGAGGTTCGGCAGGTTGCCGAGCTCGGTCGATTTCAGGAACACGGTGATCGGCGAGAGCACGAGGTGAAGATGTTTCGACGCCGGGATCAGCGCCATGAAGGCGAGGATCACGGTCATGTGAATCCACCAGTTCACGCGCTCCGCGCCGCTCCCCTCTTCGAGCACGAACGTGAGCAGAAACGTGATCATCAGCGTCGCGATGAACAGCGCGATGACGATCGACTCGAGCGACACCTTCGGTCCGAGCGCCACCGGACGGACGAACGCGCGCCTGATGAGCAGGTACGTAATGCCGAGCAGCACCGCGGTCGCAAACGGTGTCAGCGCCAGGCGATACGCGTGAAACCAGCCGCTATGGGTGAAGTCGACCAGCCCGAGCCCGTACAGGAATTCCGTGAGGGTGTAGCCGCCGAACGCCACGAATCCCCAGAACACGAACGCGTGCATGAGGCCGGTGAACGGCCGCTCCTTGATCGTCCGCCACTGCAGCAGGACGTCGACCACGAAGCGAGAGGTCCGGAATCCGAGATCGTCGAGGGAAAAGGTCTGCGGCGCCCCGGCGATCAGCTGGACACGCCGCCCCACCTGGGCGCTGAATGCAGCGACGCCCGCCAGGAACAGGATCCAGAACGCCAGGGTGGCCACGGGTCAGTCGCAATTGCAGAATCGCAGGATTTCAGGATTGCAGAAAGGAAAGGTCAAAGGTCTTCCGCCTTCCCTTTCTGCAATTCTGCAATTCTGCAATCCTGCCATTCTGCAATCCTCACGGTTGTTTGACCGCCTCGATTATTGCGGGAACGATCTCGAAGAGATCGCCGACGATGCCGTAGTCGGCGATTTCGAAGATCGGGGCGTCGGGATCCTTGTTGATGGCGACCACCGTGCTCGATCCCTTCATGCCGACCAGGTGCTGAATCGCCCCGGAGATGCCGAGCGCGAGGTACAGCTTCGGCGCAACGGTCTGCCCGGAGCTTCCGACCTGACGCTCCATAGGCAGCCAGCCGGCGTCGCAGATCGGACGCGAGGCGGCGATCTCGGCGTGGAGGGCATCGGCGAGCTTCTGAGCGATCGCGATGTTCGACTGTTCCTTGATGCCCCGTCCGACCGACACGATGCGTTCGGCCTGCGACAGATCCACGGCCTGCTTGGCCTGTTGAAACGGCGCCTCGGGCTTCTCACGAATCGTCGAAGCGTCGACGCTCACGCTCAGCGCTCTCACGGGCGCCGGCGCCGCGCCTTTGGCCACCTGGTCGACACGATACGCGCCGATCTGGAACGTCACGAAATGGGGTGCCGGTCCCTGCGCAACGACGTCCGCCGTCAGCTTGCCCTGGAACATCGGCCGCGTGAACGCGGTCTCCGAGCCCGCCTGTTTGATCCCGGTGACGTCAGTCAGCAGCGCGCGATCGAGCCGCGCCGCGAGCTTCGGCGCGAAGTCGCGCGTCTGATACGTGTGAGGCAGCAGGACGTGCGACGGCGAGAGCTGGCCGATGGCATCCTGCAGCGCCGCGGTGAAGCCGTCCGGTGTGTACGACTCGAGCGCGGGATTCTCGGCGGTGAGAACCTCTTTCACCTGCGCCGCGGCCAATTCGGCCGCAAAGGCGCTGACGCTCGCACCCGCGACGAGAACGGCGATCTCCCCGCCGATCATCCCCGCGAGCTGCTGCGCGCCGACGATCGTTTCCCAGCTGGTCCGATTGAGCTTGCCGCCGCTCTGCTCGGCGATGACGAGGATCATGCGATCACCCGCGCTTCCTCGCGCAGCTTGCGGACGAGCTCCCTGGCGGCTTCGGCCGGCGTGCCGGCGATGAGCTGGGTTTTCTTGCCCTTCTCGGGCACGTAGAGGCTCGCGATCTTCTGTTTCCCGGTGAGCCCGGCCGGCACGCTCGCCTTCTTAATCTCTTTCTTCTTCGCCGCCATGATCCCTTTGAGCGTCGCGTAGCGCAGCTGGTTGATGCCGCTCTGGATTGTCAGCACCGCCGGCAGCGGCATGCCCACCCACTGGAACCAGCCGCCTTCGAGCTCGCGCTTCACTCTGAGGCCTTTGCTCGCCTCTGTAACCTCGACCTCCATGATGATCGTCGCGTGCGGAAGGCCAAGCTTTTCCGCGAGGATGACACCGACCTGCGCGAAGCCCTGGTCGTCGGACTGCAAGCCGGTGAGCGTGAGGTCGAACTTCTCTTCCTGCATCGCCGCCGCGAGCGCGGCCGACGTCACGAACGCGTCGGCGCTGGCCAGGCCATCGTCTTCCACATGGATGGCGCGATCGGCGCCGCGAGCGAGCGCTTCGCGGATGACCTGGGCGACGCGCGCCGGGCCGGCGGAGCAGACGACGACTTCCCCGCCGTGCTTCTCCTTCAGCCGCAGCGCTTCTTCGAGCGCGTACGCGTCCGGTTCGTTCATCTCGAAGCTGGCGTCCTGATCGCGAATCCAGGTCTTGTCGTCGTTCAGACGCGGCTGCCACTCGCGGGTGGGAACCTGTTTGATGCAAACGGCGATCTTCATTTTGAGTATCTGGTAATCGGGTAATTGGGTTATTGGGCAATTGGGTAATCGGTTACTCGATTACCAGATTATCCAATCACCAGATTCTTAAGCTTCATATCTCTTGAACAGCAACGCCGCATTCGTGCCGCCGAAGCCAAACGAGTTCGACAGGGCGTATGTCATCGGCAGCGGCCGGCTGTGGTGCGGCACGTAGTCCAGATTGCAGTTGTCGTCCGGATGATCGAGGTTGATCGTCGGCGGTGCGATCTGATGGTAGACGGCCAGCACCGTAATGCCTGCTTCGAGCCCGCCGGCGGCGCCGAGCAGGTGCCCGGTCATCGACTTGGTGGACGACACGGCCAGCTCGCGCGCGTGGTCGCCGAAGCAACGATTGATGGCCAGGGTCTCGAGCGCGTCGCCCTGCGGCGTGGAAGTGCCGTGGGCGTTGATGTAGTCGACGTCGGTGGTCTCGATCCCGGCGGACTGAATCGCCTCGGTCATGACCCGGAACGCGCCATCGCCGTCCTCTGACGGCGCCGTGATGTGATACGCGTCCGCCGACATCCCGTAGCCGACCAGTTCGGCGTAGATGCGGGCGCCGCGTGCCTTTGCGAGCTCGTACTCTTCGAGAATCAACACCCCCGCGCCTTCGCCGACGATGAAGCCGTCGCGATCGCGGTCGAACGGCCGGCTCGCCTTGGCCGGTTCGTCGTTGCGCGTCGACAGCGCACGCAGCGCGCCGAAGCCGCCGATGCCCATAGGGGTGATCGCGGCCTCCGAGCCGCCGGCGATCATCACGTCGGCCGCTCCCCGCTTGATCAGCTCGAACGCGTCGCCGATGGCGTGGGCCGACGCCGAACAGGCCGTGCAGGTAGCCGAGTTCGGTCCGCGGGCGCCGAAACGGATCGAGACCTGGCCGGCGGCCAGGTTGATGATGGCGGACGGTATGAAGAACGGGGAGATCTTGCGCGGACCGCCTTCGAGCAGCGCCTTGTGCTCGCGCTCGATGGTCGTGAACCCACCGATGCCCGACGCGATGAACACGCCGACCCGTCTCGAGAGCTCCGGCGTGATAGTCAGCCCGCTATCGTCCATCGCGAACTGCGACGCCGCGATCGCGTACTGGATGAAGATGTCCATCTTCTTGACATCTTTTTTCTCGATGTACGCGAGCGGGTCGAACTGCTTCACTTCGCCCGCGATGCGCGTCGCGAACTGGGTCGTGTCGAACTTGGTGATGGTATCGATGCCGCTCTGGCCGGCCTTGATTCCCGCCCAGTTCGCCTCGGTTCCAATCCCGAGCGACGACACGAGCCCGATGCCCGTGACGACCACTCGCCGTCTATTGGTCATCGGCCTCTACTTCTTCGATTTGGCGTGCGACTCGATATATTCAACCGCTTCCTTCACGCGGGTGATCTTCTCGGCGTCCTCGTCGGGAATCTCGATGCCGAACTCTTCTTCGAACGCCATCACCAGCTCGACCGTGTCGAGTGAATCGGCGCCCAGGTCGTCGACGAACGACGCATCCGGAGTGACTTCTTCTTCATCGACGCCCAGCTGTTCGACGATGATGCTCTTGACCTTGTCAGCAACTGCCATTCAATCCTCCTACATGTACATCCCGCCGTTGACGGCCAGAACGTGCCCTGTAATATACGACGCCTCGTCGGATGCGAGAAAGCACACCGCCGACGCGACATCATCCACGGTACCGAGGCGGCCGAGCGGAATCTGCCCCGCCCAGTCCACCTTCGCGCCGTCGGTGATCGCCTTGGTCATGTCGGTGTCGATCATGCCAGGCGCCACGACGTTCACGGTGATTGCGCGCGACGCGACCTCGCGCGCCAGCGCCTTGGCAAAGCCGATGAGCCCTGCCTTCGACGCCGCGTAATTCGTCTGCCCCGCGTTTCCCATCTGTCCCACCACGGAGCTGACGGCGATAATCCGCCCCCCTCGCTGCTTCAGCATCGGCCGCATCGCAGCCTGCGCGAGCGCGAACGTCGCGGTGAGGTTGGTCGCCAGCACGGCGTCCCAGTCCTCGCGCTTCATCCGCATCAGCAGCTGATCTCGAGTGATGCCGGCGTTGCTGACCACGATGTCCAGCCGTCCATGCCGTTTCACGAGATCGCCCGGCACGGCCTCCACCGCCGCCGCGTCGGTGACGTCGAGGCTCAAGGCTTCCGCCGTGTGTCCGGCGGCGCGGAGTTCGTCGGCGCAGGCCCGGGCGTTCTCACCACGCGCGGCGGCGATCACCGTGGCACCCTGCTGCGCGAGCCGGGTCGCGATGGCACGGCCGATCCCTCGCGAGGCGCCGGTCACGAGCGCCACTTTGCCTTCGAGTGTGAACATTGTGCTGGAGCGCGAGCCTTTCATCCTTCGGCAAGGCTCAGGATGCGAGCGCCGCTTCAACGGCCGCCAGATCGTCGGGGCTGCCAAAGCTCACGACGTTGGCTTCACGATGAATCTTGCGCACCAGTCCACTCAAGACGGTGCCGGGACCCACCTCAACATACGTTGTGACGCCTTCCGACGCAAGGCGCCTGACCACCGCTTCCCAGCGCACAGGTGACGAGACCTGCTGAACGAGCGCCTCGATCGCGCTGCCCGCGTCGCGTTTCAGCTCGGCATCGACGTTCGCGACAATCGGCACACCCGGCGGCTGGACGCGCAGCGCGCGCAGCTCGGGGGCCAACCGCTCTTCGGCCGGCTTCATGAGGGCGCAGTGGAACGGCGCGCTCACCGCGAGTGGAATGACCCGCCTGGCCCCGAGCGCCTTGGCGCGATCGCCTGCACGACCCACCGCCTCACGCGCGCCGGCAATCACAATCTGTCCCGCGCCGTTCAGGTTTGCCGCGCTCACCACGTCGCCGCCAGCCGCTTCCGCACACGCCTGCGCGACGCGGTCGGCGTCGAGCCCGAGGATCGCGGCCATCGCGCCCTCGCCGGCCGGCACCGCCTCCTGCATGTACTGTCCGCGGCGCCGCACGAGCTGCAGCGCGTCGCCGAACGCGAAAGTGCCCGCGGCGACATTGGCCGAGTACTCGCCAAGGCTGTGGCCCGCCACAAAGGCCGGCGCGAACCCTCGGGACGCCAGGAGGCGGCACGCGGCCGTGCTCACCGCGAGAATCGCCGGCTGTGTGTTCTCGGTGAGCGTCAGCTGCTCTTCTGGACCATCGAAGATGACCCGGCTCAGCGGATCGCCAAGCGCGGTGTCGGCTTCCTCGAATGTCGCGCGGCACACGGGATACGCATCGGCGAGCGCGCGGCCCATCCCGACTTTCTGGGCGCCTTGTCCTGGAAAGATGAACGCGATCACGAGTGAGGCACCGCGAACGCAGCGATGTCGCCCTGCACGCGCTGAATCAGACGGTCGGAGGCAAAGCGATGCGCCATGAGCACGCCGTTTCGCACGGCGCTCGCAGTCGACCGCCCATGGCCAACGACGGCCACGCCATTGACGCCCAGGAGCGGCGCGCCGCCGTTCTCGACGCCGTCGGTCACGACGCGCAAATCCTTGCTCAGCAGTCCTTCGAACACTTCGACCAGCCCCTCGCTAATCTTCAACGCGATGTTGCCCGTGAACCCGTCGCAGACAATCACGTCTGCCTGCCCGCGATAGACGTCCCGCGCTTCGACGTTGCCGATGAACGAAGGCAGCGACGATTTCAGGAGCCGGTGCGATTCGCGCGTCAACTCATTCCCCTTGCTTGGCTCCTCGCCGGTCGACAACAGACCGACGCGCGGTTCCGCGATGCCCAGCGCGACCCGCGCAAACACGCTCCCCATCACCGCGAACTGCAGGAGATGCTGCGGCCGGCACTCGACGCTGGCGCCGACGTCGAGCAACACCGCTGGTTTTCTGGGTGTGGGTATCGTGGCCGCCAGGGCCGGGCGGTCCACACCGGGGAGCATCCCGAACGCCGCATGCGCTGCCATCACCGTTGCACCCGTGTGTCCCGCGCTGAAGAGCGCTGCGGCTTCCGCGCGAGCCACGATGTCGGCGGCGATCCGGATCGACGCGGCCGGCTTGCGTCGCAGCGCCGCCGTCGGCGATTCCTCCATCGTCACCACATCCGGCGCTTCGACGAGGCGAATTCGCCGCCGATCGACATCCGGATGACGCCGCAGCTCATCGGCGATCCGATCGACAGGACCAACGAGCGCGAGACCGAGATCGACGTCACGCGCGGCCAGCAGCGCACCGTCGATGACGTGCCGCGGCGCCTCGTCGCCGCCCATGGCGTCAACAGCGATCCAGTACATCGAAGGGTTCAGTGTTCAGGGTTCAACGTTCAGGGCGCTGAACCCTGAACCTGGAACGTTGAACCCCGAACCCCGCTTGATTACTTCTCGGCTACGGCCTTGACCTGCCGGCCGTTGTAGTAGCCGCAGTTGGCGCACACGTGGTGCGGCACCTTGGGCTCGTGACAGTGCGGGCACTCGCTGAGGCTCTTGGGCTTCAGCGAATCGTGCGTGCGGCGGTTGGCCGTGCGCGTCTTGGAGTGGCGTCGTTTTGGATTAGGCATCGGGATCTCGGAAAAAGGTTCGCAGAGTTCTCAGGGTTCTCGAGGTGCTCGGGGTTCTCGGTTCGTCGTTCTTAATTCTTAATTCTTAATTCTTAATTCTTAATTCTTAATTCTTAATTCTTAGTTCCCGCAGCGCCGCAAGGCGCGGATCTTCCCACACCGGATGGCAATTGCAGGTGCTCTTGTTCAAGTTCGTGCCGCACACCGGGCACAGGCCCTTGCAGCCGTCCTCGCATAACGGCTTCATCGGCAGCGACAGCACGAACTGCTCGTGCATCAGGTGACCCAGGTCGATTTCGTCGTTCTCGTAAAACGCCGTCGTCAGGTCGTCTTCCTCAATCTCGTGCTCGCCCTCGCCGGTGTTGACGGCGTGGGGCTGGTAACGCAAATCGAACTCCTGGTCCACCGGCATCGTGAAAGGCTCGAGGCAGCGGCTGCACTTCAGCTCGAGGGTGGTCTGCACCCGGCCGGCAAGCCGGAACGCCTGCTTGTCCTTGAAGATATCGAAGGCGAGCGAGACCGGGGCGACGACGCGGAAGTCTTCGTCGGCCTCGAACTGCTCGGGACGATAGACCTGCTCGATCCGGTCTTGCGCCGTCCGGATCTTGGCCAGATTCAGGAGGAGCATGAACCTCCCAATATACCTTGGAAAAGCCCTCAGGGCAAAGGCTTTACTGGCGCGAGAGGATGCCCTTCCTCAGTCCACGGTCCACGGCTTCGGGATATAGAGCTGCTCGAACAGGCGGACGGCATACCGGTCGGTCATACCCGCGATGAAATCGCGGGTGGCGGCGTCGAGACCTTCGGACTCGACCGTCCTGAGATCGAGGAACTCTTCAGGTCGCTCGCGGACCTTTTCCCACAACCCGCTCAGAATGCCGGACGCCTTCTTGAACTCCACGGTGGCAATGGTGTTCTCGTAGACCGTCTCGAACAGGAAGGCCCGGAGCGCCAGCACGGCGTTGAGAACGGGCTCGCTCATGCGGATCTCGGTCAATCCGCCGGCCAGGGTCTCGGTCACGACATCCTTCACGAGTGTCCCGATGCGCATGGACGAGGACGAACCGAGCACGCCGACCAGGTCCGACGGTAGATCGTCCGGCGTCAGCAGTCCCGCTCGTGTCGCATCGTCGATGTCGTGGTTGACGTAGGCAATCAGATCCGCCACACGCATGATCTGACCTTCGATCGTGCTCGATCGCAGCTCGGGCGCCATGCCTACAGGCGCTCCCGACTTCCCTTTCGAGTGCTTCGCGATGCCGTCGCGCACTTCCCACGTCAGGTTGAGCCCCTTGCCGTCGTTCTCGAGGACGTCGACGATGCGAAGGCTCTGTTCGTAGTGATTGAACCCGCCGGGCATCAGCGCATCGATGACGCGTTCGCCGGCGTGGCCGAACGGCGTGTGGCCCAGGTCGTGGCCCAGCGCAATCGCTTCGGTCAACTCCTCGTGCAGCCGCAACACCTTGGCGATGGTGCGCGCGATCTGCGACACCTCGAGCGTGTGCGTGAGACGCGTTCGATAGTGATCGCCGGTGGGCGCGAAGAACACCTGCGTCTTGTGCTTCAGACGGCGGAACGCCTTGCAGTGAACGATCCGGTCGCGGTCGCGTTGAAACGCGGGGCGAACATCGTCTTCGCCGGCGGCGCGAAGGCGTCCTCGTGAATCGGCGCTCTTGGCCGCCTGCGGCGCCAGGATGTCGCGCTCGCGCGCTTCGAGTTGTTGTCTCAGGCTTGTCATACGTCGCGCTCGTCCTGAGCTTGTCGATGGACGAGTCTGATTCTACTTCGTGATCTCCCGCAGAAAGCTCGTTCCCTGGGAGATCGCGCCGATGCCGAAGAGCTCCGCGAGCGTCTGGCCGAGATCCGCGAACGTCGCGCGCGTGCCCAGGTCGAAACCAGAGCGCACGCGAGCGCCCGCGATCAGGAGCGGCACGTATTCACGCGCGTGATCGGTGCTCGGCGTCGTGGGATCGTTGCCGTGGTCGGCCGTCACGACGAGCAAATCGTCCTCGCGCAGCTGCGGAATGAGCCGGGCCAGCCGCGCATCGAATCGTTCGAGATTGACGGCATAGCCCGCGACGTCGTTGCGATGACCGTACTGGGCGTCGAAATCGACGAGGTTCGTGAAGATGAGGCCTCGATCGACGAGCTTCGTCTGCTCTTCGACTCTGTTCATCCCGTCGTCGTCGCTCGTCGTGTGAATGCCGCGGGTGATGCCGCGGCCGGCGAACAGATCCTCGATCTTTCCGATGGCGATCACCGGGATGCCCGCCGCCGTCGCGCGATCGAGCACCGTTTCGCCGGACGGCGGCAGCGCGTAATCGTGGCGATTCGACGTGCGCGTGAAGTGGCCCGGGGAGCCGACGAACGGGCGCGCGATCACGCGTCCCACGCCCAGCCCCTCGCCGACCAGTTTGTAAGCGATCTCGCAATCGCGATAGAGCTCGGGAATCGGCACGATCTCTTCGTGCGCGGCAATCTGAAACACGCTGTCAGCCGACGTGTAGACGATCAACGCGCCCGAGCGCATGTGCTCGGGCCCGAGCTCGTCGATGATGGCGGTGCCGGACGCGGCCTTGTTGCCGATGACGCCGCGGCCCGTGAGCCGCGAGAACTCCTCGATGATCGCCGGCGAAAAACCGTGGGGGAACGTCGGAAACGCACGGTCGAGCACGATGCCCATCATCTCCCAGTGCCCGGTGACGGAGTCCTTCCCCTTCGAAGCCTCCGCCATGCGACCGTATGCACCCAATGACGACGTACCAGAAGAAACCGCCGAGACCGCTGAGAACTCTTTTTCTGGAGATCTCTGCGCCTTCTCTGCGTTCTTTGCGGTCTCCGCGGTTTCTTCTGTTCCGTTGGGGTCGAGCTGCACCAGCTTGCCCAGCCCGAGGCTGCGCAGCGTGGGCAGTTTCAACGGCACCTGCTTCGCGATGTTGCCGACGGTGTTGCTGCCCTGATCGCCGTAGGCCGCCGCGTCCGGCAGCTCGCCGATGCCGACGCTGTCCATCACGATCACGATGGCGCGGCCGAACGGCGGCTGAGGTGAGATCACGCCGTCTACAGGTGCGAGAAGTAGTTGGAGACCGACTTCGGCGTCATGATGGCGGCGATCGCATGCTTGAAGATCATGTGATCGGTGCCGCCCTTGTCGAGGATCAACGCAAAGCGATCGAAGTTCTTGATGCGGCCCTCGAGCTCGCTGCTATCCATCATGCGGATAGTCACGGTGAGCTTTTCGCGCCGCACGTAGTTGAGGAAAACGTCCTGGATGTTCGGCTGGACGGATTTGGATTCCGGGGCGGGCATTAGTGTTCGCGCTCCTGTAGCCGTTCGGCGACCAGACAGTGCACGGACTCGATCGTGGTCGCCGACTCGCCCGGGCCGTCGAACCAGCTTAGATTAGGCTCTTTGCGGAACCAGATCAACTGCCGTCGCGCATACCGGCGGTTCTCCTGCGCGATGAGCGCACGCGTTGCCGCCTCGTCGCGCACACCGTGGAGGTGCTCCATCGCCTGACGATAGACCAGACCGCCGAACGGGCGCGCGGTCTCTGGCACGCCGCGCGCCAGAAGGGCGCGAATCTCGTCCAGCAGCCCCCTCGCGAACTGCTCGTCCACACGGCGCGTGACGCGTTCGGAAATGTCCTTCGCCGGCAGGCGCAAGCCGACAGCCAGCACGTCCATGTCGGGAATCGGCGATCGCGTATCGGCGAAATGCGCGGTCAGCGGACGGCCAGTCACGAAGTACACCTCGAGCGCGCGAACGAGCCGCTTCAGGTCACGCGGCTGAATGCGCCGCGCCGATTCCGGATCCACCCGTCGAAGCATTCGGTGCAGGTGGGTCACGTCGCGCCGACCGGCAATCGACTCCAGCCGCCGGCGCAGCGCCTCGTCGCGGCCGGGGCCGGGAAACAGGCCTCGTGTCAGCGCACGGAAATAGAATCCCGTTCCCCCGGCGAGGATCGGCAGCCGCCCGCGCGCGTGGATGTCACGGATGGCGGCCGCGGCATCGTGCGCGTACTGCGCGGCGGTGTAGTCGTCGGTCGGATCGGCGATGTCGATGAGATGATGCCGGATGCCGCGGCGATCGGCCTCCGCGATCTTGTCGGTCCCGATATCGAACCCGCGATAGACCGCCGTCGAGTCGCAGTTGATGATCTCGCCGGCATGCCGCTCCGCCAGCGCCAGCGCCAGCGCGCTCTTCCCCGTCGCCGTAGGGCCCAGCACGGCGACAACCAGCGGCTTCATCGCACGCGGACGACGACGTAGACGATGAAGGCGAGCAGCAGGATCAGGAGCCCGAGCTGCTGCGATCGGGTCACCGCGGTGGCGTCTCGTTATAGAAGAAGGTGACGGTGAAGAACGCCTTGCTGTCGGGATACTCGGGCGGAAGCGGCTGCGTCGGGTTCGATCCCGAAAGAGCGCCGAAGGCCGCGTTGTTGAACGCGTCCACCGGGCTCGGACCCACGACCTGGAGATCGGTGATCGATCCGTCCTTGTGCACGTTGAACTGAATGACGACGTGCCCCTTCATCGACATCGCGGCGTACGGAATGAACCAGTTGCGCTTTACCTGCGCGATGAAACGCCTGATCCACGGACCGAATTCCACACCCTTGGTGTCGAACTGGATCTCGGGGCCGAACTGCCCGCCGCCGCCGCCCTGATTGTCGAAGACCTCGTTCTGCGTGTAGCGCTGGAGGTTTCGCAGCGCGTCGCCGAGCGATCCGCCCGACGTCGACGCGCGGCCGGCGGCGCCATTCTGGGTCGGGAGACGATTCGACGGCATCTGCAGCGCCGACTGGGACTCCGGAATCTTCTGCGACGTATCGGGCTGCGGATTCTCGATCGGACGGCCCGCCGCCGGATCGGGCTTCGGCCCTTCTCCGCGTGCCACCTGCTTAGGCGGCTCGTCGACGCGCTCGGGACTCCTGCCTCGCGAGAACGGTTCCATGTTCTCGGGCTTCTTCGCGCGCTCGGGAGCGGCTGCGGCGCGATTCAAATCAGACGGAAGCGCCTTTGGCGGAGCCTTCTGCACCGGACGCTCGACGCGCGGCGCCACCATCATGTATTGCAGCGGCGGTTCGCTCTGCTGCTGACGCGCGACCTGCGGCACCCGCCGCGGCTCGGTGAGCCACGGAAACCACTTCGGCATCACAAGGATGAGGATCACCATCACCAGGTGCGCGATGATCGAGAGCAGCACACCCTCGCGCCAGGATATAGCCTGGCCGACCGGACTTATGTCCGGATGATAATCCTCTAAATCGAAATACATCAGGTGCTTACAGCAGTATACCGCGCGGCGGCTGGGGACTTGGAACCTGGGCTTGGTAAAAGTTCGTAAGAGCGGACCACTAGCCCCGACGCCCTAGCCCCTGGTTTCTTTTCGAGCCGTATAAAGAATGACGCTACCGAGTGCCAGATGGATGGGCGAAATGTCGGCAAAGCCCGCCCGTCGCAGTATTTTCACAAACTCATCCGGTGTGGCGAACGCGCTGATCGACGCCGGCAGATACGTGTATGCGGAGTCGCTGCGCGACACTGCACGGCCAATCCGCGGGAGCACTCGACCCACGTACCACCCGTAGAGCGCGCCGAAGACCGGCACCGTCGGCACGGCGAACTCGAGGATCGCGAGCCGGCCGCCCGGCTTCATCACGCGGTGGAGCTCGGCGCACACCGCATCCATGTCCTGCACGTTGCGGATCCCGAATCCAATCGTCACGGCGTCGATCGTCCGATCGGCGATCGGAACATGGGCTGCGTCGCCCTGCACCATCGCGACGCGGCCGCTGAGCTGACGCTCGTGGAGCTTCCGATCGCCGACGCGCAGCATGGCGCCCGAGAAATCGACACCCACGACACGCGCCGCGGACGGTTGTGCGCGAACCGCGGCGATGGCGAGATCGCCGGTGCCGGTGCACAGATCGAGCACTCGCTCGCTGCCCGTGAGCTGCAGCGAGCGGATCGCGCGTGTGCGCCAGCTGCGATCGATGCCGGCGCTGAGCAGATGATTCAGCAGATCATATCGCGCGGCGATCGCGTCGAACATGCCGGCGATCTTCTCCGGCGACTTCGAGATATCGGTCACGGTCACGATCGGTTAGAGGTGGCAGAGGCAATGGAGGAAACGGGATCACACAGAGCAACGGAGCAACGGGGAACGAACGGAGGCTGAACGCAGCGCGCGGCAGACGGCTGGCGGAGCCAGCCGTCCCGCTGACGCCAGAAACCGACGCAATCACAAACGGCGAGATCGAATTCGTTTGTGTTGCGTCGGTTTCTGACGTCATCAGGGCACGCGAGCGTGTCTGCCGCGCATATCAATCGTCGGCTCGCTCCGCTCGTCTCTGCTGCACCGTTCCTCCGTGTGATCCCGTTCCCTCCGTAATCTCCGTTCACTTCTCACCGACCTGTCCGGTCCAAGGCGGGTACAGCTCGTGTTCGAAGCCGAGCGCCGCGAGGATCTTGCCCGCCATGAAATCGGCGAGATCATCGAGCGTCTTCGGCTGCTGGTAGAACGCGGGCATCGCGGGCAGGATCATCGCGCCGGCTTCGGCGCACAGCACCATGTTGCGCAGTTGCGGGAGGCTCATCGGCGTCTCGCGCGGCACGATGACGAGACGGCGCCGCTCTTTCAGCATCACGTCCGCGGCGCGCTCGATCAGGTTGCGCGAGAGGCCGTGCGCGACGGCGGCGAGCGTCTTCATCGAACACGGGACGATCGCCATCCCGCTGCAGCCGTGGCTGCCGCTCGCAATCGTCGCGCCGAGATCGCGATTGCTGTGAACGGTGAATGTGCCGGCGGTCACAGACTCGCCGTATGTTTCCACGAGAAACGGCATCAGGCGATCCATCGACGCCCGCTCGCCCAGTTCGTCGCGCAGCAGCCGGCGCCCGTAATCAGACACGATGAGCTCGATGTGGAGACCACGCTCGAGCAGCGCGGCCATCGTGCGAGTGGCGTAGACCGCACCGCTGGCTCCCGTGACCGCTATCGCGATCGCCTGCCGCGGCTCAGCGCTGCCAGGGGCCATAGAGAGCCACTGTCAGCACGAGCAGATAGAGGATGCCGACGTAACCGTTCAGATCGAACGCACGCTTGACCTGCGACAGGTCGTCGGCGCGCACCAGCGACTGCTCGTAGACGAGCATGGCCGCGACGAGCGCGACGCCGAACAAGTAGATGGCGCCCAGAGGTGAGACGAGCGCCAGCGCCAGCAGACAGCAGACGGCCAGCACGTGCATCGCGCGCGAGATCAGCAGCGACGTTCGAATCCCGAACCTCACGGGAATCGAATTCAGGCCATGCGCGCGGTCGAAGTCGAGATCCTGGCACGCATACAGCACGTCGAAGCCGCCGACCCATGTACCGATCGCGACTGCGAGGAGCCATGGTTCCCACCCGCCGCGTCCGCCGACCGCGAGCCATCCGCCGACCGGCGCCACCGCCATCGCCAGGCCCAGAAACAGCTGCGTCCAGGTCGTAAAGCGTTTCGCCAGCGAATACCAGAAGACGATCGCCAGCGCCACCGGTGACAACACAAAACAGACGACGTTCAGCCGCCACGACGCGACGACGAACACGGTCGATGTCACGGCCACGAACACCACCGCCTCGCGCACGCTCATGGCGCCCCGGGGGATCTCGCGGTTCGCCGTCCGCGGATTGAGCGCATCCATCCTCGCGTCGACGAGGCGGTTGAATCCCATCGCCGCACTCCGCGCGGCCACCATGGCGACGAGGATCCAGCCAATCGTGGTCCACGTCACGGCGGTATGCTGCGCCGCAAGCAGCGCGCCGGCGAGTGCGAACGGCAGCGCGAACACCGAGTGGCTCACGCGCACGAACGAGGCGTAGGTTGATAGGCGGCTGAACATTTGCTAATTGCTAATTTCTGATTGCTAATCTATTTTGAAATTCATTTTGCAATTTGCAATTTTGCAATTTGCAATTCTCAGAGTTCCTCGACCCAGCGTATCTGCGCCGGCTCGATGCCGCCCACGAGATATTCTTCCACATCATCGGTGTGAGGCGGGACGGTGACCGCCACGAGGCGGGCGGACTTCCCCGGCTCGATCGTGCCGTAGTCGGCGTCGAAACCGAGCGCTCGAGCGCCCTGCAGCGTCGCGCTGTCGAGGAGCGCGCGGGCCGACACGGTGGGCGCCAGCGCGCGCATGGTCGCCAACTCGGCGAAGACATTGAGATCCGGCGCGCTGGCGAGGCTGTCCGTCCCGACCGCCACTTTCACGCCGTAGTTGTAGAAATCCTCCAGCGGCGGCGCGCCGGCGCCGGTATGCCCGTTGCTGCGCGGACACGTCACAAGCGTGGCGCCGCGCGCGACCAGCCGATCGAGATCGGCCGTCGTCATCTGCACGCCATGCACGGCCAGCACACGGCTGTCGAGGAAGCCGCTGTCGTCGAGGAACTGCACGGGCGTGCCGCCCGGGGGCACCCACGTGGGATCCCACGATCCGAGCTCCTCGAGCAGCGCGCGCCACGGACCCGCCCCGCTGCGGATGAACTCTACTTCTTCCGCCGACTCTGACAGGTGGATGCTGCACGGCGCAAACGGATCGCGGTCCACCGCATCCCGAATGGCGCGCAGCACCAGCGGCGCGACCGAGTACGGCGCGTGCGCCGCCAGGGTCGTTCGCACATGCTCGCTCGGTGCGAGCACATGGAGATCCGCCAACGCCTTCGACACGACGCCCGCGGGATCGGTCGTGTTGAAACGAATCAGCTCGTAGAAGACCACCGCGGCGAGACGGCTGCGGGTGAGCGGATCGAACGTGACGAGCGTGTTGCTGATGTCGCCGACGATCGCGGTCCCGCACGCGATCGCCTCGCGCAGCGCGCCGTCAACGGCATCGAGGATCTCCTTCCCGCCCGGATCGGGCCGCTCGCGCCGCGCCTTCATGACCCCGCGAATCCAGGTCACGAATTGCGATGCGGGCGGCACTTCATCTCGAAGATACGACAGCTCGAGGTGGGTGTGCGCGTTGACCAGACCCGGGAGCACCGCGACTTGCCCGAGGTCGACGACCCGCGCGCCATCCGACAGCACGCGCTTTCCGGCAGCGCCCAGGGCGACTACTCGGCCGCGATCGACCGCGAACCATCCGTCGCGGATCGGCAGCTCGCTGATCGGCAGAATCCAGGCAGCGTGGTAGCGAACCATCTACATTGCAGGAAGGAGGGATTGCAGGATTGCAGAAAGGGAAGGAGAAAGAGTCATTCCTGCAATCGTTCCTGCTTGCCCGTCCTGCTGCGCGCTGGATACAGGCGGAGCTCCGCAGGCATCGACGACGCGTCGTCGCCGTCTTTGCGGGCGGTCGCGAGTGCGTGCATCCGGGGAACGTCGCGCTCGCGGAAGATTGGGTCCCCGAGAACGTCGTAGTGCATGTTGCGGCGCTTGGCCACGAAACCGGCGTCCTCGATGTTTCTCACGATCTCCGCTTCGTCCATGCAGTAGGCGGCGCCCGCCGCGCGGACGACGTTTTCTTCGATCATGACGCTGCCCATGTCGTTGGCGCCGAACGCGAGGCTCAGCTGACCGACCTTCCCGCCCTGCGTCACCCAGGACGCCTGCATGTTGTCGAAGTTGTCGAGCACGATGCGGGCGATAGCGAGCGTGCGCAGGTAGTCGATCCCAGTCGCCTCGGATCCCGCCAGCTCGGTGTGGTCCGGCTGATAGCTCCAGGTGATGAACGCCGTGAACCCGCCGGTCTCGTCCTGCAGCGCGCGAAGACGCAGCAGGTGCTCGAGCCGCTCCGCGTCGGTTTCGACGGTTCCGTACATCATCGTTGCCGTCGTGCGAAGGCCGGCGCGGTGCGCGTGGCGCATCACATCGAGCCATTCGTCGGCGGTCGCTTTGCCATAGCAATGGAGCGCCTTGCGCACGCGATCCACGAGGATCTCCGCCCCGCCGCCCGGGATGCTGTCGAGACCTGCCGCAATCAGGCGATCGATGACAGCCGGCACCGGCAGCTGCGACAGCCTCGAGATGTGGATGACTTCGGGCGGCGACAGCGCGTGCAGCTTGAACTCGGGATAGCGCGTCTTGATCGCGCGAAACAGATCCTCGTACCAGGTGAGCGGCAGATCGGGATTGTGGCCGCCCTGCATGAGGACCTGCACGCCGCCGACCGCGATCGTCTCGTCGATCTTCCGGAACAGCTCCTCGAAGCCGAGGACGTAGCCGTCCGGCGAACCGACATCGCGGTAGAACGCGCAGAAGTTGCATTTCGCGACGCAGACGTTCGTGTAGTTGACGTTCCTGTCGATGATGTAGGTGATGAGGCCGTCGGGATGCTTTCGCGCGCGCACACCGTCGGCCAGACGGCCCAGCAGAGATGTCGGTGCGTGGCGATACAGCTCGAGCGCTTCGTCGCCCGTCAGGCGCTCTCCCGCACGAACCCTGGCTGCCGTCTGTTCGATGTTCATACAGCTCGCAGAACTGAAGCGATGTTCTGCTGTCGTTAGAAGAACCGCAGGCTCCCCGCGTTCCGCACGAGCCCTGCTTCGGCGGCGTAGCGATAGAACGTTTTGAGCCCTTCGAGCTCCTCGTCGCCGAGGAAGTACTGAATATTATCGCGCAGGTACCGCTTCGCGACAGCCTGCCGCCCGGGGTCGTCCGGATAATAGCCGCATGCCACCTGGTCCGACTGCGCAACGCCTTCGTCGCGTGCGCGCTGGAGCACGCGGACCTCGTCGGAGCCGAGAGCCCCCGGCCACCCGGCCCACACGGCATAGACGAACGGCAGCCCGGTCGATTCGGTCCAGAGCTGGCCGAGGTCGATCTTCTGTATCGCGGATGGCGGATTGAGGTTGACGGACTGGTGATCCAGGAACAGCGCGGTGTCGCCGATGATCAGGGCCGCGTCGGCGGCGGCAAGCATCGGCTCGAGATCCGGCGCCATCGGCAACGCATCGGGTGTCACGCCAAAGGCGCGGCGCAGCATCACCGTCGAGAGCGCGACCGATGTGCGGGAGCTTGTGTCCATCGCGATCGTCCGGATGTCGCGCGGATCGACGCGAGTGTAGATCGCAACCGACGCCACCGGCCCGCGTGATGTGACCGCCGGGCCGGGCACGAACGCGTACGATTGCGGCCCGCGCAAGTACTCGATCGACGGAATCAATCCCACGTCGATGGCGTGTGCGTGCAGCAACCTGGCGCACTCAGAGGGGATGTCGTAGCGGAGTTCGAACCGCGGCTCGCGCTCGAGACCGTAGACGAGCGGACGCGCATTCAGGTATCCGACGGCGCCGAGCCGGATCGGCGTCATGCGAGACGATCGAACCGGCCGTTGCGCTCCACAGGCTCGAGTCCGGCGGCGATGATGTTCCGGCGAATCTCTTCGAGCGGCGCGCGGCGCCGCCCTTCGCCGGTCTCGTCCTCCGCCGATACGCCGTCCACGTCATCGGCGCCCACGGTGAGCGCGACCTGGGCGAGCTTTGGGCCGTAGAGCGACCAGTCGACCTGAATCGACGGCACGTTGTCGACGACCAGACGCGCCAGGGCCACGTGCTTCACGTCCTCGAATCCCGTGGTCGGCGCGGCAGGGTTGACGCGCCGTGGAAGCGGCGCGAACGCACGGATCACCGCGACCGAGCGCTGAAGATCGGCGACTGCTTTCAATTGGGGCATCGGATCCGCGGATGCCATCCGCTCCAGCGTCAGCCGCGCGAGCGACAGGCCGGCGATGTTGACCTCCTCAATCGAGCGCCGGGGATCCTGAAGGCGATCGATCGGCGCTTCGGCAACGAGCTCGAGTCCGGCCGCGCGCAGCTCTTCGAGCAAAGCACGGAGCGTGACGCCATCGCGCGCCGACAGCGATTCGAGGTCGGCGAGCGAAAACGCGGTGACCGCGGCTCCCGAAGCCGCCGCAGCGACCTCACGCACGCGTTCGACGGCGGCCGCCCGGCTTTCCGGCTCGCCCACGATCCGCAGCTCACCTGCGGAGGGTGGACGGATCACCGGCGAACCAACACCGGCGGATGTCGTCGCGACGCGGACGAACGTCGTCCTCGCGCCGTGGCGCTGGCGCCGGAGATCGTCGGCGAGCATCCCGATGCTGATGATGTCGTGCGAGGAGGCGAGACTGGTGAGTTCCGCGGCGGAGATCACGAGTGCAGCACGTTGATCGTATAGGCGGCCGGCTCGACGAGGTTTCCGACGTCGTAGATCTCGACGCAGAGGTTTCCGGGTGCCGTCGCGGTGCCGGCCAGCTGAATAGAGTTGCCCGCCACGGTCTGAACGCTGTCCAGAAGCGAGCAGCTTCCGAGGCTTGGGAATCCGACCCCGAGGCCCACGGCGGCGCCCGGGACCACCGCCGTCAGCGTGACCTTGATGCCGCCAATGCTCGTCACGAGGAACTGGTGTGTGTTCGCGCCTCCGACGAGCAGCGTGTCGCTGAATGTTTCAGTAATCGTCGGCGTGGCCGGCGTGGGCGTGACCGGAGCGACAGGATCCGAACACCCGGCTGCAACCAACGTCGAACCCAGAACAACCCAAAGAATCCGCTTCATCTGTCCTTAGTTTATGACACGGCTGGACCGAAGACCAACCCGAGCCCGACGGCGATGACAATCGTCAGCACCCACCCGAGGCTGCAGACCGCGATTGCGCGCGCCGTGCTCTTGTAGTCCAGGGCCTGCCGCACCGCGACGATCATCGCCGCGAGCATCCAGACTGCTGTAATGACGAACGCCGGAATGGCGGCTCCCGGCACGATGCCGAAAATCCGCAAGATGCCCGGCGCCGCCGAAAAGCCGATGGTGCGAAGCAATTCCCCGACGTCGGAGCGCGTCTCCGGCGCCGGCATCAGCCTTACGCCGATTTGATACGTCAGGAGTGCCCATGCCGCCCACGCCAGAATCGAGAGCGCGCTGAGGAACACCGTGTTCGCCGGCGAGCCGCTGCCCAGACCTCGGGCGCCAATGCCGGCACCCACACTGGATAGGACGACGACAAGCAGAGCCTGGCCGGTAGCTGACCGATCTGCCTCGACCTCCTCGTACGTCACGGGGTCAAGCGCCAGCGCACCGATGAGTCGCATCACAAACGGCGTCGTAGTGGTTGTGGTGGCCATACCCCATCTCCTGCAAGGAGCTTGCTATTGGTCCGCTCGCCCCTCCATGACCTCGTACATCCGCAGCACCGCCGGCAGATTCACGCCCGGAGCGGTGATCGCCGGGTAGTGCGCCTTGTGTGCGGTCATGTCAATCCGCCTGGCCGCATCCGCGGCCGGCACCTTGGCGTCATGGAGCGCGGTGCCTTGTTTCCACAAGTCGCGCAGATAGGCCTGGAACCAGTCGACGCGCTCCTTGCCTTTGAAGGGCTCGCCGTGGCCAGGGATGACATCGACAAAGTCGATCGGCTTGAGCTTCTCGAGCGCGTCCGGCCACTCGTTCACGTAACCGTCGATCAGGTTCGCGACGTCGTGCACCAGGAGATCGCCGGTGCACAGCACCCTTTCCTTCGGGAGGTACACGACGACGTCGCCGCCCGTGTGGCCGTGACCGAGATAGAGAAGGCGGATTTCGCGATCGCCGCGGAAGAGCGTCATCCGATCGACCAGCGTCACATTGGGCGGCGTGACTTTCAAATCCTTGAGGCTGCTGGCGAACGCCGTCTGCACGCCCACCTGCTGCTGGAGACGCTGTTTCGCCGCCGCGTCAGCCTCGCTGGCGGCGCGGGCCTTGAGGTCGTCGAGCTGCTTGGGCAGCCCTTTCAAAAGGTCGGCAAACATCCCCTTCTCGAGCACATCGCCCGTCAGCTTCCGGCGCGTGAACTCGTGGCCGATGATGTCGACGCCGGCAGGAAACGCCTGATTGCCGTTCGTGTGGTCGTAGTGGAAGTGCGTGTTGATGAGGAAGCGCACCGGCTTGTCGGTGATGCTCTTGATCTCCTGCAGCATGGCGCGGCCCGACTCCGGCGAGATGTGAGAGTCGACGATCATCACCTCGTCCCTGTTGACGATGACCGCGGAGTTCGATCCCACGTTCATCGCGCCGGTGCCAATCGCGCTGTACACGCCCGGGACGATCTCGGTGAACTTGTACGCCGCGTCCTGCCTGCCCTGAGCGAGGACGTTGCTGCCCGGCGAGTCGAAGGGCGCGTGAAACAGGAATGTGCCTGTGACAAGGCCAGCCAGGACGAGCACGATTCGAATACGGGTCATGGGCAGAGTATGCCTGCGCGTCACCGCCGGTGCAATCCGACCGGCGCCGGCCGGCGCGGCCCGGTTCGGCGAGACACTGCCGGTCGCGTAGAATCGAGCGTCATGGATTCCGCGGTTTCCCGCTCCGACATCGAACGCATTCATCCAGTCATCGCGCCGCACATCAGACGCACGCCGATTGTCGCCATCACCGGCGCCGATTTCGGCCTGCCGCCATTCCCGCTGACGCTGAAGCTCGAACACCTTCAGCATGCCGGATCGTTCAAGACGCGCGGCGCGTTCGCCAATCTTCTGACCCGTCACCCGCCGAGAGCCGGCGTCGTCGCAGCGTCGGGTGGCAATCATGGCGCGGCCGTCGCGTACGCCGCGATGAGACTGTCTCTGCCCGCGCGCATCTTCGTGCCGACCGTGTCTTCACCCGCGAAGATCGATCGCATCCGGTTGTACGGCGCGGAACTGACCATCGTCGGCGAACGGTATGCCGAGGCTCTCGCGGCGAGCGTCGAGTGGTCCGCCACGTCTGGCGCGATGCCGGTCCATGCGTTCGACCAGGTCGAAACCCTCCTGGGCCAGGGCACGCTTGCTCTGGAACTCTCGCAGCAGGCGCCGGAGCTCGACACAGTCCTCGTCGCGGTCGGCGGCGGGGGACTGATCGGAGGGATCGCCGCGTGGTACGAATCGAAGACGCGCGTCATCGCGGTCGAACCGGAAGGAGCGCCGACGCTGGCCGAAGCGCTGAAGGCCGGTAAGCCGGTGGACGCGCCGGCAGGCAGCGTCGCCGCGGACTCACTCGCGCCGAAGCAGGTCGGGGAACTGATGTTTCCCATCGCCCGCGAACACGTGGAGCGCGTGGTCCTGGTGACCGACCACGCGATTCGCATGGCGCAGAAGATGTTGTGGGAGTCGCTGCGGCTCGTTGTCGAACCGGGCGGCTGCACGGCGTTCGCGGCGATACTCTCCGGCGCGTATCAGCCGGCGGCGGGGGAACGCGTGGGCGTCGTCGTCAGCGGAGCGAACACGACGGCGGTTAGTTTCGATATGTGACAGTCGAAACCACAGCGTTCTCATGGTGATGTAGTGCAGGCCTTCAGGCCTGCCGACACAAGGCGGACCTGAAGGTCCGCACTGCACCTTTAGATCAACGGCGCAGCTTCGACAGGATCTCAGCCGCGCGGCGGCCGGCGGCCTCCGTGGTCACCACGCGCGACGGCCAGCTGCGCGTATAGCCTTCGGACGCCCATTTCCTCGTCGCATCGATCCCCATCTTGCCGCCATAAGCCGGCAGATCGGCCGCGTCGTCCAAATCGTCCACGGGACCCTTCGTCATCTGGATATCCCGCAGCGGATCGTAATGGGTTCCGACGATCCACGCGACCTGACTGAGGTCATGCACGTCGACGTCCTTGTCGACGACCACGATCGTCTTGGAGAACATCAGCTGTCCGAGTCCCCAGAAGGCATTCATGATCTTGCGTGCGTGGCCCGGATAGCGTTTGTCGATGGAAACCAGCACCAGGTTGTGAAAGATCCCCTCGGCCGGAAAGTGCATGTCCTGGATTTCCGGCAGTGTCTTTCGAATCATCGGGAGGAAGATTCGCTCGCTGGCGAGCCCCAGGTAGAAGTCCTCCATCGGCGGGATGCCGACGACCGTGGTCAGGTACGTCGGTTTTTTTCGCCGCGTGATGCAGGTGAGGTGGAAGACCGGGAAATCATCGGGCTGCGAGTACAGCCCGGTGTGATCGCCAAAGGGCCCTTCGCGCCGCCGCTCACCCGGCTCGACGTAGCCTTCGAGGACGATGTGCGAGCTCGCCGGCACCTCGAGATCGACGGTCACGCACTTCACGAGCTCGATGCGCTTCCTCGACAGAAAACCGCCGAGCAGCAGTTCGTCGAGTCCCTCGGGCATCGGCGCCGTCGCGCAATACGGAAGGACCGGTTCGGCGCTGAGCGCAACGGCCACGTCGAGGCGCTTCCCCATCTTCTCGGCCACACGATGGTGCTGCGCGCCGCCCTTGTGCCGCTGCCAGTGCATCCCGGTCGTGCGGCCGTCGTACACCTGCATCCGGTAGGTGCCGATGTTGCGCATGCCGGTCTCGGGATCCTTCGTGAACACGAGCGGAAAGGTGATGTACTTCCCGCCATCGTCGGGCCAGCATTTCAGAATCGGCAAGGCGTCGAGCGTGCCATCGCGGTCGACGATCTCCTGGCACGGAGCGTCCTTCACCGTTTTCGGCATCAGGTCGCGAAGACGGCCGACCATCGGCAGCATCTTCAGCGCATCCATGATCCCCTCGGGCATCTGCGGCGTCATCAGCTCGTCGATCTCCCTGGCCAGATCGTCGAGCGTCTTCACGCCCAGCGCGAGGCACATTCGCTCGTTCGATCCGTAGACGTTGCTGGCGACCGGGATGTCGAAGCCGGTGGGCTTCTCGAAGAGCAGCGCGGGGCCGCCGCCGGGGGTCTTGCAGACACGGTCGGTGACGGCCGCGATTTCGAGGTCGGGGCTCAAGCCATCGCTGATCCGCGCGAGCAGCTTCCGCTTGTCGAGGTCGGCGAGGAAATCGTTGAGGTCTGAATACATATCGCTCGGCTAAAGCCTTCGCGCTCCAACTTCCCCGTCCATCTTATCGACGATCTCCTGCGCGAGGGCGAGCGCGCGGCGGCCGGCTTCTCCCGTGACCACCGGCGCGCGGCGCTGCGCGATCGCTTCCACGAAGTCCGCCAGTTCGCGCTTCAGCGGCTCTTCGCTGGCCACCGCGGTTTCGCCGCCTTCGATCGACGGCCTGCCCTGAGCTGCGTCGAAGGGTCCGGCGCCTTTCACGAGGCGATACACCTCGAGCTTTTGCGTCGCATAGTCGATCGACACGTAGGTGGAAGGCTGGAAGAAGCGGATCTTGCGCACGCGATCGCGGCTGATGCGGCTCGCCGTCAGGTTGACGATGCACCCGTTGGCGAACCTGAGACGCGCGTTGGCAATATCCACGCGGTTCGTCACGACAGGCACGCCGACCGCCTCGAGCGATTCGACGTCGGAATCGACCAGGGAAAGCACCACGTCCAGATCGTGAATCATCAGATCGAAGACCACGTCGATGTCGAGGCTCCGATCCGGGAACGCGCCAAGGCGGTGCACTTCGATGAAGCGGGGATCCGTGACGAGCGGGCGTGCCGCGGCAAGCGCCGGATTGAAGCGTTCGGTCTGACCGACCGCCAGGATCACGCCGGCGTCGGCCGCCGCGTCGATCATCCCGTCCGCTTCGAACAGGGTGCGTGCAATCGGCTTCTCCACGAGGACCGGCACACGCGCTTTGAGGAACGGAAGCGCGATCTCGGGATGCATCTCAGTCGGGACGGCAACGGTGACCGCATCCACCTGACCGGCGACGTCGCGCCAATGGTATGCCGCGCGGGTGCCACTAGCCGCCGCAATTTCGTCGGCCCGCGAACGGTTCGTGTCGACGACGGCCACCAGATCGACTCCCGGCAGCGACGACAGGATGCGCGCGTGATGCTTGCCAAGGTGGCCCACACCGATGACCGCAACGCGAAGGCTCACTTGGCTCCTGCTCTGCCCACGATACAGATGCCGGCTTCGTCGGCTGCTCTCACGATCGCCTCGCCATCGATCATCAGCGTCTTTTCTGCGTCAACCGAGAGGATCGTGGCTCCGGACGCCTTCATTGCCTCTATCGTCGACACGCCGACCACGGGCACGTCGAAGCGCATATCCTGGTTCGGCTTCGCAACCTTCACAATCCGCACGCCAGGGCCGGCAATCTGGCCGGCGCGCGCAATGATCGCGTCAGTCCCTTCCATCGCTTCGACCGCAACGACGGCTGCCGACTTCACCGCGATCGTCTGGCCGATGTCGAGGCCGGCGACGATATCGGCAATCCGGTACCCGAACTCGAGATCCGCCCGTTCGGCCTCGTCCGGGCCCCGCCGCGTCAGCGTGCCTTCTTTCGCCAGCAGCGGCTTCAGGAAGGCGGTCGAGTTCAGCAGCTCAATCCCTTTGTCGCGCATCGCGTCAGCGATGCCGCCGATCAGGCCGTCGGTATTCTTCGCGGGCAGCCGGAACAGGACGCTGAGCAGCGCGGCATCGGCGCTCTTCATCACATCGAAGACTTTGAAGTGTTTGACCTGCCCCGCCATCACGGCCTGCGTCACCCCGGCATCCTTGAACAGCTTGAGCAAGGTACCGAGCTGACCGAGCGAAATCCAGTGGAAGGCCGCTGCGGGAGGACGGGCCGCCAGGTCGGCCAGCTCCGGAAACGTTTCGTCCTTGAGGCCGACGACGGTGACCTCATGGCCGGCGCCTCGAGCCGCGTCGAGAACAAGGAAGGGAAACCGCCCGTTGCCGGCGATAAGGCCTAGACGCATGTCATGGCTGATGGCTGATCGCTGATGGCGTATGGTTCATGGGGACGGACAACGTCCATCGACGATATGCCATGAGCCATAAGCCATTCGCCATGATGGGTCGTTCGCTACTCGTCCGCGACCACTTCCTCGGCACGGCGCGAGGCGCGGCGGAGGATGACACCGCGCTGCGACGAGCGGATGAAGTCGATGAGGTACTGCACTTCGGCGCAGGCGAGCGACTGGTCCTGTTCGATCTGCTGAAGCGCGCGCGTGGTGTTGAGCTTCGATTGCAGCAGATAGCGGAATGAGCGTTTCAGCTTCGCAATGACGTCCGCGGTGAACCCGCGGCGGACGAGGCCGACGGTGTTCGCGCCGTAGATTCGCGCCGGGCGGCTGCCGACGGTGCGCGCAAACGGCAGCGCGTCCTTCGTCACGACGGAATAGCCGCCGATGAAGGCGTGCCGGCCGACGCGGCAGAACTGATGAATGCCCGACCCGGCGCTGATGTTCGCGTAGTCTTCGACGGTCACGTGGCCGCCGAGCGTCGCCATGTTGCCGAAGATCGTGCTGTTGCCGACGTGGCAGTCGTGCGCGACGTGCACGTAGGCCATGAACACGTTCCGATCGCCGATGCGCGTCACGCCGCCGCCGCCCGCGGTGCCGCGGTGGACGGTGACGAATTCCCGGAAGATGTTCCGGCGGCCGATGACGAGCTGCGTGTCCTCGCCGTGAAACTTGAGGTCCTGCGGAACCTGTCCAATCGAGGCAAACGGATAGACTTCGCAGTCGTCGCCAAGCTCCGTCCGCCCATCGAGCACGACAGAGGCGCCGATCCGGCAGTTCTCCCCGATCCGCACCTGCGGCCCGACGATGGCGTGCGCGCCGACGGTCGTGCCACGGCCCACGTGCGCACCCGGGTGCACGATCGCCGACTCGTGGATGTGGGTTTCATCGGCGACGAGACCCAGCAGCAGTTCGGCCTCCGCGACGACCTGATCGCCGACGATGGCGGCCGCCTGCGCCCGCGCGAGCGACGTCCGGCGCTGCCCCAGCGTGACCTCGAGCCGAAGCTGATCGCCTGGAAACACCTGCCGCCGGAACTTGGCGTCGTTGATGCCGCGCAGATAGACCCGGGCGTTGGGCGACGCGCCTTCGCGATGCAGGAGCAGCATGGCCGCTACCTGCGACAGCGACTCGAGCATCATCACGCCCGGCAGCACCGGCGCGCCTGGAAAGTGGCCTTGAAAGAACTCCTCGTTGACCGTGACGTTCTTGACGGCGACGAGACGACGACCGGCGTCGTGCTCGGTAATCGCGTCTACGAGAAAAGACGGCTGCCGGTAGCAGAGGCGGTCGAGGAGGATGGGGATGTTCAACACGATCAGACCAATGCTAATTGCAAAACGCTGATTGCTGATTTATTGAGCAATTTGCATTTTGCAATTAGCAATGCGCGCGACGACTAGTTCTTCGGCGCGGTCGCGGGCTTGGCCTGCGCGTCCAGCTTCTTGATCACTTCCTGCGTGAGATCGAGGCCAGGCGTCGCCCAGGCGAGGCCAGACTCCGACGCGTTGAACACGAGGTGCAGCCCTTTTTCGACCGCGATCTGCTCGACGATCGGCGACAGCTTCTTCACGAACTCGTTCTGCACTTCCTGCTGCAGCTCGTTGATCTCGGCCTGCGCGTCCTGCTGGAAGCGTTCGGCGTCCTTCTGCTGCTTCTCGATCTCTTTCTCGAGCTGGACACGCGCGGTCTCGTTCATGACGCTGCCGCTCGTCTGGAGCTTCTGCTGGTTGCCCTGAAGCAGCTTCGCCTTGTCGGCGTTCTCGGTCTGCTTCTTCTGGATCAGCGCGTTCACGCGGGTGACCGCCGCCCGGCCGTCGGCCGACGCCTGGAACACCGCCTGCGGGTTGAAAAACGCGATCTTCGCGCCTGCCGGGAACGGCGCCGGCGGCTGCGCCGGCGGTGGGGGCGTCGCAGGCTGCTGCGGCGCCGGTGCGGGCGTCGCGGGCTTTGCCGGCGCGGCCGGCGTCTGCGCGAGCACCGGGGCGGCGCTCAGCGCGAAAATTGTGAGAGCAACCGACGCGGCTAGAGCAGAACCTTTCATTACGATGAATCCTTTCAAAGTTTCGGAAGCTGTTGATTTTACACTACATCGGGCCATTTGGTCATCTGGCTGTCTAGTAATTACCTAAAGATCCAATGACCGGATCACCCGATGAACAAATAACCGGATTTCTAGAATGTTGAGCCCACCGCGAAGCGGAATTGGAAGCCCTTCTGCGGTTGCAGCGTATTGTCCAGCACGCCGCTGCGTTGTGGATTGTACGCAAAGATGAGCCGGAAGGGCACGTTCAGCACCGGCATGAAGAAACGCACCTCGGCGCCGGTCGACGTCTTCCAGTCCTGCATGTTGAAGCCGGAGCCCGGAACCACGTGCCAGTCCAAATCTCCCCCGGCCGGCACATAGACGGGAGGCGCCACCAGCGTCGGGCCTGCCTGAACCTGGCCGGCATCGTAGAAGAAAATCAGCCGGACCGGACCCGCGATGGTGATCTGCTCTTCCACGTTGAACAGCAGGCTCTTGTTTCCGCCCAGTACGAGTCCCGTGACCGGATCCTGCGGACCGATGGTCCGGATGTCGAAGCCTCGCACGCTGTACTCGCCGCCGAGGAACAGCTTCTGGAAGATCGGGAGCTCCCGTGAGCCGGTGAACACGTGGATGTACTCGGCTTGCGCGCGCATCCCGAGCGTCAGCCTGGGCGCCTGCTTGATGAACCAGACACCCTCGACCATCGGCTTGTAGAAGTTCGTGTTGCCGCCGAGGCCGGCCAGGTCGATTGACGTCGTGAACCGTTTGCCCGACGTCGGGAAGATCGGCTGGTCGACCGTGTTGTAGACGTACGACGGAACGACCTTGCTGATGATGCGCTCGCCGCCGACGCCGAGGAGCAGCGAGTCGCGCAGGAACGGGTTGCGTGCGAGCACGTCGGGCGACTGGTAGACGTCGGCGATCTCGGTGACGCGGACACGCTCGTAGCTGTAGTTGACGAACATCCGCGAGAAGCCGCTGATCGGGAAGCCCATCGTCAGCACCGCGCCGGACGATTCCTGCGTGAACTGGCCGATGTAGCGGACGTTGGCCTTGAACACGTTCGCGCCGCCGGTGATGTTGCGATCGAACAGGAACGGTTCGCTGAACGACACCGAGTAGTTCTGCGCACGCGAGCCCGCCGACAGCGAGAGCGTGAGGCTCTCGCCGCGTCCGAGGAAGTTCGCCGTCTGGAACGACAGCTGTCCGAAGAAGCCCTCGAACTCCGACACACCCGCGCCGAAGGTGAGCTGGTTGCGGTTCTGCTCTTCGAGCTTCAGCTTCACGTCGACCTTGTTGGTCTCGTTCGGCACTTTCTGGACGTCGACCTCGCCCGGCTTGCCCTCGAGCGCCTTGAAGTACCCGAGCTGATTCAGGCGCTTGACGCTGAATTTCAACGCCTCGGTATTGAAGACACCGTCCTCGACGAGCCGCATCTCGCGGCGGATCACGTTGTCGCGTGTCGTGGTGTTCCCGGTGAAGGTGATGCGGTTGACGAAGAACTGCTGCCCTTCCTGCATCCGCATCGTGACGTCGACGATTGGCGCGTCGTTCTTGGCTTTGGGTGCTTCGGGCGCTCTCAGCGACTCGGGCGCGTCCGGCTCGTTCGGGTTCGGATCGTCGTGGAACTTGTAGTCGGGGAACCCGGTGAACTCGTAGTAGCCGCCGGTGCCGTAGATCTCGCGCGCTTTTTCCAGTCCCTTACGAATCCGCTTCTCGCCGTAGTACTCCCCGGGGTTCATCTTGAACAGCGGCTTGAGGAACTCGGACTTCACGACGGTGTTGCCCGCGACGTCGAATGACCCGACCTTGTATCGCGGCCCTTCCGTCACCGGCACACGGAGCTCGACCCACCGCGTTTTCTTGTCGGTCGAGTCCTCGACTTCCTTGAGCTCGGGCACGCCGACGTTGGCGCGCAGGTATCCCTGGTCGCGATAGTACGAGACCACCTTCTCGGCGTCCTCGTCGAACTTCGCCTCCTGATAGGTGCCGTGATCACCGATGAGGCTAAGGAACCAGCTGGGGAAGTGAATGAAGTCGGTAAACCCCTCCTGGGCCTTGTTCTCCTTCAGCTGACCCCGGAGGGTACGGTCGCTGACGGCCTTGTTCCCCGTGAACTCGATCTTCCGGATCTTCACCTTGGGGCCTTCGTCCATGTTGAAGGTCAGGTGAATCAGCTTCGGGCCGCCGGGAATCTCCTTGATGTCGTGCGAGACGGTGGCGAACTGAAAGCCCTTCTCCCGCAGCATGTCGCGCACGATCCCCTCGACCTTGCGCACGAGGCCCGGGTCGATGAACGTGTCGAGGCGGATCTGCGCGTTCGCGTCCTTCAGCTTCTCGTCGATCTTCGAGACCTCGATCTTCTTGGACCCAACATAGTCGACGATCTTGACGCGCTGCCGCTCCTCCATGTTGTACGTGACGATCTTTCCGATCGTCCCGTTGGGGAACTTGTAGTCGCTGACGTCAATCCAGAGGTTGTCGAGGAAGTTCGTGTTCCACAGCCGGTGGAAATCGTCGATGATCGTCTTCTCGCTCGTCTCGTCGTAGTTGACCCACTGGTTCTGAGACGGCGTGCTGAACTTCTGCTGGATGTAATAGAGATAGGTCTGCGCGTCGATGACCGACTGGTTCCCCTGCGCCTCGAAACACGGAGCGATGAAGAGGACCACGGGCGCATGCCCGGCCGGCGGCTGGTTACGCGGAGGAATCTGCTGGCCGCAGACGTTGGCTGGAGGCAGCGCGGCCGCCGGCTGCTCCTGGGCGGCCACGGTCGCAGCGGTGCTAAGGGTAAGCGCCGCCACGGCAAGCGGACGCAACGAGATACACATTTTCGCTATCTTAGACTGAGGAGCGGGCCATTCAGTCGGGGACTGCTCTGAGCACTGGCATCGGGTAATCGGGCAACCGGGTAATTGGATAATCGATGACCAGATTACCAGATTACCCAATCACTCAATGGGATAGCCCGATTCTCATGCCAGCTTCCGGCCCGCTTCCAGCTCGCCGGCCGGACGATAGGACAGCTGGCCGGCGTCCAGGTACACCTCAATCTCACCGCCGCGGAGATGACCGCGGATGAGCTCCTCCGAGAGCGGATCTTCGACGTACCGCTGAATCGCGCGCCGCAGCGGACGCGCACCGTATGAGCGGTCCTTGCACGTGACTTCGATAATCCAGTCGACGACTTCCGGCGTCAGCGAGATGCTGAGCTTTCGGTCCACCAGGTTTTCGTTCAGCTGCGTAACGAGCAGCCCCATGATTCGCCGCAGATCGTCGTCTGACAGCGCCTCGAACACGATGATCTCGTCGATGCGGTTGATGAACTCGGGATTGAACGTCCGCTTCACTTCGCCGAGGACCATGTCGTTCACGCTCTTGTCGATGGTCAGCGTGTCGGAGGACTGGAACCCCATCGAGCTCTTCTTCTGGATGAAGCGAGCGCCGATGTTCGACGTCATGATGATGATCGTGTTCTTGAAGTTGACCCGGTTGCCGAGGCCGTCCGTGAGATGGCCGTCCTCGAACACCTGCAGCAGGATGTTGAAGATGTCCGGATGCGCCTTCTCCACCTCGTCGAGCAGCACGACGGAGTACGGGTTGCGCTTGACCTTCTCCGTCAGCTGACCGCCTTCCTCGTGGCCGACGTATCCGGGGGGCGAGCCGATCAGCTTGCTGACCGAGTGCTTCTCCATGTATTCCGACATGTCGAAGCGGATGAGCGCGTGGTCGCTGCCGAAGAGGAAGTTCGCCAGCGCGCGGGCCAGCTCCGTCTTGCCGACGCCGGTCGGCCCGAGGAACACGAAGCTGCCGACGGGCCGGTTCGGGTTCTTGAGCCCCGCGCGCGACCGGCGGATGGCGCGCGAGAGCGCCGAGATCGCCTTCTCCTGGCTGAGGACGCGCTTGTGCAGCTCGTCTTCCATCCGCAGA